>CAYXVN010000129.1:0-7348 GCA_964468565.1 uncultured Oscillospiraceae bacterium | reverse complement strand
CCAGACCGTCAGCGGCGAAGGTCCTTCAGCCGGATTCCGTCGGAAGTGACCCATTCGTTGGGGCCGTTGGAGGACCGGCCGTAGAGGAAGCTTGCCGCGGCGGAGGGACTGTTGAATTCCACATCCCGGGTGAGAATGCCGTCCCGGATGGTTCCGTCCTCCAGGCAGGCCTTGCGCTGTGCCCTGGTGGCCTTGGGGCAGGAGGCACTTTCCGCCCCCCACACCTGAGAGCCCTGGAAGACCAGAAAGCCCTTGGGAAGGAGTTTTCCGGTGGCGGCGATCCGGGCCCCCACCAGATGCAGGATCTGATCCTGGGCGGGGGGAACCGGGGAGGGCTCCCCGGACGGTTCAGCTTTGGAGGAGTCAGGCTCTGCGGCCTGGACGCCTTTGGGCTTTGCCGATTTTGTTCTGGCTTTCCGCTTGAGAGCCTTCGTCGCATCGGAGGCCTGGGATGAGCCTTCCGGCTCAGGGACTCCATCCGGAGAGGCAGGTGCTGCCCCTTCCGGCTGGGCCGGCTCTTCCGGAAGGGCCTTCTCTTCCGGTTCCTGACTCTCCATGGATGCCTGATCCGGGACCTTGGATGCGGGTTCGGCCGCCGGGGCCTTCTCCGGAGAGGCAGATGTGGAGAGCTCTGCAGATGCAAGTCCCTGGGGCTCCGGTGCCGCCGGCCCCGGAGAAGGGGCTGCTGCCGTTTCCGGTTGGGCCGACTCTTCCGGCTCCGGGCTCTCTGCCAAAGCTTCCTCCGGGATCTGAGATTTCCCTTCAGGCCCCGGGGTCACAGTCGGAGAGGCGATGGGGGAGGCCTGGGCAGGGGCCTGGGGTTCCGGCGCTGCCGGTTCCGGAGAGGCAGGCTTTGCCGGAGCAGGTTTGGCCTCTCCCTCCGGGGTTTCCGCCGAAGCAGCATCGGGCTGTTCCGGTGCCGGCTGGGGCTCCGGAGGCACTTGGGAGGGGAGCTCAGTGGCCCCAGGTTCCGGGGACTCCGGCGCCATCTCCTCCGGAGTAGCCGGTGTGGCCGGTTCCGGGCTTTCCGCCGGGGCGATGTCCGCCTCCTCGGTTACGATCACGGTGTCCGGGGAGAGCTCCTCCTCTCTGGCCACCGGGGGCAGGTGCTTCAGCATGACCCCGTCCCGGCGCAGCCACAGGGTGAGGCTGCTCCTGGTGGCGCCGCAGATGCAGCTGGCGGCAATGAGGGCGTTGGGGAAGAGGGCGTCTCTGGTGAACACCAGATCCTGAACGGTGTTGCTGGAGAGAAGCATCTTCCGCATCTTCACCACGGAGTCAAGGCAGGATTTCATCTCCTGGGACCAGAAGTGAGAACCCTTCAGAACCACAAACTCTGTACCCTGCTGAAATCCGAAGGCCAGGATCTTCCGGTCGTTGAGCCGCAGAACCGGGTTGCCGTTGGGCCGGTCCGGGGGGAAGGTGACTCCCTCCGGCAGGGGGAGAGGATCCAGCAGCAGTCCCAGGGTGACGTTGGAGGTGTTGAGCCACACATCGTTTCCGTTGGACCTTCTCCCCAGAATGAAGGAGGAGGCCTCCGAGGGGGTGCGGAAGAGAATGTCCTTGGTGATCACATCGTCCTGGATGGACCCGTTGTGGATGCAGGTGAGGCGGTCCGCCCGGATGTTGTCCGGGCAGTAGGCCATGTCCGGGTCGGCCAGCTGGGAGCCCTTCAGCAGCAGGTAGCCCTCCGGCGTGATGCGGCAGGAGGCCTGGAGGGAGGTGCTGTCCAGATGGAGCAGGGTGGGATCCGCCGGGGGCTCCGGCTGAGGTTCCGGTTCCGGCTCCGGCTGGGGTTCGGGCGGGGTGGCGGCCGGTTGGGTCTCCGGTGCCGGGGCAGAGGCGGCCTCCTGGGTGGCAGGGGTCTCCTGGGGTGCAGGGGCCTGAGTCTCCGGAAGGGCCTCCGGCTGGGGTTCCGGCTCCGGCTGCTTCAGCAGCTCCTCCAGGGTGACATCCGCCAGGTTCTTCCAGAGCGGATCTCCCTCTGCATCCGTCCCCAGTACGAAGCAGGCCGCATCCCTGGAGCCGGAGAAGGGGACGTTCTGGGTGAGCACCTGGTAGCGGATCACCTTTCGGGTCTGCAGGTCCCTGCGCAGGGTGCGGAGGTTCTCCGGGCAGGAGTCGTCCGCTTTGGCGGCAATGGTGGAGCCCTGGAGCACAAAGAAGCCGTTGCGCCTCTGGTAGGCCAGGGCATTGGCACCCCGGTCGGTGAGGCGCAGCAGATCCTGAATGGGGGGCAGCTTCCAGGCCGGGTCCGGGGACAGGGGAGCGCTCCCTGAGCCCACCGGCTGGGAGGCGGGGGATTTGCTGCTCTCCGGCAGCTTCATCATGATCTGGGTCTCCTCCGGAGACCCGTCCGCGGCGGTGCCGTCCTCGCTGACCCAGCGGTCCTCCTCCAGGGGGACCCGGCCCAGAAGAAAGGCCGCTGCGGCGGAGGGGTCCGAGAAGAGGATGTCCCTGTTGAGGGTCCAGCCCCGCAGACTTCCAAGGCGCCGCTGATCCATCCGCAGGTCCTGAATCTTTTTGGGACAGGAGGTCTTGGCGTTGCGGACCTGGGAGCCCTTCCGCACCAGGAAGCCGTCCTGGGTGCCCTGGCCGAAGGCCCGGATCTCGCTGGAGGCGAGATGCAGGATGGCCGTGGTGAACTCCGGGAGCAGCTGGCCGGAACGGTCCGGGAGGACCTTGGGTTCGGAATAGTTCTCCTGGACGGGAGGGGCAGGGGTCTGCTTTGACTGGGACCCCTCTTTATCCTTGTCCCTGTCCGCATCGGGGGAGGACAGCCCCAGGATCTTCCACAGGGGTGAGCCCCGGGAGGTTTTCCAGGCGGTGAGCCCCTCTGTGGGGGTGCCGGACACCAGGGAGGCCGCCAGGGAGGGACCGGAGAGCAGGATGTCCCGCCGGAGAAGATGATCCCGGATGGCCGGAGAGAGGTCCTCCCGCAGCTTTCTCACCTCAGGCGGCAGGTGCTCGTCAGAATCCGGCCGCAGGTAACTGCCCTCCAGAAGCCAGAAGCCCTGGGGATCCAGTCTTCCGGAGGCGGTGAGGTTCTCCTCCACGGAGAAGAAGAGGGTGCGGGAATCCCTTCCCTCCGGGGAGAGGCGGGAGGGCAGGGGCTGGAAGAGAGGATAACCCAGCTGGGGCAGGATGGCTGCCACATTGGGGATGCACTCCTCCAGGGGGGCCTTCTCCTCCGGGGAGAGAGAGGGCAGGGAAAGAGACTCCGGGTTCAGGAACTGATACCGGCCCGCCTTGGAGGCAAGTTCCTGAAAGCGGCTGGCCAGGTACTGAAGCTCTACGGCACTCAGGCTGCCTTCGGAGTCCGTCAGCACAACCGCCTCGCTCCAGAAGTTCTCTTTGCCGGGACCCGGTCTCTCAAAGTCACGGGGCTTCAGGAGGATGCCAAGGGTATCTTCTCCCCGGTCCATGAAGACAAAGGGCTGCTGGGTACCCGTATGATGGCCGAAGAAAAAGCAGAGGCCCGGGGTGTGGAGCTTCTCCATGGCCGTGCAGGCGGGAAGGTCAGAACGGGGGATGCAGGTGAGGGTGTACTTCCAGTCCGGGAGCGTCACCTGCCGGCGGCCGAAAGGGGTGCCGTCCAGCAGATTTACTCCAATGGTTTTCTCAAAGGCCATGCAATCGTCTCCTTCTTGATTCGGGATTGTCAGGTGGGGGGCCAGGTCAGCCTGCTCTGCCTGAGTGCCTGGCTTTTCCTGTGGCATGCTGCATGAAGAGGTGTGAAAGGGTCCGGAGGGGATCCGTGGAGGTGGAGGATCCTCCGGACCGGTTCAGTAAGCTGCAGGGGGCTCTCCAGGGAGAGGAGAGAGCCCTGCCGGGTCCCCGGGCCTGGTTCCCCCTCTGGGGGAGATCCGGAGAGAGGCCTCCAATCTGCCCCCCAGGCAGGCACTCACAATATTCCTGCCAGCTTCACCAGATCTCCGGCCAGTTCCTCCGCCTCCAGGGCGGGATAGGGCAGGATCAGGGTGTGGTCCCAGAGGGGCCGGGGCTCCCGGCAGAAGTCGGAGAGCCAGGACAGGGAGATGCCCTCCTGCCGGGCCCGGGCGGACAGTTCCCGGTCGGGGAGGTGGGTGGTCAGGGTCACCAGGAAGTGAAGGCCGGCGTTCTCCCCGGAGATGCGCAGCCGGGGAGCCAGAGGGGACTGCTGAAGTACCCGGATGATCCGGTTGCGCTGCTCCCGGTAGCGCAGACGGGCCCGGTTCAGATGCCTCTCAAAGTGGCCCTGGTCCAGAAAGCGGGCCAGGGTCAGCTGCTCCAGGGCGGGAACGGTGCAGGAGTAAAAGCCCAGGCGGCTGTGATAGCGCTCCAGCAGGGTGGGAGGCAGCACCAGGTAGCTGACCCGGAGGGCGGGGGAGAAGGTGCGGGAGAAGGTGTTCAGGTAGAGCACCTTTCCCGTGGAGTCAATGTTCTGCAGCGGAGGGATGGGGCGGCCGGTGAAGCGGAACTCGCTGTCGTAGTCGTCCTCTATGACATACCTTCCCTCCTTCCCCTCGGCCCAGGCCAGCAGGGCCTGGCGGCGGGAGATGGGCATCACCGCCCCGGTGGGGAACTGGTGGTTGGGGGACAGATGGAGGATGGAGGCCTCCGTGTGGTCCAGGTCCTCGGGACTGACCCCCATGGGGTCCACCGGCAGGGTGACGCAGCGGGCCCCGTTCAGCTCATACACCTGGTGGGCGGTGGGGTACCCCGGGTCCTCCAGGGCGTAGACCGGCTCCCGCCCCAGCAGCTGGACGATGAGGTTGTAAAGGTACTCCGTGCCGGCGCCCACCACGATCTGCTCCGGGGCGGCGGTGATGCCACGCAGCCGGTAGAGAAGGCCGGAGAGGGCCCGGCGCAGTTCCGGGATGCCGTTGTGGGGGATGGGCTGCAGGAGGGCCGGCCCCTCCTCCGTGAGCACCGCCCGGGTCAGTCTGGCCCAGACGGAGAAGGGGGGCGGGGCGAAGGTGCTGTCCGCCCTGCGGGCGGCAGCAGGAGGGACCGGGGCCGTCCCCTCTCCCCGGGGCAGGGCGGGTAGCACCGGCTCCGGCCGGGTCTCAATCCGGGTGACAAAGTAGCCCCGCTTCTCCCGGGCGGTCAGGTAGCCCTCCGCAGCCAGCTGGGCGTAGGCGGTCTCCACCGTCACCACCGCCACGTGGAGGTGCTCCGCCAGGGTGCGGCGGGAGGGGAGGCGCTCCCCGGCGGGAATGCGGCCGGAGAGGATGTCGTCCCGGATGCAGCGGTACAGATACTCGTAGCGGGGGAGATCCCCTCTCCCCTCCAGGTCGTAGGTGAGCATGGGGTCCCTCCAATCTGGTCCTGAAAGATTCTCTGAAACTGGCACTTTTCATCGTACCAGTCCGGAGTAGAATGGACGTCAGGGTTGGGGACCATCCCTTCCCGGAAAGAAGGAAGAACGGTATGAAAGACAACAAGGTACGTCTTCTGGTCCGCGGCGCCCTGCTGGCCGCCCTCTGCTTTGTGCTCACCCGGGTGGTGACCATTCCCGCTCCCACCGGCTACGTCAACCTGGGGGACTGCGCCGTGCTCCTCAGCGCCTGGATGCTGGGACCGGTGTACGGGGGACTGGCTGCGGGGATCGGCACCCTGCTGGCGGACATTCTCAGCGGCTACGGGTCCTACGCCCCGGGGACCTTTGTGATCAAATTCACCATGGCGGTGGTGGCCGCCCTGCTGATGCGCTTTCTGGCCCACAGAGGCACACTGCCGGCAGTGGTGTGCGCCGCTGTGGTGGCGGAGGTCATCATGGCCCTGGGCTACTTCGTCTATGAGAGCCTGGTGCTGGGGGTGGGGGCCGCCGCCATGGCCTCCGTCCCGGCCAACGCGGTGCAGGGGGCCATTGGGGGCGTGGCGGGAACCGCCCTCATCCTGGCCCTGGAACACACCCCTCTGCGCCGGCTGCGGGAGAGCTGAAACCGGGATTGCTGTGGCCGGCTGGAGTGCACGCTCCGGCCGGCTGCCGCCGTTTTGGAGATCCGATCCGGTCCTGGAGAGCACTCTGGCCTCCGAATGAGGCCGGGGGAGATTGCAGCGCGGGCCCGGGAACGTGCGTCCTCCGGGGAATTGGGAAACGGTACCGGAGGGAGGGGCATTTCGGCCCCCGGATGCCTATCCGAATTCGAAGAGCAGAGTCCGGGGTTGCCGGAGCCGGGATCCTGGGCCGGACCGGGAGGGGTGTTTCGTCCCCTGGGGAGGGGCAGGGGGTGTCCCGGGATCGTTTTCCATCACAGCAGGTTTTGGTTGGCGGTTGGCAGGAGATGGAGAGGCCTTGGGAAGGAGAACCGTCCCGGGATCTCTTTCTGTCCCCCGGTGACCCTCTCCAGAGCGCTCCTCCTCCCAGGTTCTGAATGGCGGTCTTCAGGAGCCGGAGCACCTGGGGAAGGGGGACCGTCCCGGGAGGAGGGCCGCCCCGAAGGAGCCTGGTATTTGCCTTCCCGCTGATATTCCATGGGCGGTATCTCATGACTCCCTGTGGGCGGGGACAGGGGAGAGGCTCTCCCCTGCGGGGAGATGGTCTTCCCGGGAGATGGGATCAGCCCGTTTCCTCCGGATCCAGACCCAGCATGGAGGCGGGACCCCGCTTCACCAGGTCCCGGGCGAAGTCCGTCAGTTCCAGGGCCTCCCGGGTACGCAGGTAGGAGGGATCCAGTCCCTGGGGACCCAGGCGGAACCGGTCCAGGGCGTCTGCGTCTTTGAAGATGCGGCAGAGCTGGAGGGTTGAGGGGTCCTCCCGCTCCAGGGCGGGAAAGGCCAGGGCATCGCTGCGGTCGTGGCAGGCCATGATCAGGAAGCAGCGGCGGTCAAAGGGCAGGGGGTGCTCCAGGCAGAAGCTGCGGTAATACTCCGCTCCCCGGAGACCGTGGCCGGTGTCCAGGCCATCGTCCTGCCGCCGGCTGTCGTGAAAGCAGGCCGCCATGGCCAGGGCCTCCCGGTCCGGCCGGGAGAGGCCCAGGCGATCCGCCAGCAGCAGGGACAGCAGCAGCACCCGGGCGCAGTGGGCCTTGGTGTGCAGGGCGCTGCCCCGGAAGGAGAAGTCCACCTCCCCCTCCAGGAAGGTGTGCCAGCGCAGCCAGTCTGTCCGGACCGCCGGGGAGATGGAGATTTCACTCATGAGTGTGCCTCCTGAAAGGGAATGGAATCCGGGAACTGACGCCGAACAGACCAGCAGTCTCCCTCCGGCGCCGGATCTGTGTCCTGGGTGTTCTCTCGCCGGGAGGGACCCCGCCGGGCCCTTTGGGGCTGGGTCCGGGGCGGTTTCACATCCCAGTCCCAGGCTGAGGGAAATGCGAACCTGAGAGTCTCACGCTGCCTGCTTCCGGAGGGACTCTGCCGGGGG
>CAYXVN010000128.1:0-7421 GCA_964468565.1 uncultured Oscillospiraceae bacterium | reverse complement strand
ATATCTACTCCATCGAGGATCTGGCGCAGCTCATCTACGATCTGAAAAACGCCAACCGCCAGGCCCGCATCTCCGTCAAGCTCTGTTCGGAGCCCGGCGTGGGCACCATTGCCGCCGGCGTGGCCAAGGCCGGCGCCCAGGTGGTGCTCATCTGCGGCTATGACGGGGGCACCGGGGCCGCTCCCCGCAGTTCCATCCACACCGCCGGCGTGCCCTGGGAACTGGGGGTGGCCGAGACCCACCAGACCCTCATCGCAAACGGCCTGCGCTCGCGCATCATTGTGGAGGCCGACGGCAAACTGATGAGCGGCCGGGACGTGGCCATCGCCTGCATGCTGGGTGCCGAGGAGTTCGGCTTCGCCACCGCCGCCCTGGTCAGCATGGGCTGCGTCATGATGCGGGTGTGCAACCTGGGCACCTGCCCCATGGGCATTGCCACCCAGAATCCCGAACTGCGCAAGCGCTTCATCGGCAAGCCCGAGTACGTGATGAACTTCATGCGCTTCGTGGCCCAGGACCTGCGGGAGCACATGGCGAAACTGGGGGTACGCACCGTCAACGAGCTGGTGGGCCGCACCGATCTGCTGAAGGTCCGGGAGAATGCCGTCAACGAGCGGGCTGCCACCGTGGATCTGTCCTCCATCCTGAATAACCCCTACACCGGCAGCGATGTGAAGACCCACTTTGACCCGGAGGACATCTACGACTTCCAGCTGGAGAAGACCGCGGACATGAAGCTTCTCACCAAGCTCAACGGGGCCCTCACCTCCGGGGAGAAGACCACCCTCAAGGTGGACCTCACCTCCACGGACCGCACCTTCGGCACCATTCTGGGCAGCGACATCACCCGCCTGCACGGCAATTCCCTCCCGGAGGACACCTTTACCATCCGCTGCAGAGGCGGCGCCGGTCAGTCCTTCGGCGCCTTCATTCCCAAGGGACTCACCCTGGAACTGGAGGGCGACTGCAACGACTACATGGGCAAGGGCCTGTCCGGGGGCAAGATCATCGTCTACCCGCCTAAAACCGCCGCCTACCGGGCGGAGGACAATATCATCATCGGCAACGTGGCCCTCTACGGCGCCACCAGCGGCAAGGCCTTCATCAACGGCATCGCCGGAGAGCGGTTCGCCGTGCGCAATTCCGGCGCCTGGGCCGTGGTGGAGGGCGTGGGCGACCACGGCTGCGAGTATATGACCGGCGGCAGGGTGCTGGTTCTGGGACCCACCGGCAAGAACTTCGCAGCCGGCATGTCCGGCGGCATCGCCTACGTCTGGGACGAGGACCGGGATCTGTACCTGCGCCTCAACAAGTCCCTGGTCTCCATGGACACCGTGACGGACAAGCAGGACGTGGAGGAAATCCGCCAGATGCTCACCGAACACGTGGCCGCCACCGGCTCGCCCAAGGCAAAGGAGATTCTGGACCATCTGAACGAAAAGGCCCACTGCTTCAAGAAGATTCTCCCCCGGGACTACGCCCGCATGATGGATACCATCGCGGACTTCCAGGGACAGGGACTGAGCTTCGAGCAGGCGGAGATCGAGGCCTTTACCGTTGTCACCAAGGAGTGAGGGGGAGAGCGTCATGGGAAAAGTCACTGGTTTTATGGAATATGCCCGGCAGAGCAACCCTGCCGAGGCCCCTTTGGACCGCATTGAGCACTGGAAGGAGTTCCATCCCCGCCTGCAGGAGGCCGACCGCCGCCAGCAGGGTGCCCGGTGCATGGAGTGCGGCGTCCCCTTCTGCCAGTCCGGTGTCCAGCTCAACGGCATGTTCACCGGCTGCCCCCTTCACAACCTGGTGCCCGAGTGGAACGATCTGCTCTACACCGGCAACCTGCCCCAGGCCCTGGAGCGGCTGCTGAAGAAAAACAACTTCCCCGAATTCACCGGCAGGGTCTGCCCCGCCCTCTGCGAGGCGGCCTGCACCTGCGGCTTCCACGATGAACCCGTCACGGTCCGGGAGAATGAACTGGGCATCATTGAGGAGGCCTACTCCCGGGGCCTGATTCAGCCCCGCATCCCCCCGCTGCGCAGCGAGAAGCACATCGCCATCGTAGGCGGCGGCCCCTCCGGCCTGGCGGCGGCGGATCAGCTCAACCAGCGGGGACACAGCGTCACCGTCTATGAGCGGGCAGACCGGGTAGGCGGCCTGATGATGTACGGCATCCCCAACATGAAGCTGGAGAAGAAGTACATCCAGCGCCGGGTGGAGATCATGGAGAAGGAGGGCATCCGCTTCCAGACCGGGGTCAACGTGGGGGTGGACATCAGCGCCCAGGAACTGATGGACAGCTACGATGCCGTGATTCTCTGCGCCGGCGCCAAGCAGCCCCGGGATCTGAACGTGCCGGGCCGGGACGCCAACGGCGTGCACTTTGCCGTGGACTTCCTCACCGCCACCACGAAGAGCCTGCTGGCCTCCCGCCTGAAAGACGGCAACTACATCAGCGCCGCAGATAAGGATGTGATCATCATCGGCGGCGGCGACACCGGCAACGACTGCGTGGGCACCTCCATCCGCCACGGCTGCCGCAGCGTCATCCAGCTGGAGATGATGCCCAAACTGCCCGACCAGCGCACCGAGCACAACCGCTGGCCCGAGTGGCCCCGGGTCTGCAAGACCGACTACGGTCAGGAGGAGGCCATCGCCCTCTACGGCCACGACCCCCGGATCTATCAGACCACCGTCAAGGAGCTTCTGAAGGACGAGGACGGAAACCTGCGGGCTGTGGTCACCATCAGGCTGGAGCCCCAGAAGGACGAGAAGACCGGCCGCATGGTCATGACCGAGGTGCCCGGCACCGAGGAGGAGCTCCCCTGCCAGCTGCTGCTCATCGCAGCAGGGTTCCTGGGGCCGGAGCAGTATGTGCCCCAGGCCTTCGGCGCCGAGGTGGACGGCCGCTCCAACCTGAAGACGGACGGCGCCTACGCCACCTCCGTCCCCGGAGTCTTCGCAGCCGGCGACGCCCGCAGAGGCCAGTCCCTGGTGGTCTGGGCCATCCAGGAGGGCCGCTCGGTGGCCCGGGAAGTGGACCGCTACCTCATGGGCTACACCTATCTGCCCTGATTCACACTCCATCACAAAGGCACCCTCTCCGCCCGGAGAGGGTGCCTTTTGCCGCTCAGGGGGAGACGTCCCGCTGCCGGGTCAGCTGCTGAAGGGCCTCCAGAATGTCACCCCGGATGCAGATGGACCGGTCCCGGATCTCCTCCGGACAGACCGCCTCGCTGAAATTGACTGTACAGTAGACCGCCCGGCCATTCCGGCGGGTCATGCGCCAGAAGGGATATTTGATGATGCCCGGGGTGTTCCAGCCCACCCCCAGTTCCAGAAAGAGAATGGGACCCTGCCCCCGGGTCTCCAGGAAGTTCTGACAGCGCCGGGCAGCCTGATGCCAGCCCTCATCCTCCACAAAGGTATCGTCGGCCCGCAGATTCATGGCCATGGGCCGTCCGCAGTGGGGGCAGTGGGGGATCAGCTCTGAGGGGATACGCATATCCCTCTGCTGCCTCAGCATCTGCCGCACCGCCTCCCCGTTGTCAAAGGTCTCCTGACAGCAGGGGCCGCTGCACTGCCAGAGGCCGTAATCTCCCTGGGTGTAGAAAAGCCGCTCCCTGGAAAAGCCCGCCTTCTGGAAACAGTGGTCCACATTGGTGGTGATCACGAAGTAGTCCTTTTCTCTCACCAGGTTCAGAAGGAGATCATAAACCGGTCTGGGGGGATCCAGGTAGCGGTTCACCCAGATGTGGCGGCTCCACCAGGCCCAGAACTCCTCCCGGTCGGGAAAGGGATAAAATCCCCCGGAGTACATGTCCGAAATGCCGTACTTCCGGGCAAAGTCGGAGAAGTACTTCTCGAACCGCGGGCCGTCATAGGTAAGCCCCGCCGAGGTGGAAAGTCCCGCTCCCGCCCCGATCACCACGCACCCGGTCTGGTCCAGCACCTCCCGGAGCTTCTCAACCTGCCGGGAGAAGCTCCCGGTAGATCCGCTCATCCTCATTTTTAAAGACATTGAAGATCACCCTCATTTCCCGGTGGGTGCTGTCCTGGAAGGTACGCACCGTCTCCACCGCGATCTCCGCCGCCCGCCGGGCGGGGAAGTGAAACACCCCGGTGGAGATGCAGCAGAATGCCAGGCTCTCCACCCCCCTGGAGCGGGCCAGCTCCAGACAGGAGCGGTAACAGGAGGCCAGCAGCCTCTCATCTTCCGGCGTCACCCCGCCCCGGACGATGGGCCCCACCGTGTGGATCACCCATCTGCAGGGCAGATTGAACGCCGGGGTGATCTTTGCCTGGCCTGTGGGCTCCTCGTGTCCCTGCTCCTCCATCAGCCTGGCGCAGGCCAGCCGCAGCTGCATGCCGGCATAGGTATGGATGCAGTTGTCGATGCAGCTGTGGCAGGGGACGTAGCACCCCGTCATGCCGCTGTTGGCCGCATTCACAATGGCCCCGCACTTCAGGGTGGTGATGTCTCCCTTCCAGAGACAGAGGTTGTCCGCCGTGGGGGTCAGCGCCCCTGCATCCGTGATGCCCTTCCGGGCAATCTCCTCCTGGAGATAGGCATCCTGCACCTGCAGCACCTCCTCCGGCACCTCTCCCGGCTGGCGCAGGTTCATCAGGGAGCGCAGAAGCCGTCTCTGCTCCTCTCCCCCCTCCGGAACCTCCAGGTTCCGGAACCGGGGCTCCTCCGCCAGCAGGCTGCGGATCAGGACCTGACGCCGTTCCCTCTGTGTCATAACGGTCTCTCCTTCCCGGTGGCGTTCCCGCCGGTTTCCATTCTACGGAATTTCTGCCCAAAACGCAAGTGGGCACTTTTCCGTGCCCGGTCCCCTCCGACGCCCACTCCTCCCCGGAACCGGAGCAGATGCCGCTTCTCCGGGATCAGAGCAGAACCTGCGGTGCTCCGGCGGACAGGGAGGGACCTTCAGGCAGTCTGACGAAGGCCGGCAGCATGCCGCACTGAACCCCCGGGACATCCCGGACACCATCCTCCCCAGGGGGACCGTCTCCGCCCGGACAGGAACCAGTTCCTGAATCCCAGCCCCATGGGCGGCGGCAGCCTCATCCGGGTGGACAGGGGAGAATGGGGGGCGGAACTTGCCTCCCCCGGGGCGCACGTTGGTTCATGGAGCCCAGAGATGCCCGGCAGGCCTCCGCCGGCAGAGGGGGGCTTCACCACATGGGTCAGCTGCAGCACCCCAGGCGGGTATCTCTCCGCCCTTTTCCACCTCTCCGGAGCCGAAAAAAGGGAGCGTCCCGGTGGGGACACTCCCTGAAAAGATTCGGTGAGACGAATTACTCGTCAATGGCAATGACCACACCGGAACCCACGGTACGGCCGCCCTCACGGATGGCGAAGCGCAGGCCCTTCTCGATGGCGATGGGGGTGATCAGCTCCACCTTCATGTCCACGTTGTCGCCGGGCATGCACATCTCGGTGCCCTCAGGCAGGGTGATGACGCCGGTCACGTCGGTGGTGCGGAAGTAGAACTGGGGGCGGTAGTTGTTGAAGAACGGGGTGTGACGGCCGCCCTCGTCCTTGGACAGGACGTAGACCTGGCCCACGAACTTGGTGTGGGGGTGAATGGTGCCGGGCTTGGCCAGAACCTGGCCCCGCTCGATCTCCGTCTTGGCCACGCCACGCAGCAGGCAGCCGGCGTTGTCGCCAGCCTCCACGTAGTCCAGGGTCTTGTGGAACATCTCCATGGAGGTGACAACCGTGGTGCGCTTCTCCTCGGTCAGGCCCACGATCTCCACCTGCTCGCCGGCCTTCAGCTTGCCACGCTCCACACGGCCGGTGGCCACGGTGCCGCGGCCGGAGATGGTGAACACGTCCTCGACGGGCATCAGGAAGGGCAGGGTGTCATCACGGGGAGGAGTGGGGATGTACTCGTCGACAGCATCCAGCAGCTCCTTGATGGAGGCATACTCGGGGGCATTGGGATCGGTGGACTCGGACACCAGCGCCTCGAGGGCGGAACCCTTGATGATGGGGATGTCGTCTCCGGGGAACTCATAGGAGGTCAGCAGCTCGCGGACTTCCATTTCGACCAGCTCGAGCAGCTCCTCGTCGTCCACCTGATCGCACTTGTTCAGATACACCACCATGGCAGGCACGCCCACCTGGCGGGCCAGCAGCACATGCTCGCGGGTCTGAGCCATGGGGCCGTCGGTGGCAGCAATGACCAGAATGGCACCGTCCATCTGAGCAGCACCGGTGATCATGTTCTTGATATAGTCAGCATGGCCCGGGCAGTCAACGTGAGCATAGTGACGGGCGGCGGTCTCGTACTCCACGTGAGCGGTGTTGATGGTGATGCCGCGCTCGCGCTCCTCAGGAGCCTTGTCGATGCTGGCATAGTCGGTGTAGGCAGCCTTACCCTGGAAGGACAGGTACTTGGTGATGGCGGCGGTCAGGGTGGTCTTGCCATGGTCTACGTGACCGATGGTACCGATGTTGACGTGGGGCTTGTTGCGCTCGAATTTCTGTTTGGCCATTGGAATTTCCTCCTTATATGCAATCGCGCGTAAAAGTGATATCAGGGGCCTTGCATGTCGGGGACATTGTACCCTATCCCTTCCCCAAATGCAAGCCTATTTTCGAGGGTTTTCCCTCTGCCGGAGAGGAAAAACTCACTCCGGACTGCGGCCGCGCTGGGCGATGATCTTATCCGCGATGCTCCTGGGAATCTCCACATAGCTGTGGGGCTCCATGGTATACTGACCGCGGCCCTGGGTACGGGACCGCAGGTCGGTGGCATAGCCGAACATCTCGGACAGGGGAACCAGCGCGTCCACCTGCGTCGCGCCGGGTCGGACCTCCTGGCCCTGAATCTGGCCCCGACGGGCGTTCAGATCCCCGATCACGTTGCCCAGATAGTCATCCGGCACGGTCACGGAGACTTTCATGATCGGCTCCAGCAGAGTGGGGCCGGCCTTGCGGCAGGCATCCTTGAAGGCCATGGATCCGGCAATCTTGAATGCCAGTTCGGAAGAGTCCACTTCATGATAGGACCCGTCAAACAGGGTGACCTTGACGTCCACAACGGGGTAGCCGGCCAGCACACCGGCATTCATGGCCCCCTGGATTCCCGCATCAATGGCAGGGATAAATTCCTTGGGGATCACACCGCCGACAATCTCGTTCTCGAACTCGTACCCCTTGCCGGCCTCGTTGGGCTCCACACGGATCTTGACGTGACCGTACTGGCCCTTGCCGCCGGACTGACGGGCGTACTTGGTCTCCTGCTCCACCGCCTTGCGGATGGTCTCCTTGTAGGCCACCTGAGGTGCGCCCACGTTGGCTTCCACCTTGTACTCCCGCAGCAGACGGTCCACGATGATCTCCAGGTGAAGTTCACCCATGCCGGCGATGATGGTCTGGCCGGTCTCCTCATCGGTGTAGGTCTTGAAGG
>CAYXVN010000127.1:663-7485 GCA_964468565.1 uncultured Oscillospiraceae bacterium | reverse complement strand
CCGCTGATATGGACTGTGGCCAGGTGCCGGGTCACGGTTACGGTCACGTCAACAGACTCCATACCCAGATTGGCAACCCGTCCGTAGATTTTCTCCTGATAGGTTCCGGCAGGAGCCTGGGGGTTGACCGAAAGGTCAATGGTCACACTGTCCCCGGGGTTCAGACCATCGACCTCTTTCTCACCCATGACAACCTTACCCAGCGGCCCTTGCTCCATGGAGAGTACCGTGCTGTTGGTATTCGAGATGAGCACCTCAGTCAGGGGCTGGTTTCCGGTGTTTTTCATCACGAATGAGGCGCTCTGCGGCTCCTCCCCGCTGCCCAGCGTCCCCAGATCCAGCGACGTTATCTGCTCTCCTGTGTCGGGGTCCTGAAACTGAAAGCTCCTCAGTTTCGGTATCTGAACCTGGGCGTATACCGTGCCTCCCCCCACCGGGACGGTGGAGAGCACATCCACGAAGCCATTTTTGTTGGGTTCAGGTTCCTCGTCAACCGTCCAGCCGACGAACTTCTTTCCATCCGAGGTGTCGCCCACTTCAATCTGAGGCGCACCCAGCTGTCCCAGATAGTCGTTTGCCTTGACATACATCACAATATTTCCGGCTTCCTGCCGGTACTCAAATCCTGCATATTGTGAAGGGGCAAACCGGTTCTGCTCGAACTTCTCCACGTTGGGGTCGAACGTCAGCTTTTTAATGGTAACCGAATTTGACGCAACTGTCTGGCCACCTTCATTTTCCACCAGTTCTACGGTGTACGTTCCTTCCTGTACCTCCGGCAGAGACCACCAGAAGGTAACCTTGCGGATTCCGCTTGCTTTGGGCTTCACGCTCTCAACTGTGCCGGTGCCGGATTTGAGCCGGAGGCTGTATGCACTCCCAGTGCTGCCCTCAACATCAACTCCCCCCTCAACCGGATTATTGTTTTGGGTCACAGTTGTCCAAAGGATGTTCTTCTGCCCTTTGCCAGCACTGTCGATGAGGTGGGCCTTCTCTCCCACCTCCCGGAAGTAGACCTCGCCGACCTTGAACGTGGTTTCAGCCGCCTCTGACGGCAGCACCGTCGCCGGCAGCATGGTCAGGATCATGGCCAGGACCATGATCCCGGAAAGTATTCGTTTTCTCATTGTTCCCTCCTTTTATCTGTGCGGCACCAGGGCCGCTGTCCTGGCCGCCCCCTGCTGTCCCCGCCTGCCGCTCTCCCGAACGGGGGGAGAGAGCGTGCCTGGCCGGAACGGAGGTTCCCCTGCCCCGCACCTGTGGGACGGTTCAGATCTCCTCCCGCCCGCCGGAAGCCTGCGCATCACAGGATCCGGGGGATGTTCCTGCCCGGCAGCTTCGCCGGCGCAGGTGAAGGATCTCTGCCCCTTCCCGGGGCCATGGGCACAGACCCGCCTCCCGGGTGTCCGTCACCCGGGGACGGAAGGGGTTTCCCCTGCCGGGGCAGCCTTTTTTCCGGAACTGACCGAAAAATCGTGATATAAACCTGCTGCCTCTTTGGAAGCGGAGTCCCCATGGCCCCCGCTCCCTCCGGCGGGCAGGTCTTCTCCCGGGATTTCCGGCCCTCTGTGCCGGCAGGGGCAGTCACCCGGGATACCCTATTCTACCCGATGGCGACGGGAAAGTCAATCCCCTCCCGCCCCTGCTCCGTCAAAGCCGGTTTTTGTGGAATCTCCCCGGCTTTTCCCGGAAAAGTGATATAAACCGGCACGGAATGTTGGCTCCCTTCCCCGGGAGCGGATCTCCGGCAGATCCAGGCCCCCTGAAAAACCGTCAGATTCTACAATATGTAAACACGATGTGACAGCCAGGCCCTTTGCAGATATTATGTCCTGTATGCTATCCTCTCCATCTCCAGCCAGATGGCCCATTTTCTTTCCCGGGGCGGGTCTGAATCCAAGCTGCTGTGTTTTTCCCGACTGCACCGCTCTGTGTACGGCTGCACCCTTCTCTGCAGACAAAGACACCCGGGCCGCTCCGGTCCGGGAATGAAAAGATCTTCTCCGGGATCTCCCGGATCCTCTGGAGCGGAGGGCACCTTCCGGGCCGGAATCCTCCTCCGGCCCGGAAGGGCTGCTCCATCAATTCGGCGACACTTCTTCTCCCCTCTTCCCTTCCCCCCATCTCCAGTTCCGAAGCTCCTGGGCTGGCAGCCGGAGGGTGGCCTCATTCCAGGGGTACCGGCCTCCCGGATCTGCCGGCATGCTTCCACCCGGGGGGCAGGTGTCAGGGGGAACTCCCCTCTCCCCCCGGACCGGTCCGGTATGAAGCCCTCCGGCGCCGGGCCCGGGCGCTGAGGCCCGGATTTCCCCCCGCCGGCTCCGCCGCCCTTCCGGGAGGGGCTGTCCTCCGGCGCATCAGGAGAGGCCCCGCCAATCCGGGGTTCCGGCTGCCCATATCCCAGGCTCCGGCCCCCCGGCCCTCTCCAGGCAGGGGCAGCACCCTATGGGGGGAACGCCGGGCAGCCCCTCCAGGCAAAACCCACGGGGGTTCCCCCAGGAATCACCGGCGCCCCCGGCAGTCCGGGTCTCTGGGAAAGCTTCCGCTCAGTCCGGACGCCACGGCGGATCCCCCGAAAACCGGCAGACCCGGTCCTCACAGGCCGCCTTTTCCCTTAAGGGGTGCGGAGAACATCTTTCGGAAGGTCTGCCTGGCAGCCTCGTCTGCCCGCCTGCTCCGCTTGTGCTGCAGGATCCGGGAGCAGACCCGGATGAGTGCAGCACGCACGATCCCGCAGAACTCCGGGATGTTCTCTTCCGGCTCCGGCTCCCAGCCGTTGTCCTCCAGAAGTCTGTTGACGGCATCATACCGCAGGAAGAAGCGGGCACGCCCCAGAAACAGGGTCAGATTCCGCTCCGTGGCCACGTAGCCCTCCTCCGGAACGCATCCGTCCAGCACACGGCGGATGGCATGCATCGTCTCCAGGGCAACTGCGGGGCGCCGCTCCACAATGTCGGACTCATCTTTCCCTGTCAGGGCGGAAACCAGTATGTGCACCATGCCCAGGTACTCCAGGCCGCTCCACGAAAGGTACGCCGCCGCCTCCTTAAATACTTTGTCCAGATGACAAAGGTACAGGGTTGCCCGCACCGCGTACAGCATCCCGCCCAGAAGATTGCCGAATACGGGACCCCACTCCGGGGAACTGTTCCAGACCAGTGCGGCCAGGTACTCCGCATGGGGCGCATAGAAGGAGATCTCCGCCAGACGGAGCCGGTCCTCCTTCCGCAGTTCCAGAGGGAGACCGGAGGGAGGGTACTCAGCCCCTTCAGAAAGACGGCGATATCCGGCCCAGGACAGGGGGCTCCCGATGGGCGGACCTTCCAGAAACAGGGTGCGCAGTTCGCTCTGGCGAAGGGTCCGGACAACGATCTCCCGCTGTTCCAGAATGGTCCGCATGGAGATCCCGTGGGCCTGAGCCACGTCCTTGAGGCGCTGGTCTTCTGCAGAGAGCAGCAGTAACCTGGAGGACTCCCACTCCATTTTGAACAGACTGCGGTTGTCCATCACAGACCGCACCACGCAGTCCACCCAGAACGGATAGCCCGGTATGTCCGGTGCCCTCCACCGGGTCCAGTCCTCCTCCGGCCACAGCATGGCAAACACTTCCCGGTACCACTCCGGGTCCCCCAGCTCCGCTTCCAGATCCGTCTCCAGATTCTCTTTTCTGGCCAAATCCAGCAGGGTGAAATCCTCTCCCCGGTATTCCGCTGCCATGCGCAGGAGAAGCGCAACCCGCAGGTGCATGCGACGGATCAGCATTTCTCCCGCATCCTCGCTGCAGGCGGAAACATCTTCCAGCATCCGCAGGAGATAGTCCTGGCTGTAGCGAAGGTGGTACAGCATATTGTAGGTGATGCTGTCCCAGCTGTCCAGCACAGGGGGAAACTCCGGAGGAAGAAACTGTGTCAGCGGGGGAGTGACTGCAAAGAAGAGGGCCGAGCACATGTTGCGCACCTGCATATCCGTCAGCTGGTCGCCATCCGGCCAGGGCTTCCGGAGCCAGGGGGCACACCGGGCCAGAATTTCCGGGGAAAGTCCCAGATCCTCCTCCGGGAACCCCTTGCCCGCCTCCCCCCAGGCCTGGCCCAGAACTTCCGGGAAAAAACCCTCTTCCCCGTTGTGCATGCAGCATGCCAGCCCATAGGCGGTTTCTTCTCCCAGAATCTCCTCCACGGAGGTCCTGATGGCAGCACTTTCATCGGGGGTCAGGCGGTTCCTCAGAAACAGTGTGCAGTCGCCGGCATCTCCGACGCCGTCTCCGATCCAGAGTCCCTGGGCCTGGGCCAGAACGTCCCGGACCTCTCTGGCGCCGGTTTCCCGGAGAACCTCCCCCACATGAGCCGGAAGGCCAAGGGCCGAGAGCGGTCTCAGGGCCGCCCAGGGCCAGAACTTGGATTCATACATCAGAAAAACCTCCTGTTCTGGACTTCCGGCTCTCTCTCCCGCTGACAGCGGACAAGTTCCCCTGCCAGCCGGTTCGCCAGTTCCTTCAGCCGCTTCGCATAGAGTCTGCTGTCCGACCAGCCCAGCATCTGCCCCATGACCTGGTAGGGCAGCTGGTAGTACCCGTCCACCACAAGAAAGTCCAGATCCTGCCTGGACAGCAGCATGTCCCCCTCCCAGCCCAGGATCAGACTGACAGCGTCCGTCACAATGCTCTCCTGCACATCCGTAATAAAGGGAATGACCTTCAGGGGGGTGTCCTCACGGTCGCAGATCTCCGCCATCCGGTAGACGGAGAGCATGATGGCTAATCTGTCCCGCTCGGGATCCGAAGCGGCATCCTCCATGCTTTCGCCCAGTCCGCACAGGTACATGACCGCCCGCACCCCGGTCAGAAAGGCCTCGCCGAAGGTGCGGAAGATGGCATCCTGGAACCGCTGCTCCGGAAAAAGCAGTGTGGACAGTCCCTTGGCCGTCGTGGTATTGAAAATCCTTTCCAGAGAGCAGACCAGGTCCGAATCGGTGAACAGCAGGGAGACCGGGACACTGATCAAATCCCCCTTCCACTCCCGCTGCAGGTTCTGCAGCAGGAACGTGCTGCTGCATCCCAGCCCCCTCGTCATCAGATTCATGAGATGCGTCTGCCGGAGCCGCTCCCTTGCCTCCTCGGCCACCTCCTCCCCCTCCCAGATCCGCAGGACCAGACTGTCGCAGGCCGCCCCCAGCGTTGATCCCCGGTAGGGCGCCAGGAGCAGTTCGCCGTCCCCGGGAAGATCCCAGAACACGGACCGGACTATGGCCACAATGATCTGCTCATGCCCCCGCAGCCCCCAGGGCGGGGCAAATGACCGGAAGAACCCCTCGTCCAGTTCCGGGTACAGGTCCCGAAGGAGAGAGAGGTACCAGATGTCCCCTCCCCGAGCAATCTTTTTGCGCACCTGGGCCTGATTCTCCCGCATCTTCATCACGTTGCGGTATATTGCCTCGCCGAAGGTGCGGAGGATGGGCCCGGTGCGGGTTTCGTAGGTCCCGCTGTCCCAGCCCAGATTCCGGAGGACATACTCCCGGTCGTAGAGGAACCGCCGTTCCAGCATCAGGGCGGTGAGACCCTGGGTATCCCGGATGCCGGCCTTCTCCGGACGCTTGCACAGCCAGATGACCACGCCGGAGATCTCCTGCAGGATTGCCTCATCTTCCCAGCCGCTCAGCTGACCCTGCTTTTTCTCCGGCAGGGTGCCGACGGCAGCACGGGCAAACTCCTCCACCCAGATCCCCTGAAGGGAACCGAAGGCATACGTCCCCCGATACGGGCTGCCGAAGCGCTCCGATATCATCCTCAGGAGCATGGAGTTCGCCTCCTCCGTAAGCCGCCAGGGCAGCAGCCACTCATCAAATTTCTTCAGATCTGCCTCACAACCGGATTGAAGCTGGGCTGCGACCCTGCCGAACGTCACGGCCCCGGTCTCAGCCAGCAGCCGGGCGGTCTCCCGGTCCGGATGGATGAGCCCGTCCAGAGGAAGCCTGAGCAGTTGGCGAAGGTCCTGGCGTCTGACATGGGAATGAGTGCCAATCGCTCCCTCCCCGATCTCCGGTGTGAAACCGGCTGAATGTTTTGCTACCAAAAATAAACCAACTCCCAAAATGATATTCATGAGACCTGGGGGCAGATCCCCAGGGCCCGCCGGAGGCAGTGTGCATCTGCCTGCAGCCGGGGAAGGGGGCCGGAAGATGGGAAGACAGGCCGGCATGGGCCTCCCGGCAGATATCTCCCCGGCTTCGCCCCCTTCTACGGAGAGGCACCGGCGCCGTCCCATGGAACAGAAGGGGCCTGCTGCAGCAGCTTTCGTTGCCGCTTCCGCCCCTTCCCTGCGCCCGATCTGCATCACCTGATTGATCAAGGCGAGAAAAAGAACCCGCCCACAGAGGTGCGGGTCCCTTCTCTAGCCTGCCCTGTCTTATCCGGCATGTTCTTTGGCCAGCTCCTGGACCCTGGTCAGAGAAAGGCCGGTGATTCTTGCCGCCAGCTCGTGGGACAAACCTTCCTGCAGACAGTTGCGGGCAGTCTCGATCTTGCCCTCGATCTTGCCCTCGATCCTGCCCTGGATCCTGCCCTCAGCCACGCCTTCCTGCCGAATCTCCTGAGTGATTCTGCACATGTCAGTTACTCCTTTTGGATTTGTTTTCAGCCGGCTGGCGCTGGTTCCCGCCGGGCTGCTGTACAATCGCCGGAACGCTTCGCTGACACGTCCCGGAGGAGAGAAAAAGAACCCGCCCACAGAGGTGCGGGTCCCTTCCCTCCTGCCCCAGTCGGATCCTTACGCAGCCTGCCCTGTCTTATCCGGCATGTTCTTTGGCCAGCTCCTGGACCCTGGTCAG
>CAYXVN010000127.1:0-563 GCA_964468565.1 uncultured Oscillospiraceae bacterium | reverse complement strand
TGCCGCCAGCTCGTGGGACAAACCTTCCTGCAGACAGTTGCGGGCAGTCTCGATCCTGCCCTGGATCCTGCCCTCAGCCACGCCTTCCTGCCAAATCTCCTGCGTGATTCTGCACATGTCAGTTACTCCATTTCAGATTTGCTGTTTCAGGACACAGACATCGACGGCACGGCACGAAGCGGGGACTTCAAAGGAAGGACCCCACCGGACGTGCACACTGTCCGCTGCCCCGCCCCTTCCCTGCACCCCCCTCCCAGGAGAGAAGCAGGGATGAATTCCCCGGAAGGCGGCCCCCTGGCGGGAAGGGGCCGGGCCCCTGCCGGCACAGGGTGCAGGGCAGCGGAAGAGCGGACAGGGCTGGGATGGCTGCCGCCGCACACCGGCTCCGCCTTCTCCCACCCCAGAACCAGCAGGAACAGCACAAGGAGGAAAATGAAAATCAGAATGACCATGTGGGATACAGATCTCCTTTCCCGTCAGGTGGCCGGAGCCCCTGGTTGTCTCACGCTCACAGTTCCAATCCGGTTCGCCCGGAACCGGACCATGCTTCAGCACTGCCCGGC
>CAYXVN010000126.1:0-7586 GCA_964468565.1 uncultured Oscillospiraceae bacterium | reverse complement strand
GACGATCTGCGGCAGCACCCGGCCCCAGTTGATGGAGTTGGCGGAGGAGAAGAAGTAGCCCCGGCCGGCCAGCTCCCGGCGCAGGTCCGGGTCCGAGAACAGGGCCTTGACTCCCGCCTGGGCATCGTCAAAGTTGCCCCGTACGGCGCACACTCCCACGTTGCGGCCCTCCTGGGTGATCATCTGCAGCTCCTGTACCCGGCTCACCCCGTCCTTGGGGTAGAACACCAGGATCCGGGTCCCCTCCACGTCCCGGAACCCCTCCAGGGCACCCTTGCCGGTGTCCCCGGAGGTGGCCACCAGGATGCACACCGTCTTGGTCTCCTCGGTCTTGCGCAGGGAGGCGGTGAGCAGGTGGGGCAGCATCTGCAGGGCCATGTCCTTGAAGGCACAGGTGGGGCCGTGCCACAGCTCCAGGCAGGCGGTGGTGTCATCCACCCGGGTCAGGGGGGCCACGGCGGGGCTGTCAAACCGGTCCGGCCCGTAGGCGGCGGAGGTAAAGTCCCCCAGCTCCCTGGCGGAGAACTCCTCCAGGAAGTACTTCATGATGTACACCGCCCGGCTCTGGTAGCTCATGGACTGCAGGTCCTGCAGGGCGTTGCGGGACAGGCGGGGAATGTAGCAGGGCGTCAGCAGGCCACCGTCTGCCGCCAGACCCTGTACGATGGTGCGGGACGCGGAGAACCGGGTCCCGTCGTTGCGTGTGCTGATGTACTGCATGATCCACTCTCCTATCCGGCCCGCTTCCGGCGGACCGTCTTCACGTTGCGTTTTCAGCTGTTCAGAACAGCTTCGTCTGGGCCTGTTTCGCCTCATACCCGGTGAGAAAGCTGCGCCGGTGGATGGGACAGGGCCCGAACTCCTCCAGCCGCCGGTAATGCAGCCGGGTGCCGTAGCCCTTGTGCTGCTCAAAGCCGTACTGGGGGTAGAGCCGGGCCATCTTCACCATATGATGATCCCGGCTCACCTTGGCCAGGATGGAGGCCGCCGCTATGGAGGCGCTGAGGCTGTCCCCCCTCACCACCAGCCGGTGGGGGGTGCGGAGGGCGGCCTGCCGGCCCCGGTCCCGGTTGCCGTCCACCAGGGCGAAGTCCGCCGGGGGGGAGAGGCCGTCCATGGCCAGCTGCATGGCCTTCATCCGGGCGCTGAGGATGTCCGTGCGGTCAATCTCCTCCGCGTCCACGAAGGCCACCGACCAGGCCAGGGCCTGCTCCTGAATCCGGGGAAAGAGCCTCTCCCGCTGCCGCTCCGTCAGCTTCTTGGAGTCATCCAGGCCGGGCAGATCCGCCTCCGGGGGCAGAATCACCGCGGCGGCGGCCACCGGACCGGCCAGGGGACCGGCCCCCGCCTCATCGCAGCCGCATACCCGCAGCCAGCCCAGGGCGGCTGCCTCCCGCTCAAGGCTCCACAGATCCCGCGCCATGGCCCCTTCCCTCCTCCGGCCACTCCAGGGTGAAGCGGCCCAGTTTTCCGCCCCGGAACTCGTCCAGCAGCACCCGGGCCATCCGCTCCGTGTCCCACTCCCCCCCGGAGATGCGCATTCCCCGGCGCCGGGCGGCCGCCTCCAGCAGCCGGTAGCCCCAGGCCACCGGGTCCTCCCCCTCCAGAGCCGGGGGCAGCTCCTGCAGCCCCAGCCGCTCCCGGAGCCGGTCGGGCCAGTCCCGGGCCAGCCGGGCCATCAGGTGACAGGCCAGGGTCTCCCGGTCCAGAATGTCGTCCTTCACCGCCCCGGTGAAGGCCAGGTGGAGACCGGTGTCCCCACCCTCCAGCCGGGGCCAGAGGATGCCGGCGGTGTCCAGCAGCTCCAGGCCGGCGTCCACGTGGACCCACTGCCGCCCCCGGGTGACCCCGGGCCGGTCCTCCGCCCGGGCCAGGCGGCGGCGGGCCACCTGGTTGATGAAGGTGGATTTGCCCACATTGGGAATGCCCGCCACCATGACCCGCACCGGCCGGCCGGTCTGGCCCCTCTCCCGCCAGCGCTCCAGCTGCGGCGCCAGGGCCTCCCGGGCCGCGGCGGAGAAGCGGGCGGTGCCTCTGCCGCTGCGGGCATCGGTCTCCAGCACGGCCTGGCCCCGGCTGCCCAGCCAGGCGCTCCAGGCCCGGTTGCCCGCCGGCTCCGCCTGGTCCGCCCGGTTGAGAATCACCAGCCGGGGTTTCCCCCGGCACAGTTCCTCCAGGTCCGGGTTGCGGCTGGAGCGGGGGATGCGGGCGTCTACAATCTCCGCCACCAGGTCCACCCCCTTCAGGTCCTGCTCCAGCTGGCGGCGGGTGCGGGCCATGTGGCCGGGATACCACTGTATGTTCACGAAATCCCTCCTCCGGGGGCAGACACAGAGCGGTTAAGGAAAAAGGAGCGGCCAAAGCCGCTCCTTTTGGGGCTTACAGGGCTTCCTTGATCTTGGCCGCCTTGCCCACGCGGTCACGCAGGTAGTACAGCTTGGCCCGGCGGATCCTGCCGTGACGGACCACGTCCACCTTCTGGATGGAGGGGGAGTGCACCGGGAAGACCTTCTCCACCCCCACGCCGTAGGAAATCCGGCGTACGGTGAAACTCTCCTCGATGCCGCCGTGCTGCTTGGCGATGACCGTACCCTCAAAGATCTGAATCCGCTCCCGGGCACCCTCGCGTACCTTCAGGTGCACCCGCACGGTGTCCCCGATGGCCACCTGGGGGGGATCCGGTTTCATGTACTTGTCCGTAAATGCCTTCATTAGATCCATGGATGGGTTCCTCCTGTCATTTGAGGCGTTCATGCCGGCAGATCTGCCTCTCCCTGCCCGGCAGGGGTTCTGTCCCTCTCCCTCCGGGGCGCAGCTGGAAATCCGGAGAGGCGCCGCAGAGGACCGCCCGTTTTCAGTCCTGGGGAGTATACCACACTCCCCGGGGGATTGCAAGCACATTTTTCCTTAATCCGCCCCCGGTTTTCTCCCCCGGAACCGTGAAAAATGCCGGATTTTCCCCCCTCAGACCGACAGGTACACCTCCCGGTGGCACCGGGAGATCTCCACCTCCAGGCCGGGGGCCGCCTGGGCCAGCCGCCGGGCCAGGGAGGGGACCACCACATTCTCCGTGGCGAAGTGGCCGGCGTCCATCAGGGTGAGGCCCAGGGCCCGGGCCTCCAGGTACTGGTCGTACTTCACGTCCGCGGTGACGAAGGTGTCACAGCCCCGGTCCAGAGCGGTGTGGAGCATGGAGCCGCAGGAGCCCCCGCCCACCGCCACCCGGTGAACCGGCCGGCCGCCGTCCTCGCAGCGCACCCCGGCGGCACCCAGCCGGGCCCGGACGAAGCGGGCGTACTCCTCCGCCCCCATGCCCTCCCGGTGGGCGGTACCGATCCGCCCGATGCCCCAGGTTCTGCCCCGGGCGTCAGTGCCCGCCGGCTCCAGAACTTCCACATCCCCGAGCTCCAGGGCTGCGGCCAGGCAGTCGTTGACCCCCTCCGCCGCGGCGTCCAGATTGGTGTGGGCACAGATGGCGGCAATGCGGGACTCCGCCAGGGCCAGCAGCACCGAGCCGGTGGCGCTCTCATCCGTCAGGGCCTTCAGGGGGTGGAAGATCACCGGGTGGTGGGACAGGATGAGCTGAGCCCCCAGCTCCCGGGCCTCCTCCACCACCGGCAGGGTGATGTCCAGGGAGACCAGCACTCTCTCCACCCCGGCTCCCCCCCGGCCGGCCAGAAAGCCGGCGTTGTCAAAGTCCTCCTGGGTGGAGAAGGGGGCCATGGCGTCCACAAGGCGATATACGGCCTCCACCGTCAGAGATTCCACGATAGCAGTTCCTCCTTCATGGCCAGAATCCCCCGGCGCACCTCCTCCAGCTCCCGGGTCCGCCGGAGGCTGTCCGGCCGGGCGGAGCGGGACAGGCCCGCCAGGGCGGTCTCCGTCCGGGTGAGCCAGCACTCCAGCCAGGCCTGCCGCAGGGGGTGGGGACGGTTGCGCCCCACCTGCCGCTGGGCGGGGGTGAGGGGGCCCATCTCCCCCGGCAGCACCAGCCAGGCGGTGTAGAGCAGGTCCCCCTCCCGGGCCAGCTCCTCCCGGAGGATGGTGTAGCCCTGCTCCCCCAGCCAGCTGCGCAGCTCCGGCTGGGCGCTCATGGGCTGGAGGATCAGGGGGATGTGCCCCTCCCGGGGCCAGGGGCAGCGCCCCAGAATGCCGGCGATGGTCTCGCCCCCCATGCCGGCCAGCACAATGGCATCCGCCTCCCCGGGGCACACTCCCTCCAGGCCGTCACACAGGCGAAAGTCCATCTTCTCCTCCAGGCCCTGCCGCCGGGCGGTGTCCCGGGCCCGGGCCAGGGGGCCGGGGCGCAGGTCCGTGACCAGGGCCCGGGGGATGGTCCCCTCCTGCAGCAGGGCGGCGGGGAGATGGGCGTGGTCCGTGCCGATGTCCGCCAGCCGGGACCCGGGGGGCACCAGGTCCGCCGTCATCCGCAGCCGGGGACTGAGCCGCAGCGGGTGTGCCACGGCCCTACATGGAGTGCTCCACCATCAGGTGAAGGGCGTGGGCGAAGTCCCGCATGTCCGTCTCCGTCTGGGGGTCCCGGAAGAGGGCGGGGTCCCCCGTGTCCCGCACGCAGAAGGAGCCCAGGTAGTCCATGTCTGCGTGGCGGCACCAGCGGCGCAGCCCCTCCTCCCACAGGTCCGCCCCCCGCTCCGGGGGGTAGCCGCAGGTGATGATGGAGGCCGCCATCTTCATGGCGTAGGCCGAGGGCTGCCGCACCGCCCCGTAGTACTTGCACCCGGCGTAGATGAGCCGGTCCATCAGGGCCTTCATGGGGGCGGTGCAGTACCAGGAGTGGATGGGGGTGGCAAAGACCACCACGTCGCTGGTCTGAATGGAGTCAAAGATCAGGGGAAAGTCGTCCTCCTGGACGCAGCCCAGGCAGTCGGTGGCGTTCTGGCAGGCGCCGCAGCCCAGGCAGGGGCGGATATCCCGGTCGTAGAGCCACACCACATCCTGCTCCAGGCCCAGAATGCGGTTCTCGTCCATAAAGCTCTCCACCAGGGTGGCGGTGTTCCCCCTGCGCCGGGGGGAACCCATAAGAATGGTATATTTCATCCGGCAAGCCTCCTCAGGTCAAAAAGAAGGGGCGGCGGTGCCGCCCCGGATCAGGAGACCTACAGCATGGCGTTGACTTCCGCCAGCAGCTCCTCCGGATCAATGCCGTGGACCATGCAGGCCATCTCCACGGTCTCCCCCCGGGAGGCCGGGCAGCCCAGGCAGTGCATGCCGATGCTCATGAAGATGGGTGCGGTCTGGGGGGCGATGTCCAGGATGTCCCCCACGATGGTGTCTTTTGTAATGGTCATGACAAGGTTCCCTCCGTCTTGTTCATTGCCCCGGGGTCCCAGCCCCCGGGAAGAGAAAAGGACGCCCCGTAGGGCGTCCCTTACCAGGTCTGTGGCGTAAAACCGCTGCTGCGCAGAGGGCTCAGCCCTGCTGACGCATCTTGGCAAAGCACTCGCTGCAGTACACGGGACGGTCGCTCTTGGGCTCGAAGGGCACCCGGGCCTCACCGCCGCAGGCGGCACAGACAGCGGTGAAATACTCACGGGGACCACGGGCGGCGTTCTTGCGGGCGTCGCGGCAGGGCTTGCAGCGCTGGGGCTCGTTCTGGAATCCCCGCTCCGCGTAGAATTCCTGCTCTCCGGCGGTAAAGGTGAACTCCTTGCCGCATTCTTTGCATACCAGGATCTTGTCTTCGTACATGGATGATTCCCTCTCTTTGACTTTGATACCCTACACCGATTGTGAGGATGAAACGGATATTGCGTCAGCTTTCGCTGGTAACGCCGGAAGAAAACTGCCTGGCCATCTTGCGCCGGATGCGCTGAATGGCATTGTCCACCGATTTCGGAGACAGGCCCTGCTCTCTGGCGATCTCCCCGCAGGAGAGACCGTTCAGATAGGGGGGAAGAATTCTGGCCTCCAAAGGGGAGAGCCGGCCTCTTAAGGCTTCAAGTCGTTCTCTGAACTCCTCTCTGCCTATTACGACGTCTTCCGGACTCTGGAGGGTCGGGTCGATACGGTCAAAAAGAGAGGTCTCAAAGGGTACGCTTTCGTTCAGCGGTGTGTGCTTGCCTCCCCGGGCCGCCCGTACGGCGGTGAGGAGACGGCTGCGGATGCAGATCTCCGCATAGGTCCGGAAAGAGGCGTCCCGGTCCGGGCGGAAATGACGGATGGCGGTAAGGAGGCCCACCATCCCCTCCTGAATCAGGTCCTCGCTGTCTCCGCCCGCCAGAAAGAGAGGCCGGGCGCAGGCGCGGACCAGAACGGTATAGCGGATGACCAGCAGAGTCTCGGCTTCCGCCTCCCCCTCTGCGGCTAAGGCACACAGCTGCTCGTCCGTGCAGGACTCCAGCGGATTGGGACCGGAGTCCCCGCATCTTTGAATGCTTGAAATCATAGTAAGCAAATCCACCGTTTTTGTCAATCGATTTAAAAAAATTTCTTTGTTTTCGCCAAGAAATGTGAGAAGTAAGGGGCTCTTTCCCGTGTAATTTCACAAAGAGGGTCCCTCTCTGTCACAGCCCTACAGGCCCCGCACCAGGTCCGCCAGACGCCTGGCCACGGTGGAGGCGGTCTCCTCCGTGGGAGCCTCCACCATGACCCGCAGCAGGGCCTCGGTGCCGGAGGGGCGCACCAGAATCCGGCCCTCATCCCCCAGGGCCACCTCCTCCTGCTGCACCGCCTGGGCGAGGAGCACGCTGTCCATGACCGCCCTCTTCTGATCGTTGCTGGCCATGGGGATGTTGAGCAGCACCTGGGGATAACGGGGGCAGGCGCCGAAGAGCTCCGAGGCCCGCCTGCCGCTCTCCTTCATCAGGGAGAGCATCTTCAGGGCGGTGAGCTCCCCGTCTCCGGTGGTGGCATCATGGAGAAAGATCATATGCCCGGACTGCTCGCCCCCCAGGGCGTAGCCCCGGGCCACCATCCGCTCCAGCACGTTCCGGTCGCCCACGTCGGTACACTCCAGCCGCAGGCCGTGGTCCCGGCAGTAGAGGCGAAAGCCCAGATTGGACATGACGGTGGCCACCACCGTGTCTCCGCTCAGCTCTCCCTTGGCCAGCATGTCCGTGCCGCAGGCCGCCATGATCTGGTCCCCGTCGATGAGCACCCCCTGCTCGTCCACCGCCAGACACCGGTCCGCGTCCCCGTCAAAGGCCAGGCCGATGTCGTAGCGCCCCGCCCGCACCATGGCCGACAGGGACTCCAGGTGGGTGGAGCCGCAGCAGTCGTTGATGTTGACCCCGTCCGGGTCGGCGTTGATCACGTCGGTGCGCAGGCGGGAGAAGCGGTCAAAGAGCCGGGCCGCCGTGGTGGAGGCGGCCCCGTTGGCGCAGTCCACCAGAATGCGCAGGCCACCCAGAGTGGAGTCGATGCAGTCCTCCAGGTGGTTGATGTAGTCCTGGGAGGCCCGCAGGCCCATGTAGGTCACCCGCCCGATGTCCCCCCGGGTCTTCATGGGCACGTTGTTGGAGGAGAAGAGGACGATGTCCTCGATCCGCTCCTCCAGCTCGTCCGACAGCTTGAAGCCCTGGCCGTTGAAGATCTTGATGCCGTTGTACTCAAAGGGGTTGTGGCTG
>CAYXVN010000125.1:0-7591 GCA_964468565.1 uncultured Oscillospiraceae bacterium | reverse complement strand
AGGGACGGCCCCGGGGGAGGAGGGGCCCGGAGGGCACCCTCTGATTATACCCGCATGTGCCAACACTGTAAAGCCCTTCGCCCTGGGGCGGACACCGGGGGGCAGGAGGAGAGGGGGATGGAGAGGCTGACCTCCCCATCCCCGGGGCAGGGGCGGTTATGCCCCCTGACTGTTGTACTCCTCTTCGAAACGGGCGTAGTCCTCCGTGGTGTAGATCTCCTCACTGGTCTCCCAGTTTTTGTAGAGATTGTTGTTGATGCCGTAGAGGGCATACATGCTGGAGTAGACATTCACCTTGGTCAGCTGCCAGCCCACCGAGTAGTTGATGGGGATGACCAGGGCGTGCTTCAGCAGGCAGATCTCCGCGTCCACAAAGGCCTGGTAGCGGGCATCGTTGTCATTCACGATGGCGGCCGCCTTCCTGGCCAGTTCGGTGAACTCCTGGGAGGCCCGGATCAGGTCCTCATCGGTGGCGTCGTTGATGTTGGAGTAGCGGGTGGAGTAGTAGGCGGTCTCCTCGCCGTAGAGCTCCTGGCCCAGGAAGTTCTCCGGGTCCCCGTAATCCGCCCCCCAGCCGTTGAGGGCAAAGCTGTGCAGGCTGGGGGCCACCACTTCCTTGGAGTGGCTGGAGACGTAGGTCTTCAGGTTGAAGGTGACAAAGTCCTCCCCCAGACCCTGGGCAAAGACCTGGCGCAGAATGTTGGCGGAGTCCACGGCGGTCTGGCTGCCGCCTACGATGTAGTAGTCCACCTCCACGGGGAAGGTGACCCCCTTGGCCTTCAGCTCCTCCATGGCCTTTTTCTTGTAGTCCGCCGCCCTGTCCGGGTCGTAGCGGCGGCTGGCGCCGGCGGTGAGGGGCTCTTCGGGAATGTCCAGGCCGGCGATGACCCGGTCCACATAGTCGGTGCCGTCGGAGAACTGGAGCAGGCCCCTCATGGTGTAGGCCAGGTTCTCGCAGTGCTGGGGGCTGATGGGGTTGGAGTAGGCCCAGTAGGGGGCCAGATTCAGGCCGTAGTACCAGGCCAGGCGGAAGTTCTCGTTGGCGATGGCGGTGTTCCAGTTGGTGTCTGGGGTGCCGTCCTCCCTGTTCTTGGCGAAGTTGAGGTGCATCTGGTAGGAGAACTTCTTGGGCCGGGTCTCCACCAGGTTGTTGAAGTACTGGTGGCTCTCCCCCTGCTGCATGATGGTGCGCAGGGTGGACTCGTTGAGGGCGCAGTGGTCCAGCTCTCCGGTCTGGAAGAGGGCGTCGTCCGCCAGGCCGTCGTCCACAATGCGGATGGTGACGCTGTCAAAGCGGGTGCAGTCCTTGTCCCAGTAGGCGGGATTGGGGGTGAGGACCTTCTCGTTGTCCTTCACGAAGGAGGTGCAGGTGTAGGCCCCGTTGTACCACATGGTCTCGTTGGTCATGCCCAGGAGACTGTCCACCCCCAGCTCGTCGATGAGCCCCTGGGAGAGGGGGAAGAGGCAGGCGGAGACGCACAGGGTGGGGAAGTAGGGGGCATTTTTAGTACAGTGGTAAATCAGGGTATAGTCGTCCGGCGCCTCGATGCCCACCATCTCCAGGAATTTGGCGGTGTCCAGGGCCTTGCCCTCCTCCTCGCTCAGGTCGGTGGTGTAGTCGTAGTAGTCCCTGGCCCCGGCGATGAGGGTGCAGGGCATGGAGATATTGTAGCCGCCGTTTTTCTGGAAGTTCAGCACCCACTCCAGGGCGGTGATCCAGTCCCGGGCGGTGCATCTGGCCTTCTCGTTGCCGTTGACGTCCACCCAGGTGACGTCGTCCCGGAGACGGAAGGTCCAGGTCAGTCCGTCGTCGTCGCTGGACCACTCTCTGGCCACGGCGGGCACCAGCTGGCCCCGGTTGTCGTTCTCCAGCAGGCCGGTGTAGAAGTTGCACAGCACCTGCAGGTCCTCGCTCTTCTCCGTGTTCAGAATGAAGAAGGTGGCGATGTCCCGCCCGGCGGTTTCATAGGTCATGAAGTCCCGGAGCCCGGTGGGCTGTGCCTCCCCGGAGGTGCCGGCCGTCCCCCCGCCGCCGGAGGGGGGCTTTGGGCTCCCTCCGCAGGCACACAGGGTGAAGGCCATGGCCAGGGCCAGGACTGCGGCCAGAAGGTTTCTCAGGTGGAATTTCATTTTGCTTCTCCTCTCGTTGTCAGATCTCAGTCGTAGGGTGGGGGATGTGCGTACTGGCTGGGATGATGGCAGTTCTCACTCCTCTCTTCTGCGGATTTCCCGGCTCCGGGGGGGTGCAGGTGGGGGGCCTCCCGGATGGGATCCGGCCCCTTCCGGACTCCGGCTGTCCTCAAAGGGCGAACACCGGTTCCCGGGCCGGCAGGGCCCATTATAGCATGCAAAAGAACTGCTGACAATCACCTGAGAAGAAAATTTCTGAGCCAATATTTTCCGCATTATCCTGGCCGGTCCTGCCTCCCCAGGGGACCTGGAGAGGGGAGAGAGGGCCGGAGTGCGGAAGAATCCTGCCGGAGGAGGTTTTTTCCCGGAAACAGGTCTGTTCACCGGGGACCGGGATCCGGGAAGCCGGGCCCCCGGGAGAGCTCCCGCCTGGGGCGATGGCTGTATGCCATCTGAGGACAGGGGGACACCGGCCTTCGGGGGAGGGGGAGAGAGGGCCGGCCACCGCCGAGGGGGACCCGGGGCCGGGGCACACCCCCCTTCAGCGCCACAGCGCAGACCCTCCAAGCCGGAGAGATTTTCTCTCCGGGGAGTGTGGCTGCACCCGGTGCCCCGGGGGACATTGGGGCAGCTGCGCCGGGCGTGGGAGACAGGGCCGGATGGACCGGCGCCCGGCTGCGGGGGAGCATGCCGGCCCAGTGGAGATGTGCTGTGCCGTGCCGGGGGAACATGGTCAGGGGGCGGCGGATCGCCCTCTCCGGATCTCCCCGGGCCCTGTCCGGAGGGCGGTTCCCGGCCACGGGGAACAGGCCCTCCCGGACAGGAGCAGGGGCCCTTTTCCCCGGAGGCCATGGACAGTCTGACCGGGGAGGGGAAAAGAAAACCCGCCCTTTGGGGGACAGGGGATCTTGACAGAGATCCGGTGCGCGTGTATACTGAACCTGTGTGCAAACATCAGAGGGAGCCTTGGAGGCTCCGCAATGAGAGAATCCGTATACAGTATGCTGTGCGGATAGAGAGGAGAAGAAACCATGCCAAATCAGGAGTACGAACTGGCCAGGAACGTGCTCAAGCTGGCAAACCGTATCATGGCCAACCGGAACCGGAATCTCTGCTCTCTGGATATGACTACCGACCAGGCGGATACCCTGCACTACTTCAACCAGTACCCGGGCAGCAGCATCCGGGATCTGAAGGTCTACCTGGGGGTGCGGCACCAGACGGCCCAGGGCATTGTGGCCCGTCTGAGGGAGAAGGGGCTTCTGTCCAGCACCGTGGCCGTGCGGGACGCCAGGTTCCGCTCCATTGAGCTCACCGATGCCGGACGGGAGATGCTGGACATGCTGGAGCAGAACGGGTCCAGCACGGGAGAGAAGATGCTGGAGGGGATGAGCGATGAGGAGAAAAGCGTCTTCACCTCCCTGATAGGCAGGGCCTACGAGAATGTGAACGGTGGAGCGGAGAAGTGGTGATTGGAGCGCATACCCAGGTGCCGGGCATTCCCGGCACAGCGGACTCAGGGAACTGCCTGACGCCCCCGGAGGGGGCAGGAGAGGGACCTTCCCGCCGCTCCCCCTGGGCCGGACCGGTATTCCCGCCCTCCGGGAGGGCAAAAAGTGCAAACCCGCCTGCGGGGGCGCATCTGCGCCAGGTGCAGGCGGGTTTTTCTGTGCTCTGAGGGCGATGGTCTCACCCCTGGAGAACCGTCATGGGGACCGTGCAGCGCCTGGCCCGGTCCAGGGCGGTGCGCAGGCGGAAGTCGTCCTCCCGGCTCACCGCGATCATGCGGCTGGAGCGGGTGATCATCCAGCCGGTGCACAGCTGCTCCCCCTCCGGACAGGCCCGGGGGCGGAAGTACTTCACATAGTCGGCACAGGCCATCAGGCGGCGGCAGCGGCCCGTCCAGCTGTCCGGGTACTCCTCCTCCATCCCCGGCCAGGGGCAGGCCACCACCAGGTGGAGGGAGGGGGTGGTGCTCATCAGGCGGATGAAGATCTCCCCGGCCCAGATCTCGCTGCCCATGTGCACGCCGGTGACCAGGGTGGTGTGGCCCTCCCGGATGACCGCAAGGATGGCGTTTTCCAGGTCGATCTTCACGTCGTCCACCGGTCTCCGGATCCGGCCGTCCTCCACCCCCAGGACGCAGCAGCGCATGTCCCGCCGGGGATCTGCAGGGGCCGCCCGGGGGGCGGGGGAGGTTCTGGGATTTGTATCTGACATGAATTTCCTCCTGTCCCGGGGAGGACCTCAGGGGTCCTCCCACTGAAATGCGTCACAGCGCAGCTCGTAGAGATCCTCCAGGGGGATGGAGCCGCTGCTGAGGGTGAGGGTTTCCCGGGTGACATCCAGAAAGGTGCCGCTGAGGGTCCGGTACTGCCCCCGGCCCTTCCCGTGGGGCACAAACCGGGTGACCGTCACCTCCAGGGGCAGGCCGCAGGCTTTCAGAAAGGTGAGGGTGCGGTCCAGTTCCTCCTCCTGGTCCTGGCTGAGAACCCGCTTTTCCTCCAGCACCGTCTCCATCCGGGCCAGCTCCTCCCGGTGCCCCTCCAGGGCGTCATAGGCCAGGAAGATCTTGGCCCGGTGTTCCGGGGCCATGGGCGGGTGGCGGCACCAGAAGGAGTCGTAGGGCTGATGGACGGGTCTTCCGTGGAGGAAGGCCGACCGGTAGGGAAAGTCGTCAGGCAGCTGCATACATTCCAGTCCTTCCTGGAGAGATTGGGGAGACCGGCCTGCCGGGAGAAAAAGGCCGGAGGAGGGCGGGGGAGAGGGTGCCCTCACAGAGGTTCCGGCGGGGGTCAGGCCCTGTGTCCCCCGATCTGCAGGTTGCGCTCCAGGCCGGTGGCGGGCTCCAGCAGGCTGTTGCCCCGGAAGATGGCGTTGGGGCCGTAGCGGGTGCGGATCTCCAGCAGGGCCTTCTGCATCTTCCGCTCCCGGTCCAGCTTCTGCCGGTCGGTGAACAGGTCCAGCTGGTCCATGCCGCAGTCCGGAGAGACATTGGCGGCGGTGAGTCCCAGCCGGCGCAGCAGCAGGCTGTGGTCCGTGCGGGCATCAAAGGCGGCCAGCAGGGCGGCTGCCACCTCCCGGGGGAGGCTGGTCTCCCCGGGGAGGCGGACGGTTCCGCTGCTGTGGGCGGGGTGGAGGCGGCCGTACCAGTCCAGGGACACAGGTCCCCGGTACCAGGGATTGACCTCCAGGGAGCGGAAGTCATAGCTGACCCACCAGGTGAAGGTGCGGGAGACCAGGTCCCTGGCGAACAGGTCCGCGCACAGGCCCTCGATCATCTCCGCGAAGACCACCCGGGCCTCCTCCCAGCGGTAGGGGCGGGGGAGGACCTGCCCCCGGGAGAGGGAGCCTGACTCCCGCCGGTAGGAGCGGATGTCCCGGATGGTCACCGGCTCCAGGCCCCAGGCGTGGTCGATGAGCAGTTCCCCGTCCACCCCGAAGGTGCGGTAAAACCACTCCTCCTGGGCGATGCTCATGGCGGCCACCGCCCCCATGGTGGTGAGGCCCGCCCGCTGGAGCCGCCGTGCCGTGCCCGGCCCGATCTGCCAGAAGTCCGTCAGGGGGCGGTGGTCCCACAGCAGGATGCGGTAGGACTCCTCGTCCAGGGAGGCGATGCGGACACCGTCGGCGTCCGGCGGGGCCTTCTTGGCCACGATGTCCATGGCCACCTTGGCCAGATAGAGGTTTGTCCCGATGCCCACGGTGGCGGTGATGCCGGTCTCGGCCAGCACGTCCCGGATCATGCGGATGGCCATCTGCCGGGCGGGATCCGGCCCCGGATAGGCGTGCAGGTAGTGGGTGACGTCCAGAAAGCACTCGTCAATGGAGTAGACGTAGATGTCCTCCCTGGCCACGTGGCGCAGCAGGACGGAGTAGATGCGGGCGGAGACCCGCTCATACTCCGCCATCCGGGGCGGGGCGATGAGCCAGGAGACCCGGGTGTGGTGGAGCAGCTCGTACTCCCGGACCTTCTGCCGGGCCTCGAAGAGGCGGGGCCGGCCCGGCACCCCCATGGCCTTCAGGGCCGGGGACACGGCCAGACAGATGGTCTGGTCCGAGCGGGTCTCGTCCGCCACCACCAGCCTGGCCTTCAGGGGGTCCAGATCCCGGCTGACGCACTCCACGGAGGCGTAAAAGGATTTCATGTCAATGGCTACATAAACAGAGTTCATGGGTACCTCCGTCATGGCGGGGCGGCCCCTGCCGGGAGGGGGGACCTTATTCGGTCCACTCCTCCTCCGGCATGGGGATGGTGAGCAGACAGTCCATTCTGGGCCAGTCGTTGCCCGGATCCGGAAGATCCAGGCCGTCCGCGATCATCAGCTTGATCTTCAGAAAGAGCAGGGCCTCGGGGATGCTGAGGGCACAGGCGGCTCTCCGGATGGTCTCGTAGGTCTCCAGGGCCTCCACAACATCCTCATCCGGCAGCAGCAGATCCGCGGCGAAGGAGTTTGCCTCGCTGTCCAGCAGCAGGGTGGCCAGCTTGGGCCGCATGCCGCAGGGCAGAGGCTCGTCCTCGTGGAGCACCAGGTGGGCCAGCTCGTGGGCCACCACAATGGTCTGGATCCGCTCAGGCAGGGTGTCGTTGTACACAATGAGATTGAGTCCGAAACGCTTCAGGTAGAAGCCCTTGTTCTCCCCCAGCCCGGAGGCGGATGTGGGGGGATGGCCCAGGATGTTCTCCACCAGCTGAAAGGGGTCCCGGGTATGGTAGTGCTGAATCAGTTCCCGGACCAGGTCCCGGATTGGGGCGTGCATGGAAAGGCCTTCTTTCCCGGGTTCAGGAGCGGGGGCCGGCGGGGGAGGAGTTCTGGGAATCTGTGGCGGCAGCCAGGGCCTCCCGGTAGGCTTTGGTGATGGCCTCGTAGATGGCGGTTTTCTCGTTGAGATCGATGGAATCTCCGGCAAAGAGAATCTGCATGACCCCGGTGAGCTGGTCCGCCAGCCTGTCCCGGGTCACGGCGTTCTTGCCGTTCTGGATGTAGTTGTCCGCCTCGATGTCGTACAGAGGGTCCGAGATGTCGTCGTTCATCAGGAAGGTCTGGGAGACCCCCAGGGCATCCGCCAGCCGGGCCAGGGAAATGGCCCGGGGGATCTTGACCCCGTTTTCCCAGTCGTACAGGGAGCGGATGGAGCAGTCCGCCGCCTTGGCCAGTTCCGCCTGGGTGAGGCCGGACTGAATGCGGGCAGCGCGGAGTTTTTCGGGGAATGTGGCCATACAATCATCTCCTCTAGGGTTTGCGGGAAGCGGCGGCAGCGGACGGGTACTGCGCCGCCCCTCCGGGCCCGGTGCAGGCGGAAAACCCCGCCGGAGCGGAAATCACACATACTCTTTCCGGAAGTCACCGGAGCCTTATAGTGTTATGATAATCCCTCCCGGCCGGTCTGTCAAGAGGAAATCCGAAAAAAATCCGAAAAACATTTTTCTCTCTCCGGGGAGCCTGCCCTCCGGGCCGTT
>CAYXVN010000124.1:3037-7667 GCA_964468565.1 uncultured Oscillospiraceae bacterium | reverse complement strand
ATGCTCCTGAAGGCGATGCAGGAGGGGAAACCGCTCCCGCAGGGGGAGGATTACCGGCAGGGACCGAAGACCACCCGCAATGCCGTGCTCCACAGGGACAGACACAAATGCCGGATCTGCGGGCGGGGGCTGGAAAAGCATGCCATTCTCCACGTCCATCATATGCTGTTCTGGAGAGGGCAGCACGGGGACTCTCCGGACGGGCTCATCACCGTCTGCGAGGAGTGCAACATACCGAAGAACCACCAGTCCGGAGGAAAACTGTGGGGTCTGAACAGAAGAGTGGGGCACTACGCCGCACCCGCCTGCATGAACACGGTTCGCTGGTATATCTTCCGCAGACTCAGGCAGGAGATCGCCTCCCTCGGTCCCGATGTCACTGTCCACGTCACCTGCGGGGCCGCAACGAAGGCGGCCCGCTCCGAACTGAGGCTGGAGAAGTCCCACACCAACGATGCCTGTGCCATGAGCAGGTTCCACCCGGCAAAGCGGGCGGAGTGCCGCCACTTCCGGAAGCACAGGAGGAACAACCGTGACCGGGTTATGATTGACCGGCGCACGGGCGGGAATGGCAGGGGCGCCAGTCTCGGATGCAACCGGACCAGACGGAATCCGCAAAACAGCCGCTGCTGGCGGGGGGACTGATCCATCCGGCGGGAGCGGCATCGCGTTCAGCCGGGAGATGTGATCCTGTACGAGGGAAGAACGCAGGTGTGTTGGGGGAGCCAGCACTACGGCAAGTATGTCATCTGGCACGAGGGCATTGACCCCCATACCGGCAACCCGACAGTCCGCAGTGCAAAAGCGTCTCAGGTTACGGTGGTGAGATCAGCGGGGGCCTGGGAGACGGTATGAAATATACAGCAGGAGGTGATCGGCGCATTCCGCCCGCCTGACGTTACGCTTTCAGACAGGGTACCCTGCGCCGGATTGATGGATTACAGGACTGAGGCCCCGCCGCTGCTGCGGGATTTTCTTGTCTACCACGAAACCATCCAGGGCCATTCCCACAACACAGTAGAGGAGTACTTCCTGGATCTGCGCAATTACTTCCGCTTTCTTAAACGGGAGAGGGGACTGGTGGGGAAGGACGTGCCCTTCGATGAGATCTCCATTCTGGATGTGGATGTGGATCTGGTGGGGTCGGTGACGCTGTCGGATGTCTATGCCTGGATGAACTATCTGACGGTGGACCGGGGTCTCAACAATACCTCCCGGGCCCGGAAGGTGGCCACCATCCACTCCTTCTACAAATACCTGACCGTCAAGGCCAAGGTTCTGTCCACCAACCCGGTACAGGACCTGGACACCCCCCGCCTGCGCAAGACCATGCCCCGCTACCTGAGTCTGGATGAGAGCATGGAGCTTCTCATGTCCGTGGAGGGGAAGAACGCCACCCGGGACTACTGCATCCTCACCCTCTTTCTCAACTGCGGTCTGCGGATCTCTGAAGTGGTGGGTCTCAACGTAACGGACATTCACGGCGACCAGCTGCGGGTCCTGGGCAAGGGCAACAAGGAGCGCATGCTCTTTCTGAATCAGGCCTGCCAGGACGCCCTGCAGGACTGGCTGACAGAGCGGAGCACCATGACCCTGCTGGACGACAAGGCCCTCTTCGTCACCCCCCAGAACCGCAAGCGGATCACCAGGGCCGCCGTCCACAAACTGGTGAAAAAGCATCTGGCCGCCGCCGGTCTGGATGCCAGTCAGTACTCCAGCCATAAACTGCGTCACACCGCCGCCACCCTCATGCTGCAAAACGGGGTGGACGTGCGGACCCTGCAGGAGGTTCTGGGCCACGACCACCTGAATACCACCCAGATCTACACTCACGTGGACAATGCAGACCTGCGCATCGCTGCCCGGTCCAACCCCCTCGCCAATGTGACCAAACCGGATCCGCCCAAGCCGGAGGAAGAACCCCCATCCTGAGGACAGACTCCCGACTGTTCCCCGGCCGGAGGCCGGATCGCCCAGAGAACCTCAAAGTTCGGCCAGTATTCCCGACTCCCGGGACGGCATCCCCGGAGCCGGGTTTTTTTGGCCTTTTTCCGACCAGGCGTTTCCGGGCCCCGGTTCCCCAGCCCTGCTCCGGGCCGGAAGGGGACAGGGGCGGGGGAGAATCTTCTGCCGGAGGGGCTGCGGATCTTGCATGATGAAGGAAATTGTGCTAGAATCTGTCTGTACAGTCCCGGAAACACGCAGATCTGAAAGGAATGTGAGACACATGAGGAAACTGCTTTCCCTCATCCTTGCCGCTGCCATGTCCCTCTCCCTGGTTTCCCTGGCCATGGCGGCTGAGCCGGACAGCTGGTACGCCGAGGCCCAGTCCTATGTCACGGAGCAGGGCATCATGCAGGGCAATGAAAACGGGTTTGATCCCGATGGCACCGTAGACCGCGCCACCATTTTCCATACCTTCTGGCATCTGCAGAAGGATCCGGAGGCGGAGGCCTCCACCTTTGGGGATGTGGCACCGGATGACTGGTATGCCGGATCCGCCGCCTGGGCCCAGTCCGTGGGTCTGGCAGAGGGGGACGGCTCCGGATACCGGGGCAAAGATCCCGTGACCCGGGTGCAGGCTGCCACCATTTTCCTGCGCTATGCCGATCTGGTTGGGACGGAACTGACCTCCGGCGATCTCTCCACCTATGCGGATGCCGCAGAAGTCCCCTCCTGGGGCACGGATGGAATGGCAGCCGCCGTGGGCTCCGGAATCATTGCGGGCACGCCGGAGCACACTCTGGATCCCTCCGGTACCGTCACCCGTGCCCAGCTTGCCGTGATGCTGATGCGCTACGGCAAACTGGCCCAGCCGGAAGTGCCTGAGGTCCCCTCCGTCACCGGAACGGTCCGGGAGGTGGAGAAGTACGGCCATGCCAGCCTGGACATCCGCATTGAGGACTTCAACGCCGCCGGCTTTACCCTGGGGGACATCGTCACCGTCACCGCCGGCAGCTACACCGGAGACATGCCCTACTTTGACGGGTATTACGTGGATTCCGGGGAGTATATGGTCCGGGCCTACCCCGGACATGAGACCATCGCCGTCTGCATCAACTACGGCAAGTTCTGTGAGACCGCAGGGGTGGACGTAGGCGATCCCGTCACCATCACCATGAAGGAGAAGGGCGGCGCCGCTGCCATCCAGGCCACCTACTCCCTGGTCTATACCGATGAGCGGGACGACTACGACTCCGATGAGATCTTTGCCAACTTCCGGGCAGTGGTCCTGGGGGACATTGCCGAAGGGAAACTGTACCGCTCTGCCTCTCCCATCAACAACGGAAACGGCCGGGCCTCCTATGCGGATAAACTGATTGAGGCCGCCGGGGTGAAGACCGTCATGAATCTGGCGGATACGGATGAGGAGATCGCAGAGTACGTGGCCGGGGAGGACTTCAACTCTCCGTACTATAAGAGTCTGGTGGACGCCGGCAGCGTAATTGCCCTGGGCATGCCCGTCAACTACGCCTCCGATGAGTTTGGCGAGGGCATAGTGAAGGGGCTCACCTTCCTGGCCCAGCACCAGGGTCCTTACCTGGTGCACTGCACTGAGGGCAAGGACCGTGCCGGGTTCACCGCCGCCCTGCTGGAGGCCCTGATGGGTGCCGATCTGGATGAGATTGTGGAAGATTATATGCTCAGCTATGTGAACTACTACCACATCGACCCGGTTGCCGATCAGGAGAAGTACGATCTCATCGCCAATGGCAACGTCATGGAGATGCTCCGCTCCATCGCCGGTCTTGAGAAGGGTGCCGATCTCAGCGGAGTGGATCTGGCCAAGGCCGCAGAGGACTATGTCCTGGCCCATGGCATGACGGCGGAGGATCTGGCCAGCCTGAAGACCAATCTGGCAGGCTGATCTTCCGGAACGGATAATATCCGGGTACTGTACCAAAACCCAGGTCATCTGGAGTCCGTACCCCAGGGTACGGCTCCAGATGCCTGGCATACGTTCCAGGTTATACAGCAGTATTGCAGGAGCGGTGGCAGGTCATTCCGTTCTGCCCCCTCCCATTCCCCCAGGGCTGCGGGGGAGAACCGCCCCATTGGGCCGGCAAAACCTGGTGCAAACCATAGTTTTTGCCATGTCCAAACGCTCTTCGCCCCTTGCATCATCGATCATTTCCTGGACTGTCTGGCACATATCGGCCGTACCTTTTCCTTGATTCTCCGCGCTGAGAGGGATTTGGTGACCGAATTCAGTATGGAAGCCGCGTCGCTGCTCACTGCTTGGGCAGCAGATTCCAAGTGATATGCAGGCAGATATAGCAGCGGCAGAATATTAAAAGCAGCCGGGCCATTTGTCTGGAATAGCCCGGCCTCTGATAAGGTACATCAGTCCGTTTGAACGAGCGGCAGATTTTCTTCCTGAGCGAGCCGTTCCAGATCCTCCATGCTCACGTTCGACACCCGCCGAATAAACTGAACAGGTGCTCCTGCGTGGATCATAGTTTTCGCGATGTCCAAGCGCTCTTCACGCCTTGCATCATCGATCATTTCCTGGACTGCCTGGCACATATCGACCGTACCTCCTTCCTGGTTCTCCGTGCTGAGAGGGATTTTGGCGACCGAATTCAGTATGGAAGCCGCGTCGCTGCTCACTGCTTGGGCAGCAGATTCC
>CAYXVN010000124.1:0-2937 GCA_964468565.1 uncultured Oscillospiraceae bacterium | reverse complement strand
ATCGACCGTACCTCCTTCCTGGTTCTCCGTGCTGAGAGGGATTTTGGCGACCGAACTCAGCAGATAAGCCGCATCCCTACGCAGTGTCCTGTAATCCGCATCATTCTCAATGAGGGCAGCGAGGTTCTTCTTGCTGCCGGAATACTTGATGAATTTAAGGACCTTTCCCAAGTCGGTGCCAAAGCCATCGAAATCGGCATCACTCATCTCCCGCGGGCAAACCACGTGATAGCCGAAGTTGAAAGCTGCGTTCCGCAAGGTTCCATCAGCCGGGTTAAGGGCATCATACACGGTCCGATACGCTGTCCAGGAGCCAGGGTCCAATTGGACGATGATGTTCACCACCGGATGGACCTTTTCGCCGACTCTCAGCGCAGGACGATAATGTTCCTGAATCTCCGGCTGGATCTCGCCTCTCGCCCGTGCATCGGTTACTTTCCGTTGAGCCTCATCGTAGCGGAGCCTGGAGCACTGGTCCAAGTACTCCAGCCCGCAGTAAATCATGATCCGGAAAACGGCGGTACAGTCCACATCCCTTTGACCTTCGAGGTCGATGACCGCATACTCACGGTGACCGTCCGTGAAGCGGGTAACTCCCGCCACCACGTCTTCGAGATGCTGCAGGACACCGCCACCATAGCCGGAGAATATCTTCTCGGTCGGGAGAAAGTGAATGTCATCGGGGAAGATGAGCTGACTGCCAGGGTTGAATATGGCGTTGGCCAGATCTGCACATCTCGCAGGGTCATGAAAGTACTCTTTGAAGCGCAGGTCGGGTTCTCCCATGAATTTCTCCTTTCGTTGTGGGGGTTGATACTTCCTCTGTGTCTACTTTACCATTTTAACAAATATCTCCCTTCTTTGCAAGGGTAATTTTCTATCATGACAGTTTTGCTTTCGGGAAGAGGGGCATACGGGGACATCAGAAGAGGTTCTAAACAGGAGCAGGGCACAAGGTTCTCCTGCCATAGAGTCTATAGTATATAGACTATTCACCAGTCTGGCATGGTGCAAGACAGAATCCAAATGCTCGTGGAAAGCTTACCTGTATTGCGATCGACCTGCTGCTGTCATCTAATCGGAGCAGGGGAGGGGACCCCGCTTCCCGATCGGAACCGGTTCTCCCGTCAGTTTTCAAGTTCCAGGGCAGTCCTCCCGTCCAATTCCGAAGCAAAGCCTTGGGCATGAACTGAGGTTGCTCGCCTCTGACGGAACTGCACCCGCTCCAACTCCCCATCACCCTGCCGGTCAGCGCTGATCGGTCCGCTCCACAGTCAGCTTTTCCTGATCGCTGCCTCTCGCCGAGTTTTTCAATCTCATTCGGAATGGGGCAGACAGTGACCCATGGGTAAAAAACAATCCAAAGGAAAAGAGCCTTCACCGGCAGGCTTATGTGAACACTTCCTGGAGGGATCAGGAAAGTCAGAACAGGGGAGAGGACCTGCACATGAATCAGCAGCGGGAACAGGCGATGCCATCATGGCGTCAGAAAAGTCCCAGGGGTGGGGAGCGTACTGATCTGAGGGACAATGGGGAGCCTCACCCTCTCACCTGATTTGAACTGTACCCATTGGGGGTGATTATTTTCTCACTTTTCCTCCAATTCTGTTCGTACGGCCCCTTTTACCTCCCCCCGAAATCATCGAAGTTTTCGAGGGAAATCGACCAAGGGTTCAATTTCAGCCGCTAACTTGGAAAGTTTGGAGTGTATCCGATTTGGTCAGTGGAGCAGGACAGATTGTGCAGAATGCATAATATTCCAGCCAAAAGCCCTGCCTAAGGCAGCCTCAATTGGTGAAATACACAAAAGCAGGCTTCTTGGAAGGTAAGCCGGTGGAATCAGGTCGTTTGTCGTTGCTTCAACTGGCCCCAAGACCAAACGCGATATAATACGCGGGATGCTGCAGAATTTGTACAATCTCTACAAATTCGGAAGGTAAATCCATGGGTTTCTGCTTTCAGATCCATCAATTTGCACAAGAACGAGAGCCAGAACGGGTTGATTGGACTTGAGTAAAATGCGGTGAGCTGCCGGTGAAATCTGCCGATCGGCTGATGGGTGGCAGCGGTTGAGGAACCGGAACGGACAGGTCCCTATATTTTGTTGACCTGTGATTCTGGGGTCTGAATGAGATGAGATGAAGAGAACCACTCATGACCAACTTGGTTATGTGGACAGGTGAACCATCCCGAACGACTATGTTGGCAGATGAGGAAGAAGGACAAAGACCCAACCTATGGTGACTGTCTGAAGCAGATCTGCGGGTCTTTGTATTGGGAAGAGAAAAATTCCAATATATGGGTATTTTGGGGCGAAATACAGGAATGCTCAGCCTGAATGCCATCAGACCCCCTCTACGGTAAACAAAAGGTTCATTTTGTTGACCGATCAGTTCACCGAAATCTCTCCTCCCCTGCCCGGCAAATCCCGGTGGATCGGCCCGCCTTTGTGCAGCGATCTACAGAACTTCGCAAGTGACCCGCTCCCCTTCCATGCGGAGGTTCTCCATTTTCATCCGCGTTGCCCCGTGGGCCCTCCCGCGCGCTCCATAGCGGCTTCGGAATTCAAAACTGTCAGGGCCTCATGAGATTTTGCCGTTGCCGCACCATAGACTGTCTGCCCATCTTTCCTCCATAGGTGGCGTCTGTACCTCAGACCAACGATATCACGCAATGTCTGTTTTGAGCATCTGTCTACCTCTTTCAGCTACAGGCCACTCCACTCTGCTGCTCGCCCATACAGACGTTCAAATTTCTTTTATATCATACGCACGATATTCTGATTAAATATCCTATTATGGCTATTTAATAGTATATTTATCACTTGAGGCATTCGCAGGATCATGCAGTATGAATATGAACTTGGGTGAAGATCTGCTAAATAGAACGTCTCGTAAATACCGTTACGCTTCCCAGGGGGTCGAGAGGCTCCGTAAC
>CAYXVN010000123.1:7242-7694 GCA_964468565.1 uncultured Oscillospiraceae bacterium | reverse complement strand
GAAAAAGGTTGTGGAGGCCGACATGGAGGCCCAGAGACAGTGGGAATCAAGACACGGCCGTCGGTCAGATTCCACCTGATCAGTGAGACATTAGTGTGGAGCGGCGAAGATGTGTGTTTTTCAAGGGGAAATTGTACATTGCAGTGCCGAAGTTTAATAGCTGTATCAGTCGTTTCTTTGGTGAAAATGACGAACCCTTGGGAGGCGGTGAGGCAGGGTTTCCGGGCCGGGAAGGCCTGCCTGCGGAGGTGCGGGACGGACCTGTGAACTGGAAATTGAGATGAGAATCTGGCACTTCCACCGGGGGTGCTGCGGGTGGTCTGGGAAAGGCCCGTGAGCTCCCAGTGGCGGCAGACCTGAGCCAGCTCGGTTGCGAACTGGGCCGGTCAGGGGTTGAAGTGGCGGCGTCAACGACCTGGGGATGCAGGTCGCAACGGCATGGGTGAAGGTTC
>CAYXVN010000123.1:3750-7232 GCA_964468565.1 uncultured Oscillospiraceae bacterium | reverse complement strand
TGCCGGGGAAATCTCAGAGGTGGTCTGCAGGCGGTCTGTTGGCTCCGGAAACCCTCGGAAGGGCATCCGGGGACCGGGAGCTGCCTGAAGAACCTCTGGCCAGGGGTGGATAGGGTCAGTTTGCCCGTCCCGGCTGGGAAGGATCTGGGACGGTCCGGGGGCTGTTCTGCGGATTGCGGATGACAGAAGTCCATGGAACGGCGCATTTCAGGCCTGGGCCTGGTCGGGTTTCCCCTGAAGCGCCGCCATCTTGGTATATGCCTCGAAGACGCTGGACTCCTTGAGCCGGTGGTTTGAGCCGGGGAACAGGATCATATCGCAGTGGTGGGTCAGGCGCCCAACGAACGCAGTCGTCATCCCGTTGTCGAACAGGACATTCGTCCACTGGGCAAACTCCAGGTTCGTGTTGAGGATGATGGACTTCTTCTCGTGGATCTCGGAAACGTAGTCAAAAAGGAGCTGAGACCCGGCTCTGTCATACGGAACGTAGCCAAACTCGTCCAGAATCAGAATCCGGGCAGGGTCCAGCTTCCGCTTGAGGGCGGTCAGGGACATGTTGTGCTTCGCCTCAGCCAGCTGGTTGATGAGGGCCGCAGTACGGAAGAACCGGACGGGTATACCTTGCCTGCATGCAGCCATGCCAAGGAGAATGGAGAGCATGGTCTTCCCCGTACCGGTTGCCCCATACATGATCACGTTCCGGCCCCGCTGGTAGAAGGAAAGGTCAAGAAGGTCCTTCAGCGGAGCATCATCGGGAAAGATGACTTCATTGGGGACGAACTGCTCCGGCTCGTACCGTCTGGGGAAGCCCGCCTCGTTCAGCAGTCTCGCGATTCGGGACTGCTTCCGGCACTCCAGTTCCCCGTTCAGAATTTTGAGCAGGTACTCCTGGTAGGACCGGTTGCCGTACCTGGCAGCGAGATCAACCACATTGCTGGAGAGGCGGAGCTTCCGGCAGCATAGGGCTATGTCTTCCTGTGTCTTGGTGAGTTGTTCCCTGGCCATGGGTCATACCTCCTTGGATGGCTGCATCCAGAGCGTCCAGATCTGTGTTGGAAGGAATGTGAGGTACGGAAGGTATCTCAGTGCCGGCTGTGTCAATGGCCGGCAGGGGTGGGACATCAGCATAAAGCTTCCGGTAGAGAACCATCAGGCTGTCAGAATCCGTCGCATTGGCCCGGATACCCTCCTGAATCGTGTGGAGAGCATTGTCGAAGCAGTCACGTTCCGTCAGGTCGGCAAGCATCTTCATCACCCTCCCCCGGGTAGAGTTATCGCATCCGGACATGAACTGCCTCACATCGTCCGGCAGGGTCTCAAGGAACTGAGAGTTCAGCAGCGACCGGGGCTTCCGGGCAATGTACTTCAGATAGGGCAGCCAGTCCATGGACTCGGCCTTTGGCCCGTAGAGCCGCCTGTGCTGGACCACCGGGGTCATGTCCATGTCATACACGGATACGGTGCTGGAGGTGAGGGTTACGTTGACCATGGAAGCGCAGAAGGCGGGCGAGGCGGAGTAGGTGTACTTGTCGTCCACCGTGAACTTGCCGTACTTGTTGGTCCGGCAAACGATGTGCCTCGAGGTGTCGAACTCCCTGGGGTTCATGACGATCATGGCCTTCAGGTCGTCCTCAAAGAGGTCGGCAATGGGGACATCCGCCTTGTAGTGGTTCCGGCTCATAAGAGCGGTGCACTGCTCGAGCAGGAACTTGTTCCCCTCCTCGAGGCTGGTGAAGGAAGGAACGGGCACCAGCAGATTTCTCCGCAGAAATCCCACGGAGTTCTCAACAGCGCCCTTCTCGTTGCCGGACTCCGGGTTCATGAACGTGGCTTTGAAGCCATAATGGGCACAGAACTGGGCGAAGCGCTCCGTAAGGTCGCGCTTACCTTCAGTTCTGATTTTGGCGACCATGGCAGAGCCGTTGTCGAACCAGATCTCACTGGGGACCTTGCCCAGGTACTGAAAGATGAGCTGGAGACTCTCCATAAGGCACTCCTGGTTCTCACCGGGGCAGAGCGCCATGAACCTGGCGTTGCTGTGGGGAAAGGTCAGGACAAGGAACCTGCCGAGTACGCTTTCTCCGTTGAGTTTATACTCACATGTACCGAAGTCGCACTGGGCGGTGCCGGCAGGATGCTCCAGGGGGATATAGAACTGCTTCCTGGTCATGCCCATGCGTTCCCTGGCTTCCCGCACGTAGTTGCAGACGGTTGTGTACGAACCAGGGTAGTCAGTCGTCTCCTTCAGCTCTTCGAAAATCCTGCGGCTGGTGTGGATCTGCTTCTTGCAGCGGCAGACCTTGTCTGCAGCCAGCATTTCGTCAATGGCCGGTTTATAAGGGTCCAGTATGGAGCCACGAGAGTACCCCTTGCGCCTGAGCGGAGTGTTGAAGTCGTTCATTTCAACGTACCTCTTCACTGTCCGCCAGTCACAGTTGAATTCCCTGGCGATGTAGCTCATGGGAAAGTGCCCATTGTAGTACATCTCCCGCATTTTGAGAATTTCGACCATTTTGTACATTTGCCTTTCCTCCTTGCAACTTGCCGTAAGGTGCACTCGCAAAACTCAAAAACATTGCGAAAACAGGAAGTTTAGTATGAAATCAGTCACTTTTCAACAAAAAATATAGAACTCTTAAACCCAATCAGAAGTGTCTGCGAGTACTTTACATTCAACCTGCAAGGATAACATCTCATAATTTAGTTTTCAAGGTGCATAGTGCCGAATATATCGGCGCTCCAGAGGGAGGAACTCGGCGGTTTTGCAGCGCCATTGGGTCCGGTAAAGCGGCCGGGCCCGGTCAGGGTCTCCGGGAAGAGGCCCTTCGTGCAGGCGGTGGTCGGAGTGGTGGAGAGTGGCTGTTCAGGCCCTGGGAAACGCTGCAGTGCTCAGAATTGGCACTGTACGCCGCTGCAGGCTCTCAGAGTATAAAACCCTTACTGGCGCTGTCGTGCAGCAGAGGCGTTCTCAGAGGATTCTGGGGGCCACCCCCCGGGGACATGTCTCTGCGGGGACGATCGGAAGACCCCAGACCGCTTCCGCAGAGAAGCTGGCTGGTGGAGTGGCAACCTGAAGCCGGCACCGGCAGAGCGGACTGGCCGGCCTCAGGTTGGACCCTAGCGAACGGGGGCTCTGGTCTGGACATGTGCCCTGGAAGGAGCTGATCACGCCGGACGTGAGCCTGGCTGTGGAGGGTATTCTGCCGGTCGGGTACCGGCATGCAGATTCAAAGTGAAAATGCCGGACCCGAAGGGGGAAGCCACGGGATGAGAGAAGCTGGGAAAATCTGGAAATCCCCCTCCCCTAGGGGAGGGCCCTGGGGGCCCTGGACCTGGAAAGTATTACCGGCCCTACCAGGTGATTTCGGTTCCCTTGTCGGAAGGTGGGGGGGCTGCCGCCCCCCTTCCCCCCCAGCCTTCAGGGGGGCTAACACCCCCAAAGCACCCCCTGATAAAAAGAGGATTAAGTTGTTAAATTTTTT
>CAYXVN010000123.1:0-3740 GCA_964468565.1 uncultured Oscillospiraceae bacterium | reverse complement strand
CCCCTTCACCCCCTGCCTTCAGGGGGGCTACGCCCCCCTTAGACCCCCTTCATAAATTGCGAGTTACTTGTTACATTTTTAGTTTAACCAAAACATGGAGAACCCGCCGGGAAAGCGGAAGCGGGGACGACCCAAAGGCAGCCGAAATAAGCCAAAGTTCTCTCTGGAGGGACAGAACACCGCGGAGTCCGGATCCGGGGACCGGGAACCTCTTCAGCAGTAGCGGCTTTCCGGTATTCTGCCTGCCAGACATCACAAAACCTGTCACATCCCCGTCTCCCCCCGGGGGACGGGGATTCGTCATGGCCGTAGGGCACGGCAGCGGGAAATGGATACCCGGATGGCTCTGTCCCCATGTCCATCTCCCGGTAAAGATCCGGAGTTTCTGGGAAGGGGCCTGTACAGAAAACCGCCCCAGGGAACCATCTCCCTGAGGCGGTTGCCGTCACTTCGTCCTGGCCAGACCCCATCCGCCCTTCAGGCGGGCACAAAGGATCCGGCCGCTTACTCTGGCCCCTTTGGCCTCTCCCGGAGAGGCCCGCTTCTCCCCTGTCCCGGCAGAGTGCCGGGCAGGGGCATTTCTTTCTTCGCAGCTAGGTTCAGAACCTTCACTCCGGAGGGAACAGAGGATCGGATGCCGGCCCCTCCCCGGACCGGCGGCTTCGGATGGAGCTTTGGGGAAACCGTTCTCCCTCACTCCTCCACCGAGTCCTCCAGTTCCAGGGAGAGGGGAAAGAGAATGGTCTTGCGCTCCGATTTCTCCAGACGGACCGGGGCCTCCTCCAGTTCCTCCTCCTGCTCCTGCTCTTCCCTCAGCCGGGTCGTTGCCTCCACCACGCTTCTGCCCCGGGAGAACAGACGGGGCCTCTTCCTGTCCCCCATGCTGGCATCCTCCTGTTCCCACAGGACCTGGCGGATGAGATCCACGAACTGGCCCTTCAGGGGGAGAAGGTCCAGATCCGGACAGACACGGGAAACGCGGATCATAAAGTCCAGGCACTGCAGAAGGTCCTGCTTCCTGGCCTCCAGCCTCTCAGGGGAACCCCTGTGGATCCACTCCGTGTTGCTGCGCTCCCAGTCCGGTATCCCCACGTACAGGGCGGTGAGGATGGTCTCCCAGGCGGCCTCACCCTCCCGGCGCACCAGCTCTTCCGCCTGCCGGAACAGTTCCTCCCGCAGCACCCTGCGGAAGTCCAGCACCTGCCCCCGACACCGGCTCACCAGATCGTTCATGTTCTCCAGGGCGGTGTGCTCATAGACGGTGAATCTGGGGGGACGGAGGGTCCTGGGTGGGATCGTCTCAGCGTGGAGTTCCTCCATCCGCGCCCGGTTCCTGGCACACTCCTCCCGCAGTTCCGGGAACTTGCGCAGCAGGTCCAGCTCCGCCGCCTGGAGGAGAAGGCTGGTGAAGGCACAGGTGCGCTCCGTCAGGCGGGCCAGATAGGGGTACCGAGAGGGTCTGCAGATGCCGAAGTACACGCGGAAACTGTTGTAGATCTCCTCCAGATGGTTCATGGTTTTGGTGAGGGGCAACCCCTCCCGGATATCCTGGCTGATGAGACGGGGCAGCCAGACCACCCAGCCCAGAGCCCGGTAGATGAACACCTCAATGTGGGGCGGCATCTGGGTGGCACAGTTCAGACACAGGTCCTCCAGCTCCGTCTCGTTCCGGCTGCGGATCAGCAGCATGACCTTCTCATAGATCTTCTTCTCGCCGCAGGTGCTGATCAGGAGGCGGGAGATCCAGCTGATCCTCTTGGATAATGCCCAGTAGAACGGATACCCTGCCCCGCAGCCGGGGCAGACCCATCCAACCGATGTCAACCGGAACTCTTCTCGGGTCCCGCAGGTGGTGCAGCCTTGCTTCAATGAAACCAACTCCCTTCCACCGGACCCTGCCCGGCCCGGCCCCTTGAGATTCTACAACATTTTCCCCGAAAAGGGAAGAACAAATTTTAGATTTGGGGAGTTTTTCACCATCCGGGAAAAACAGCCCCGTTTCCGGGGATTCCTCCCGGAATGGACCCGTTCCGGCAAACTGCCCCAGCCCGCTGCCAGGAGAACCCCGGATCGCCTCTCCCCGTTGGCTTTCGGACGTCAGACAGCTGCAGCGAGCTTCCCGCCCAGGAGAAGCAGAGATGCTTCCGGAGAGGGATCTCCCTTTGGGAACCTGGATCCGGAACCCTCCCGCTCCCCCCGGCCAGCGCACCGGATCGCCGGGTGGATGATCCGGGCCACGGTCCGGGAGGAAGGCTCTCCCCAACAACCCTGTCGGTGATCTCATCCGGGACTCCCTGATTGGGTCTCCTCCCCGTCCGTGGCTGGCTCCAGAGGAGGAAGGGTTCCAGAGGGAGCAGCTGCCCATACTCACGCACAGTCCATGGAGCCCTCCTGGACTGCCCGGCTCCCGCTCCCCCTCCGGGGAGGACACGATGGGATTCCTTGTGGACCCCGGTCCGGGGACCCTGGGAGAGAAACCGGCGGGGTTCTGCCCGGGTCCATGTGCACCCTCCCCCGCAACCATGTCCCGCATCACCCGGTCGGCTGCCGGAGAGGGCATGGCCTGGCGAAAATGTGAGCCGAAAGGGGCGGAGTCTGTGGCAGCATGCTCCTGCAATGTTTGCAGAGGATTTCCAGAATATCTGCAGCCATCCTTTGCAGTTCCGGTCTGGGCTGGTACTGACCTGGTGCCTCTCCGGGATCTGTCCGGTACCTCTACCTTGTCCTGCTCTCCGGGGGCCTGGATGCGGATGACTCCCTCCCGCTCTCCCGGACAGAGTGCCGTACCAGATCCCCGGTCAGTTGCTCCGCTTCATGGCCAGGAAAGAAGACTCTCCCTCTCAACGGAACGATGTGAGAACGGGGCCTGCATCAGTCCACCCAAGAAGCCTACAGAGGGAGCTCCACGATGGCAGCAGCGGCACCCTGAAGTACCTGCATGGCTTGGGGTTCTCCAGAAGCGCGGGTGCAGTCCGGTTCCTCCGCCCCGTCCTGCTTCTCTGGGAATTTGGAGGCAGATGACCTCCTCCCGCTCTCCCGGACAGCGAGCCGTACCAGATCCCCGGGCGGATGCTCCGGTTCTTGACCTGGGAGGAAGACTCTCCTCCTCACCAGGACGACACAGGGGCAGGGTCTGCGATAAACTGCGCTTGAAGAAGAACAGGAAGCTCTCCACTATGTCTGCAGCGGCACCCTGAACTGCCTGCCCGGTCCGGTGTCTTTCCAGAGGCGCGGGTGCAGTCCGGTCCATCCACTCCGTCCCGCCCTCCGGGATCACAGATGGGAGAAAACCTCCGCCACCTTCACGGTGTTCCTGCTTTTTCTGTCCCAGGGGCTAAGCCAGGGCAGATGGGCCTGACGGACCGGAGGCCCTGCCTACGATCCGAAGCAGGCAACATGGGGAGAGAGAAATCCTGGGGGCTGTGCTCTGAGCCAGGAACTCCCACCCGGCTTCCCCTTCTGCCATCCTCTGCAGAGAGTTCGCCCAAGCCGACAGCGGCAACCCGGGCGGAGAATTTCGGGATGCGGCACCCCGCCCCACAGTCTGTACTGCTCTTTGGGGTCCTCTCCCTTGCAGGGTGACTCCGGCAGCTTTCAGACGGTCACGGACTGCGTGACAATACCCCGGAGGTTTGCGGCTAAGAGAATCTTCTGAAACCTGACCCTGCCTCCTCCCCGTCATGACGGCACCCGGATCGGGTACTCCTGTCAGGTGCTCTGGGCAGGGATGTGGGCAGAAG
>CAYXVN010000122.1:1189-7864 GCA_964468565.1 uncultured Oscillospiraceae bacterium | reverse complement strand
AAGCGTCTGGAGACCCTGGAGGCCATCACCTCCTCCTTCCCCGGCGTGGAGAAGACCTATGCCATCCAGGCGGGCCGGGAGGTGCGCATCATGGTGAAGCCGGAGCTGGTCAGCGAGGACCAGATGATCCTGCTGGCCCGGGAGATCGCCCGGCGCATCGAGGAGCAGCTGGAGTACCCGGGGCAGATCAAGGTCCACCTGCTGCGGGAGACCAAGGCCATCGAATACGCAAAGTGAATCCCCATCGGGACGCCCCTCCGCGTCCCGATTTTTCTTTCTCTGGGCCCCTCTCCCCCCTTTTTTCGCTTTTCCTGTTGCGTTTCCCCCCGCTGCGGTGTACAATGGCGGGACGTTCAACGCCCCGCGGACAGAAAGGAGCAGATCATGCAGTTTACTATGGAACAGTACCGCCACAGTGCCGATGTCATCCGGGCCGCCCTGGGCGGCTTTGTCCCCCGGGTGGCCATGGTGCTGGGCTCCGGCCTGGGCTTTCTGGGGGACCAGGTGGAAAACCCCATCCACGTGGACTACCGGGATGTCCCCCATCTGCGCCCCTCCACCGCCCCCGGCCACCGGGGCCGGTTCGTCTTCGGCACCCTGGAGGGCCAGCCGGTGGCCGTCATGCAGGGGCGCATGCACCACTATGAGGGCTACTCCTACGAGGAGGTGTCCTACCCCCTGCGGGTGCTGCGGCTGCTGGGCTGTGACACCCTGGTGGTGACCCACGCCGCCGGCTGCACCCGCACCGACTGGGACCCCGGGGACCTGATGCTCATCACCGACCAGATCAAGCTCTTCTCCCCCTCCCCTCTGCGGGGGGAGAACCTGCCTCAGTTCGGGGTGCGCTTTCCGGACACCTCCCACCTCTACACCCCCCGGCTCCAGGACATCGCCCGCCAGGCGGCCCGGGACCAGGGCACCGTGCTGCGGGAGGGGGTCTACTTCTACTGCTACGGGCCCCAGTACGAGACCCCCGCCGAGGTACGGGCGGCCAGGCTGCTGGGGGCGGACGCCGTGGGCATGTCCACCGCCCCGGAGGTGCTGGTGGCGGCCCACTGCGGCATGGAGGTGCTGGGCTTCTCCCTGCTGAGCAACATGGCCGCCGGGCTCCAGGACCACCCCCTCTCCGAGGAGGAGGTGCTGGACGCGGCCCAGGCGGCAAAGGGCCGGTTCTCCGCCCTGGTGCGCGCCTGTCTGGCCCGCATATGATCCGGGAGGTGATTTCATGAGCACTCTGTTTACCAACGTCACCGCCCTCACCATGGATCCGGACTGTCCCCTTCTGGAGGGGGCCTTCGTTAAGACCGAAGGGGAGCGCATCACCTTTGCCGGCTGCCCCAGACCGGAGGGGGAGGCGGACCGGGTCATCGACTGCACCGGCAAGGTGATGATCCCCGGCTTTGTCAACGCCCACACCCACATCCCCATGACCCTGATGCGGGGCTACGGAGGCGGCCACAACCTCCAGGACTGGCTCAATGACTGGATCTTCCCTGCGGAGGCCCGGCTGGATGAGCGCTCCGTGGCCGCCGGCACCGGCCTGGGCCTGGCGGAGATGATCTCCTCCGGCATCACCTGCATCGCGGACATGTACGCCCACACCGGCACCATCGCCCGGGAGATTCTCCAGGCGGGCATCTCCGCCAACCTGTCCTGCGGGGGGCTCTACTTCGGAGACCCCCAGGACTTCTCCCCGGACACCTGTCCCGACTGCGCCCACCAGATCGCCCTGACGGAGGAGTGGCACGGGGCGGGCGGGGGCCAGATCCGGGTGGACGCCTCCATCCACGGGGAGTACACCTCCAGCGCCCCCCTGTGGCGCTGGATGGCGGACTACGCCCAGGCCCACGGCCTGGGGATGCACGTCCACGTGTCGGAGACCGCCTCGGAGCAGGCCGCCTGCCTGGAGCGCAGCGGCCTCACCCCCATCCGGACCCTGGATCAGTACGGGGTGTGGGACACCCGGGCGCTGGCCGCCCACTGCGTGTACACCACCCCGGAGGACTGGGCCATCATGGCGGCCAAGGGGGTCACCGCCGTCCACAACCCCTGGTCCAACCTGAAGCTGGGCTCCGGGGTGGCCCCGGTGCCGGACCTGCTGGCCGCCGGCGTCAACGTGGCCCTGGGCACCGACGGAGTCAGCTCCCACAACGCCACGGACATGTTCTCGGACATGAAGCTGGCCGCCGTGCTCCACAACGGGGTGCGCCGGGATCCCCTGGCCATGACACCCGGCCAGGCCCTGGAGATGGCCACCCGGCGGGGGGCCCAGGCCCTGGGCCGGGACACCGGCATGATCCGCTCCGGCCTGATGGCGGACCTGGTGCTGGTGGACTTTGACCGTCTGAACCTGGTGCCCTGCCACAGCATCGTGGACAACCTGGTGTTCTCCGCCCGGGGCAGCGATGTGTGTCTCACCATGGCCCGGGGAAAGATCCTCTATGAAAACGGCACCTTCACCACCCTGGACAGGGAGAAGATCCTCTGGGAGGTGCGCCACTGGGCCATTCCCCATGTCTTCGGCACCTGACCGCAAAGAATCGAGGCGTGATAACTTCCATGGCACGTGAGAAACAGAACACCTTCTTCGGGGGGGCCGCCGTGCTGGCCGCGGGCATCCTGGTGGTGAAGCTCATCGGGATGTTCTACAAGATCCCCCTGGTCAACATCATCGGGGAGGCGGGAAACGCCGACTTCGGCAACGCCTACAACATCTACGCCGTCCTGCTGACCATCTCCACCGCCGGACTGCCGGTGGCGGTGTCCAAGATGGTGTCCGAGGCCAATGCCCTGGGACAGCGCAGCCAGGTGCACAAGGTCTTCCGGGTCTCCCTGTGCGCCTTCCTGGTGCTGGGGGGCATCTCCTTTGCCATCATGTTCTTCGGGGCGGATCAGCTGGCCGGGCTGATGCACGACTCCCTGGCCGCCCCCGGCATCCGGGCCCTGGCCCCCGCGGTGATCTGCGTGGGCTGTCTGGCGGCCCTGCGGGGCTACACCCAGGGCCACAGCAACATGGCCCCCACCTCCATCTCCCAGATCATTGAGGCCCTGTGCAAGCTGATCCTGGGGCTGGGGCTGGCCTGGATGGTGATGAAGCGCACCTTCACCGTGGACGATGTGGCCCGGCTGCGGCCGGAACTGGACACCGCCGGCATGACCCAGACCCAGCTGGCGGAGGCCATCTCCGCCACCCAGACCTCCCAGGCCGCCGCCGGGGCCATCCTGGGGGTCACCGTGGGCACCATCATCGCCCTGGCCTATATGACCGTCTACTTCCTCCACCTGCGCAGCCGGGAGCCGGAGAGTCTCAGCTCCCATACGGACAGCACGGGGAAGATCCTGACCACCCTGCTGAGCATCGCCATCCCCATCACCCTCAGCTCCTCCATGGTGGGCATCGTCACCGTGGTGGACTCCTCCCTGGTCCAGGGCCAGCTGCAGCACGCCCTCCACCTGACGGAGAACGCCAGCCGGGCCCTCTACGGCAACTACGCCGCCGCCCTCAACATCTACAACCTGCCCTCCTCCCTGATGGCCGCGGTCACCTCCTCGGTGATCCCCGCCGTCTCCGGAGCCCTGGCCCGCCGGGACCGGGAGGGGGCGGCCCGCATCACCGGCTCCGCCCTGCGCATCAGCGCCCTGCTGGCCATGCCCATGGGGGTGGGCCTCTTCGTGCTGGGCACCCCCATCATCCGGCTGCTGTACCCCTCCTTCAACATTGACACCGCCGGCACCCTGCTGTCCACCCTGGGCATCGCCACCCCCCTGGTGTGCCTCATGCTGGTGTGCAACTCCATCCTCCAGGCCCACGGCTTCATCAACATGCCGGTGATCATCATGCTCCTGGGGGGCATCGTGAAAATCATCAACAACTACAACCTGGTGGCCCGCATCGGCATCGCCGGGGCCCCGGTGGGCAACATCCTCTGCTTCGGGCTGTGCCTGGTGCTGGATCTCATCCTCATCTCCCGGGTCATCCCCCGCCGGCCCCGCTACCTGCCCATCTTCCTCAAGCCCCTGCTGGCCTCCACCAGCATGGGCGGGGCGGTGTGGGCGGTGTACGCCCTGGCCACCCGGGTGCTGGGCAGCCCCACGGTGAACGCCGCCGGGGAAACCGTAAAAATGCTCAGCCGGGGCGGCAACGCCCTGGCCCTGGTGGCCGCCATCCTGGTGGGCATTGCGGTCTACGCCGCCATGGCCCTGCTGCTGGGCTGCGTCTCCCGGGACGACCTGCTCCTGATGCCCAAGGGGGAGAAGATCGCCGCCCTGCTCCGTCTGCCCTCCTGAAATCTGCAGATATTTCCAGGTCCTCCTCCGGTTTTCATCACTTTGCACAAAAGTAGAACAAAATCTGAAAAACACCTTGATAAGGAAGCGAAATTGTGGTAAATTTTACTTGCAGGGAAAGCTATTCCATGCAGGATCTCCTGCAGATCATGAAGCTGCTCCGGTCCCCGGAGGGCTGCCCCTGGGACCGGGCCCAGACCCACCAGTCCATCCGGCGCAACACCTTGGAGGAGGCCTACGAGGTGGCGGAGGCCATCGACGAGGACAATCCCCAGCACCTGAAGGAGGAGCTTGGTGACCTTCTGCTGCAGGTTGTCTTTCACTCCTGTCTGGCGGAGGAGGCCGGACACTTCGATTTCCCCCAGGTGGTGAACGGAATCTGTCAGAAACTGATCTTCCGCCACCCCCACGTCTTCGGCCAGGTGGAGGCCCGGGACCCGGAGGGGGCCCTGGCCTCCTGGGAGACCCGGAAGCGGGAGGAGAAGGGACAGCGCACCGCCGCAGACACCCTGGACGCCGTGGCCCGCTCCCTCCCCGCCCTCATCCGGGCGGAGAAGATCCAGAACAAGGCCGCCAAAGCCGGCTTCGACTGGCCTGACGCCGCCTCCGCCCTGGACAAGCTCTCCGAGGAGGTGGCGGAGCTGAAGGCCGCCGCTGCCGGAGCGGGGGACGTGGAGGAGGAGCTGGGAGACGTGCTCTTCGCCGCCGTCAAGGCCGGGCGCTTTCTGGGGGTGGACAGCGAGCAGGCCCTCCAGGCCGGCTGCGAGAAGTTCATCCGCCGCTTCCGCGTCATGGAATCCATGGCGGACCGACCCCTTCAGGAACTGGACACCCCCGCCCTGGAGGCGCTCTGGAGCAGTGCAAAGATGCAGGGATCCCCTGCCCTCTGAACTTAAACCCTTCCGGGTTCTAAGTGATATTCCCCTGGCCCCGTGGGCCATCACCGAGGAGGACGAAGACCATGAATAAGACCGAACTCATTGCAGCGGTCGCCGATAAGACCGGTTTACCCCGGAAAGACGTGGAAGCCGCCATCAACGCGCTGACCGACACCATCATTGACGCCCTGGCGGATGGAGAGAAGGTTCAGCTGGTCGGCTTCGGTTCCTTCGAGGTCAAAAACCGCGCCACCCGCATCGGCCGCAATCCCCAGACCGGGCAGGTCGTTCCCATCCCCCCCTCCAGAGCTGCCGTCTTCCGGCCCGGCAAGGCCCTGAGGGAAGCCGTCAGCGAGTAGTCTGTGTTTCATCTCCACCAGGGGCGCCGCCTTCCGCGGCGCCCCGTTCTTATCCCTCCGGGGGCAACGGGACTGGACTTTTCTTCCCGGCGGTGGTACAATAAAAGCGGTGCGGAGCCCCCTCCGCCCCGAAAGGAGCAATCCCATGCGACTGGACAAATGGCTCAAGGTGTCCCGGATCATCAAACGGCGCACCGTGGCCAACGAGGCCTGTGACAACCAGCGGGTCAGCGCCAACGGCCGGCCGGTGAAGGCCAGCTACGAGGTGAAGCCGGGGGACATCCTGGAACTGCGCTTCGGTGAGCGGACCGTGAAGGTGGAAGTGCTGGCGGTGGCCGAGGCGGTGGCCAAGGCGGACGCCTCCGCCCTCTACCGGGAGATCCCGGACTGAAGCATTCAGAATCCCGGAAATTTCCTCTTTTCTTCCAGCTCTGCCATAAAGGCCCACAAACTTCCCCGGTTTTTCCCCTTTCTGGCCCGGTTCCCGGAATTTTTTTGCACTTTCTTCCCAAAAGGGCTTGCCAAAAGGTGCGATCTCTGCTAATATCTGTCTTGTGAGCCCGCCGTAACCCTGTGCGGAGCCGTTCCGTTTCCGGACCACCCCTGCCAAAGCCGGTCCCCCCATCTGTGAGCCCTCTCTCCGGCGGGGAGTGTCTGCCGGGCGGCGTGCAGCGAAGGCCCCTGGAAACCGGGACTCGGGCTCCATTTTTTCCGATCACTTTGTGTTGCGGGTTCAGGCCTACAATGGCGGTCACCCATCCGAGCTCCCTTCCTGACGACAAACGCCCGCCGGGTGCCATCACCCGGCAGAGAGCACCCCACCCGGATGATCCCCCCGACCGCAGCCTGCTCCCCGACCATAAGTGATAACCCGCGGAGTCCGCCGCCCTGCCGGGCGGAGTCGCTGCGGCCTCTCTCTGCCCGCATGCCTGGCAGCCTTTCTCCGGCGGTTCTGCCCGACCGCTCCGGGGATCCCCGGCTGCATCCGATGCACAGGTGTTGCGGCTCTGATGCCGCCGTTCGGCCTCTGCGGGTTTTTTCTGTCCCTTCCTGCCCCTCAGGGGGCATCTATAGTACGTTCTGGGAGGTTCTCATGTCTGACCTTCAAGTCATGTCCCCCCACCTGGCGGACCTGATCGCCGCCGGGGAGG
>CAYXVN010000122.1:0-1179 GCA_964468565.1 uncultured Oscillospiraceae bacterium | reverse complement strand
GAGCGTCCCGCCAGCGTGGTAAAGGAGCTGTGCGAGAACGCCATCGACGCCGGGGCCCGCAAGCTCACCGTGGAGATCCAGCGGGGGGGTCTCTCCTTCATCCGGGTGACGGATGACGGCTGCGGCATTGCCGCCGGCCAGCTGAAGACCGCCTTTCTCCGCCACGCCTCCAGCTAGCTCCACGCCCCCCGGGATCTGGAGGCCATCGGGACTCTGGGCTTCCGGGGGGAGGCCCTGGCGGCCATCGCCTCGGTGTCCCGGGTCAGCGTCCTCACCCGGACGGCGGACTCCCCCATAGGCAGCTCCCTGACCCTGGAGGGGGGCCAGCCGGGGCAGGTGGAGGAGGCGGGCTGCCCCCTGGGCACCACCATGGTGGTGCGGGACCTGTTCTACAACACCCCCGCTAGGCTTAAGTTCATGAAGAAGGACTCCGCCGAGGGGGCGGCGGTGAACGCCGTGGTGCAGCGGGTGGCCCTCTCCCACCCGGAGGTGTCCCTGCGCTTTCTCCGGGACGGAAAGCAGGAGCTGCTCTCCCCGGGGGACGGGAAGCTCCAGTCCGCCGTCTACGCCGTGCTGGGCCGGGATCTGATTCTGGGCTCCCGCTCCGTCCAGGCGGAGGGGGAGGACATTCAGGTCTCCGGCTTCGCCTCCCTGCCGGTGTGCTGCCGGGGCAGCCGCAGCATGCAGTTTTTCTTCGTCAACGGCCGGCCGGTGAAGTCCTCCCTGCTCACCGCCGCTTTGGAGGAGGCCTACCGCAACCAGAAGATGGTGGGCAGATTCCCCGCCTGCGTGCTCCACCTCCAGGTGAGACCCAACGCGGTGGACGTGAACGTCCACCCCGCCAAGACGGAGGTGCGCTTCACCTCGGAGCAGAAGATCTTCACCATGGTGTGCCACGCGGTCCAGGGGGCCCTGGAGGGCCGGGGCCACCCCTCCCTGCAGATGTCCCAGCCCCCGGCCCCGGCAGAGCAGATGGAATCTCCCCCCGCCGGGACCTCAGTCTCCGGATTTTCCGCCCCCGGAGGGCCGGCCTCTCCCGCCGGGGCCGCTGCCGCCCCGCCGGCACCCCCCTCTGCCGCCCCGCCCGGCGCCTCTCCCCCCTCCCGGGGGGATGTGCCCCCTGCCGCCGGTTCCCCCGGTGCCTCCTCTCTCTCCGGAAGGGGCCGGGGTGCTCCCGGT
>CAYXVN010000121.1:3266-8018 GCA_964468565.1 uncultured Oscillospiraceae bacterium | reverse complement strand
GCACCGCGAGCCACACGGGCTTTACGTTGACCTCCTTCGTCGATGTACGTCGTCCAGAATTGTGGAGTGGACGGCCGCCATGTTTCTCGGGTTTGCGATGGCGTATTCGAAGAATACCCTCACAGTTTAACACGAAACCCTCCGGGATGAAAATGCTGAATGCTTATCACACCGGGGAAAAGAGATACTCGGCCAATATGACTGGGCAGAGGCCGGTTTCCCGGCGGTTTCCGCAGCCGGGGCGGGGGGAGAAGGTCCTTCCGGATTCTGGTCATTCATGGCAGAAACACCCAGATCCCCATACACCGGGATCCCGGGTTCCCGGGGCCTGCCGGAGGGTGAGGGGGCCCTTTCCCCTGCCGGGGATGCCCTTTGCATCCGGAAGATGAGAAATGAAAAACGGGGATCCGGTGCAGGAGATGGGGCGGGAAGAGGAGGTCAGCCCTGAGAAAATGGCCATGGATCTGTCGGGGAATGCCTTCCAGAATCTGCAATCCGATTAAATATGTTCCAGATCATGGTTTTCTGCCCGGGCCACGGGGAGAGTCCGGGAGGGAGGAATTTCACCCCTGCGGTGTCTGCCAGAGCCCGGCTGCCGGGCATTGCAGACACCGGAATCCCCCCTCTGGAGGGTCCCGGGTCCCTGCGCCCCGGCGGAGGGGGCGAGGGTTCCTCCCCTTGGGAGATCCGGCCGGGAGGGGCAGGTCCTCCTCCGGCAGCCCTGGCCTGGGGGAGATGGGCATGCAGGTGTTCTGTCTCAGCTCCGAGGCGGGGGAGGCCGCCGGGACGGGGCGACCCGGGGACACACCGGCCAGATGCAGCCCCTGGAGCGGGAGGGGGACAGACCGGGGAGACCGGGCCCCTCCGGTGCTTCGGGGTCAGGGCAGGGTGGAAGCGCCTCCGGCACAGCGGGGGTGAGCAGTTTCTCCGGACCTTTCCCGGGGATCCTCTCTCCGGGGCCGGCACCAGGGCTGTGGCGTCCTGCGGGGAAGCCGGCAGAGAGGTTCAGTCTCACCTCCCTGAAAGGTCTGGGGCGACAGGGGGCAGAGGGAGAACAGGACAGTTCCGGTTCTGCCGCCCCGGCACCGAGTGACTGTGGCTTTTCCGGGGATGTGCAGCGCCTGGCCGGTGGGGGGGGAAAGTCCGGGGCTCCTGCTGTCCGGTGAGGGTGGGAATGGGTCCGGACCGGAGGGTGCGCAGCAGCAGAGGATGTCCCCTCTGGCGGTGGCCTCCGGCACCTCTCCTGCAGGGGGAGGGCGGCGAGGGCAGGTGGGGAGAGCAGCCGTGGCGCTGCGGCCTCCGGCGGCAGGGAGTCAGCCCCGGCGCCGGAAGACAGCAGGGAGGATCCGCTCTCACGGCATGGGGGACACCTCAGAGAAGTAGCTGACAAAGGCCCTTACGGCGAAGGGGGTGTATTTCCGCTCCGGCAGCAGCAGATAGAACAGCCGCTGCGCCAGGGGGGAGTTCAGGCGGTAGTAGCACAGATGCCCGTACTCCTCCGTCACCAGCCGGTCGCTGATGAAGGTGGCGGCCATGGCGTGTTCCGCCAGCTGGCAGGCGGTGACCAGCTGGGCCACCTCCATCAGAACCCTGGGGGAGAAGCCCGCCTCCTGAAACATCTGGTGGCTGCGGTCGTGGAGGTTGTTGCCCTCCGTCAGCAGGATGAACTCCAGATCCCGGAAGGTGGCAAGATCCAGGGCCGGGCAGTCCTCCTCCAGGTGGGCTCCCCGAAGCACATCCGCCGCCGTAAGGGCTGCCCCGGTGAGATCTCCGTTCAGAGGATCTTCCTGGGGGACCGCCAGGAGAATGTGGTCGCAGAAGGCGGGGATGTGCCGGAATCTGCGGAAGAAGACGGGATCACAGTTCAGGGTGAGATCCAGCTCCCGCTGGGTGAGCCGCTGGGCCAGTTCCGCCGCGCTGGCCTCCACCAGTTCCAGGCGGATTTTCGGGTACCTGCGGTGAAAGCCGGTGAGGATGGCGGGGAGGATGCAGGCGTTAAGATAGTGGGTTCCCCCAATGCACAGGGTGCCGGCGTTCAGGGTGCGGATGTCCTCCAGCTGCTGATCCCGCTCCTGCTCCAGAATCATCATCTGGCGGGCGGCCTCCACGTAGACCGCTCCCGCCTGGGTGAGGGTGAGGGGCCGGGTGCTGCGGTCGAAGAGGGGCATGCCCAGCCTCTCCTCCACTTTGGAGATGGCAATGCTGAGGGCGGGCTGGGTGATGCACAGGTGCTCCGCCGCCCGGGAGATGCTGCCATCCTGGCACACCTGGCAGATGTACTTCAGTTCCGGCTCCATGGAGGGGCCTCCTTTCGCCCTTTTATATAAGTGAAATTTATATTATTTTAAATATTATAAATTTGAGATGATAATCCGCGGGTGATATGCTGAAACCATCCCGGGAGAGCGAAGTCCGGCTGGAGAAAGGAGAATGAACCATGAAAATCAACGCCCTGCTGATGGATCCCTCGGACAACGTGGTCACCTGCATGGCGGATGTGGCGGCGGGTACTCAGGTGGTGTGGCGCAGGGGGGAGCAGGTCCTCACCCTCACCGCCCTGGAGGACATCCCCTACTGCCACAAGGTGGCCCTGCGGGACATCCCCCAGGGCGGGGAGGTCATCAAGTACGGGGAGAGCCTGGGGCGCACCTCGGAGGACATCTCCGCCGGCCACTGGGTGGCCCACCACAATCTGTTCAGCGTACCGCGGGATTACGACAGCGAGCTGCTGCCGCTGTAAAAAGAGGAGGGAAAGGAACATGGAATTCTGGGGATACCGGCGCAGTGAGGGCCGGGCGGGCATCCGCAACCACGTCCTGGTTCTCCCCACCTGTGCCTGTGCCAGCGAGACATGCCGGGTGGTGGCAGGTCAGGTGCGGGGGGCAGTGAACATCGTCTTCAACACCGGCTGTTCGGATGTGGCAGCCAACACCGCCATGAGCCAGAAAGTGCTTACCGGCTTTGCCTGCAATCCCAATGTCTGGGGTGTGGTGGTCATCGGGCTGGGCTGTGAGACCGTGCCCCACCGGGAGCTGGCGGAGAAGATCCGCTCCATGACCGCAAAGCCGGTGGTCTCCTTCGGCATTCAGGACGAGGGGGGCACGCTGAAGACCATGGAGAAGGCGGTCCGGGCCGCCCGGGACATGGCCGCCCAGGCCGCCATGCAGCAGAAGGAGCGGGTTGACATCTCCAATCTGCTGCTGGGCATCGAGTGCGGAGGTTCTGACGCCACCTCCGGCATCGCCGCCAATCCGGCGGTGGGGGAGCTGAGCGACCGGCTCATCGACCTGGGGGCCTCCACCATCATGAGCGAGGCGGTGGAGTGGATCGGGGCGGAACATGTTCTGGCCCGGCGGGGCGCCACCCCGGAGATCCACAACCGGATCATCCGGGTGTGCCAGGCCTATGAGGAGCACCTGAAGGCCGCCGGACAGGACTGCCGGGCCGGTCAGCCCACCCCGGGCAACAAGGCGGGGGGACTGTCCACCCTGGACGAGAAGAGCCTGGGCTGCATCCGCAAGGGCGGCACCCGCCCCGTGGTGGAGGTGCTGGGCCAGGCGGAGCGCCCCACAAAGCAGGGGGCCATCCTGATGGACACCGCCGGCTACGACATCGCCTCCATCACCTCCATGGTGGCGGGGGGCTGCAATGCCATCATCTTCACCACCGGCCGGGGGACTCCCACGGGAAATGCCATTGTCCCGGTGCTGAAGGTCACCGCCAACGCCCGCACCTGGCAGAGGATGGAGGACAACATGGATGTGGACCTGAGCGCCATTGTGGAGGGCACCCAGACGTACCAGGAGATGGGCGGCCGGCTGCTGCAGGTCATCGGGGAGGTGTGCAGCGGCAGGCTCACCAAGGCGGAGGCCCTGGGCTTCTCGGATGTGGCGGTGGACCACGTCTGCCGCTTCGTCTGACCTCCATCATCAAACAGGAAAACAGGAAAGGATGATTTCCCGTGGAACCGACACATCTGGTTATCTGCCTCATCATCTGTGTGCTGACCATGGCCAGCTACATCATCGGGAAGATCCCCATGGGACTGACCGCGCTGATCAGCATGATGGCCTTTGTCCTCACCGGCTGTCTGGATCCCGCTGTGGCTGCCGGCTACTTCGGCAATACCAACGGCATCATGATGCTCTCCATGTTCGTGGTGGCCGCCGGGTTCAACCGCACCCAGTTCGTGAAAAAGTGCGCCTCCAGTGTCAACCGCATCGCCCACGGATCTCTGACCATGGTCATGCTGGGGTATGTGGTCATCACCGCGCTGCTGGCCCAGTTCATCCAGAGTTCCGTCATTGTCTTCGGCATCATGGCCCCCATGCTGATCGCCAGCTGTGAGGAGCTGAACATCAGCCCTTCCAAGGTGCTGTTCCCCCTGGTCATCGTCAGCATCTCCACCATTTCCGCCCTGCCCCTGGGCAGCGGTGCCACCCAGTTTGCAGAGCTGAACGGGTATCTGCAGGCCAACGATTACACCACCTACACCGTGGCACTGACGGATCCCATGAAGGCCCGTCTCCCCATGCTGCTGGCGGTGATGGTGTACTGCATCTTCCTTGCCCCGAAGTTTGCCCCGGATGCCCCCGTGGTGAAGGCCACCGGTCTGGAGGCACGCAAGGAAAACAGGGAGCCTCTGCCGCCCTTCCAGGAGAAGGCCGGATACATCATCTTCATTCTCACCACCGTGGCCCTCATCTTCCAGCCCCAGCTGAAGATCGAGACCTGGGTCATCTGCATCACCGG
>CAYXVN010000121.1:0-3166 GCA_964468565.1 uncultured Oscillospiraceae bacterium | reverse complement strand
GCTCTGGGCATGGGCGGCGCCCTCACCCAGACCGGCGCAGGCGAGCTGGTAGGCGGCATTCTGGCGGATGTTGTCTCCCGGATCAGCAATCCCTACCTCATCGGGTTTGTCTTCTTCATCGTGCCCTTCCTGCTGACCCAGGTCATGATGAACCGCACCGTGATGATCATCTTCATCCCCATCGCCATTCTGGCATGCAAGGCCCTCAATGCCAATCCCGTGGGAATCATCATCCTGGTCCAGTCCGCCTGTCTCAGTTCTTTCATGACTCCCATGGCCACACCTGCCGTGCCCATGTGCATGGCCGCCGGTGGCTATGACCTGAAATCCTGCGTGAAGCAGTCCATTCTCCCCGCCATCATACTGTGCACCGTTTCGGTGGGCTGGATCATGACCGTGTTTCCCATGTACTGAGTGAGGAGGTTTATCCATGGAAATCAGACACTTTCCCCCGGACACCGGGGATCTGGAGATTGACCGCAGCAACATGCGCCGCTGCCTGTTCCAGGGGCTCTATGAGGAGACCTCCGAGTGGAACGGAAAGCAGCGGACCTTCTACACCTGGCTGACCCCCGGGCTGCTGTACAACAGCCCCTGTCTGGTGGTGGCTTCCCCGGAGGGAGTCTCCCCGGCGGACTGGCTGGAACACAGCCCCTGGAAGGCCCTGGCGGACCGGGAGAAGCTCTTTCTCCATGTGCTGGTCCCGGAAAATGGCCTCTGGCAGACAGACGGCACCGATGGAGACTGGATGAACCGGGTGTACATGGAGATTCAGTCCCGCCGCCACTACGTCACCATGCAGGACAATATCTATGGAGTGGGTGTGGGCAGGGGAGCGGTCATTGCCCAGCAGGCCGCCATGAAGATGACCTCCGAGTGGTCCGGCCTTGCCACCTTCGGGGATCTGACGGAGGACGCCATGTGCAATGCCACGGTAACGGCTGCCGGGGTGGACACCGGGGCGACCGAGCTGTCCGTCAGCGGGGACAAGGTCCAGCTGCCGGTGTGGATGGCCTGGAGCAGCAATGAGGGTGCCAACGCCAGCGTCTGTGCCTACTGGAAGGCCCAGAACGACGCAGCCTCCGAACCCTTCTCCTGCCGGTTTGCCGACCAGGTGTGGTTTCCCCGGACCCTCTGCCGCACCGGGCAGGTCAACGAGGAGAAAATCGCCCAGGTGCGGGTCACAAACGGGTTTTCCGGAGAGCCGGACGGGGAGTTTGCGGATGCGGTGTGGGCCTTTCTGCGCCAGGCCAGACGCCACCGCAGCTTCGGCACCAAGGCCCTTCGCACCTTCCTGGATCCGGAGGACTACGGGCTGGAGAAGCACACCATGGAGCTGGGGGGCTTCACCCGGATCTGGTATGAGTATGTCCCCGACCGGGTGCGGGCCTTGGGAACACCGGTGCCGCTGGTGGCCGTCATGCACGGCAGGGGCGGCAGTGCGGACAGCTTCCCGGACCTGTCCGGCATGACCCGGGTGGCGGAGGAGCGGGGCTTCATCGCCTTTTTCCCCGAGTCCGGGGTGTACCAGCAGCGTCCCGGCGGTCTGCGCAACATCCTTCTGTGGAACGGCAGATACGGGGAGGAGCGGATGGACGACGGCGCCTTTGTACTGGCTGTCATTGAGGATATCTCCAGCCGGACTGCGGTGGACCGCTCCCGCATTTATGCCTGCGGTCAGTCCAGCGGCGGCATGATGACTGCCTCCCTGGCCATCCGGGCGCCACGGATCTTCGCTGCCGTCTCTCCCTGGTCCGCGCTGGTGAATCCGGACTTTCCGGATCCCCTGCCGGAGACCATCGACCCGCCGGTGCCCTTCATGTTTCTCTTCGGGGACAGGGACTGGCTGTGTGTGGACCGGAAGGAGGGACAGCTGGAGTACCATGTGGCCAGGCCCATTGCCGACTTCCTGAAGAATCTCATAGGCATCTGGCATCTGAGGGAGACGCCTCTCCAGTACACCTGCGGGGAGATCCACTGGTATGTGTACCCCAATGACAGAGGAGTGCCCATGCTGACCGTAGGCTCGGTCCGGGACATGACCCATGCCAACTATCCCCGGGAGAGCTGGATCGCCTATGACCAGTTCTTCTGCCGGTTCTCCAGGGCAGAGGACGGAACCCTGCTCTACCTGGGAGAGCCTGCGGTCTGAATCCCGCCTCCCGCCTCCCGCCGCCACAGCGCCTGCAGGTTTTCCCATCATATCACATCTGCCCGGAGCCTGCAAGAAACCCTCCCGCCGGCACTCAGCAGCTTTCCGCACCCCGCCTTTTCAGGCCCCCGCAATCTCTTCCACACAGCATCAGATCCCGCCTCCGGGGAAATTCCGGGGGCGGGATTTCTGCCCGCCGGGGTGCCCGGTCCTCCGGCACCCTGGCAATTGGAATTTCGTGATTGTGCACAGAGGCCTGGTAAAGAATTTGTATAAAATACCATCTTTGCCCATGATTTGCATTATGATACAATAAACCTCGGGGAGTGCCCAGGATTCTTCCCCCGGGAGAGGCCCTGAAAACGGGCAGGGTGCCCCTCCGGTGGAGTTCCTGCTGCCCCCGCTCATCCCTCCCGCTCCGGCAGTCACCGGGAGCGGGAATACACGAAAGGAGACTTATCATGAGCAGATACTGTCCAGCCTGCGGCGCCAGGGTATCCGAGGAGGCGAGATTCTGCAGCTGGTGTGGCACCCCGCTGCTGTCCGCTTCCGTCCTGTGCCCGGTGTGCGCAGCCCAGCTGCTGCCGGGAGCGGCTTTCTGCATCCATTGCGGTACGGAGGTTCGCCCCAGGCCGGAGAGGCCCATCTGGCCGGGAGCCGGCAGATGGAACTGGCAGGATGTACCGCCTCCCCCAGGCAGACCCCCGGCCCCGCCCTGTCCCGGCCGTGGGCCGGAGGCAGGGGAGCCGGCAAGGCGGCCTGAGCCCCCCGCCGGGCGGGAACCTCCTGCACCCGGGCGGGGTGATTCCCATCCCGTTTCTGAGTTCATCACCCGGCCGGATCCCCAGCCGCCCTTCCCGCCGGGGAGACCTGCCGTTTCCCCCCGCCCGGACAGAGGGCCGGAGGGAAGGGAAGCAGGACCGGCGGAATCCCCTGTGCCCCCGCCCTTCCCCTGGGGCCAGGAGCCGTCCTGGGGAGCCCCGCCTCCGCCGCCCCCAGGCAGATCCCCGGCCC
>CAYXVN010000120.1:0-8025 GCA_964468565.1 uncultured Oscillospiraceae bacterium | reverse complement strand
CAACCGGGAGGAACCCCGGGGCTGGCCCGCACCACTGCTGCATCCATGTGACGTGTGTCTGGGACCACAGCATGGTATAAGTCAGGTTAAACGGGAATAATTGGTGCCCGTAACTTCAGTCCTGGCCTGCCGCCGGGCCACGGAGGAGGAACTGAAGGAGATTCTCCGCCAGGGGACCCAGGTGGAGCGCTGCATCCGGGCGGGGGACACCGCCATCGGCAGCGGCGGACATCCGGAGGAACTGGTCCGGGTGACGCTGCGGGACCACAAGCTGCTGATGGAGTTTCCGGAGCGCCGGGGTGGGGAGGGGGCGGAGCACGCCATGGCCATCCACATCCGCCACCCCATGGCGCTGAGACCGGGGCAAACAGGTCCGTTTTTCCCCACGCATTTTTGGCCCTTTTCCCGATTGACGCGGCGCCTGGGCCTACGGTAGAATAAGATGCAGCTTTTTGAATGGAATCCTGCATTTTTCGGAGGGATGCGTCATGGCGGTCAAGTACATATTCGTCACCGGCGGCGTGGTGTCCGGTCTGGGCAAGGGCATTACGGCGGCCTCCCTGGGGCGGCTTCTGAAGCAGCGGGGGCTGCGGGTGAGGGTCCAGAAGCTGGATCCCTATCTGAACGTGGATCCGGGCACCATGTCCCCCTATCAGCACGGGGAGGTCTTCGTGACGGACGACGGCACGGAGACCGACCTGGATCTGGGCCACTACGAGCGCTTCATCGATGAGAATCTGACCTTCAACTCCTCGGTCTCCGCCGGAAGGGTCTACTGGAATGTGCTCAACCGGGAGCGGGCCGGGGACTTTCTGGGGGGAACCGTTCAGATCATCCCCCACATCACCAATGAGATCAAGCGAAACATCTATGCCCTGGACACCCCGGACACGGATGTGGCCATTGTGGAGATCGGGGGCACCGTGGGCGACATCGAGTCCCAGCCCTTCCTGGAGTCCATCCGCCAGGTGGCGGCGGAGCGGGGCAGACATAATGTGATGTTCATCCACGTCTCCCTCATCGTCTCCATTCCCGGCACCGGGGAGCTGAAGAGCAAGCCCACCCAGCACTCGGCCAAGGAACTGCTCAGTCTGGGCATTCAGCCGGACGTGATTGTCTGCCGCAGCGACTCCCCGGTTCCCCAGGATATCCTGGACAAGATTGCCCTTTTCTGCAACATTCCCCGGGACCACGCCATTCCCAATCTGACGGCGGACATCCTCTACGAGGTGCCCCTTATGCTGGAGCGGGAGGGCCTGGCGGATGTGGTGGTGCGCCGGCTGGGACTCATCTGCCACATGCCGGACCTGACGGAGTGGGCCACCATGGTGTGGAAGGCGAAAAATCCCACCGGAGAGGTGGAAATCGCCCTGGTGGGCAAGTACGTGGCCCTCCACGACGCCTATCTCTCGGTGGCGGAGGCCCTCACCCACGGGGGCATCGAGAACGGGGTGAAGGTGCACATCCGCTGGGTGGACAGCGAGACCGTGACGGAGGAGAGCGCCCCCTCCCTTCTGGCGGGGGCTCAGGGGATTCTGGTGCCCGGGGGGTTCGGAGACCGGGGCATCGAGGGCAAGATTGCGGCGGTGCGCTACGCCCGGGAGCAGAAGGTGCCCTTCCTGGGCATCTGCCTGGGGATGCAGATGGCGGTCATCGAGTACGCCCGCCACGTCTGCGGCTGGGAGGACGCCCACTCCAGCGAGTTCAGCGCCTACACCCGCCATCCCGTCATTGACCTGATGCCGGACCAGCGGGGCATCACCGCCAAGGGGGGAACCATGCGCCTGGGGTCCTACCCCTGCCGGGTCCGGGAGAATACCTTCACCCAGGCCGCCTACGGCTGTCTGGAGATCGCCGAGCGCCACCGCCACCGCTACGAGTTCAACAACGACTTCCGCCAGGACCTGGAGCAGGCGGGGCTGGTTCCTGCCGGGCTGTCCCCGGACGGCACTCTGGTGGAGATCGTGGAGATTCCGGATCACCCCTGGTTTGTGGGGGTCCAGTTCCACCCGGAGCTGAAATCCCGGCCCAACCGGGCCCATCCCCTCTTCCGGGAGTTCATCCGCTCGGCGAAGAACCGGGGAGGCGGAAAGCTGAATGATGCAGGATCCGGTTCCTGAGCCTGCAGGGCTCCCCCGTGCCGGGGAGCCCTGCTGCCTTTGGGGCGGAGGGAGTCTCCGGCCCGGCCGGCAGAGGGCGGGGGGACGGAGCCCGGTCACGGACCCAATGGGGGGAGGGAGATTGGCCATGGAAATCCGGCTCCGGGACGGGAGAGAGGACTTTCCGGCACCTCTCCCCATGGGGATGCCCCGGGAGCGGAGAAACACGTGGGGAGACCGGGGCCTTCCGGCTGCCGGGATCCGCTCCCCCGGATCCGGGAGAGCCTGGCGGAGGGACACACCGTGAGCCGGCGGCTGGAGGGCAGGGTCTCTCCGGAGGAGGCCGGAACCCGGACGGATGTGCTGCTGCGGCGCTGGTTCGGACTGAGCAGTTCGGTGCTGCGGCGGGCGAAGTGGATGGAGGACGGCATTCTGGCGGATGGGGTCCGGGTCCACACGGATTACCGTCCCGCCCCGGGACAGGTGCTCTCCGTGCGCCTCTCCGACGGGGAGCGCCGCAGCGGCATCGTGCCCGTCCCCGGTCCCCTGGACATTGTCTACGAGGATGAGGACCTGCTGGTGGTGAACAAGGCCGCCGGGGTGGCGGTGCACCCCGGGCCGGGCCATTATCTGGACACTCTGGGCAACTTTCTTCTGGATTATTACGACCGGACGGGGCAGGAGGGGGACTTTCACCCGGTGCACCGTCTGGACCGGGGCACCTCCGGCCTGCTGGTGACGGCCCGCCACGCCCACGCCCAGGAGGTGCTTAAGGGCCAGCTGCACACCCAGGCCTTTGAGCGCAGCTACCTGGCCCTGTGTGAGGGGTGCCCGGTTCCCTCCGCCGGGGTGGTGGAGGCCCCCCTGGGTCCGAAGGCGGGTTCCCTGGTGGAGCAGGAGGTGCGGCCGGACGGGAAGCCGGCCCGCACCCGCTATGAGGTGCTCTGCTCCGACGGGCGGCGCTCCCTGGTGCGCCTGCACCTGGACACCGGCCGCACCCACCAGATCCGGGTCCACATGGCCCTGCTGGGCTGCCCCCTGACGGGGGATTTCCTCTATGGAAGGGAGGAGCGGGAGGTGATAGCCCGTCCCGCCCTCCACTCCGCCCGGCTGTCCTTTCTCCACCCCATCCGGGGAGAGCGGCTGGAATTTGAGGCCCCCCTGCCTGAAGACATGGCGGCCCTGGTGCCCGGAGGAGGCCTGCCGGGGGAGGCGGGGAAAAAATCCCCCTGACGGGAAAATCCCCTGGCATTTTGCGGAAAAGAATGGTATAATGACATCACACTGGAACGGGGAAATCCTGATCTGGAAGAAGATAATTCGCATTGGAGGTAATGTTACCATGTCCTATCGTGACGCGTACGAGGCCTGGCTGGCCAGCCCTGCCCTCTCTGCGGAGGAGAAGGCGGAACTGGAGGCCATCCGCGGCGACGAGAAGGAGATCGAATCCCGGTTTTTCTCTCAGCTGGAGTTCGGTACCGCCGGCCTGCGGGGTACCATGAGTACCGGCCTGTACCGGATGAACGTCCATGTGGTCCGCCATACCACCCAGGCCTTTGCCCAGCTGATTCTCAACGAGGGTCCTGAGGCCGCCGCCCGGGGGGTTGCCATCTGCTTTGACTGCCGGAACAACTCCCAGACCTTTGCCCGGGAGTCCGCCTGTGTCATGGCGGCCAACGGGATCCATGTGCGGCTGTTTGAGTCCCTGCGTCCCACCCCCGAGCTGTCCTTTGCCATCCGGGAGTACCACTGCATCGCCGGCATCAACATCACCGCCAGCCACAACCCCAAGGAGTACAACGGCTACAAGGTCTACTGGGAGGACGGCGCCCAGCTGCCCCCTGAGCACGCGGATGAGGTCTCCCGCATGATGCAGGAGATGGATGTGTTCTCCTCTGTGAAGACCATGGACTATGACCAGGCCGTTTCCCAGGGTCTGATCGTCCTCATGGGGGAGGAGACCGATGAGAAGTTCCTGGCCCACGCCCTCTCCCAGATCAGCGACCCGTCGATCATCGGTCAGATGGCGGATACCTTCAAAATGGTCTACACCCCCTTCCACGGCACCGGCTACCGGCTGATTCCCGAGGCCCTTAAGAGGGCGGGCATGAAGCACGTGATCTGTGTCCCGGAGCAGATGGTCATCGACGGCAACTTCCCCACGGTGGTCTCCCCCAACCCGGAGAACCCCGAGGGCTTCTATCTGGCGGTGGATCTGGCCAAGGCCAACGGGGCCGACTTCATCCTGGGCTCCGACCCGGACGCCGACCGGGTGGGCCTGATGGTGCGCACCGGCGACGGGGAGTACCGGGTCCTCACCGGCAACCAGTCCGGAGTGCTGCTGCTGGACTATGAGATCGGGGCCAAGCGGCGCACCGGGACCATGCCCCCCAATCCGGTGGCCCTGAAGAGCCTGGTCTCCACCGAGATGGCCCGTAAGGTCTGCGAGGTCAACGGTCTGAAGTGCTATGACACCTTCACCGGATTCAAGTTCCTGGCCCAGAAGAAGGACCAGCTGGAGAGCAGCGGCGAGGGCAATGTGATCATGTCCTTTGAGGAGTCCTACGGCTACATGCTGGGCAGCTTCGTGCGGGACAAGGATGCGGTGACAACCGCCGTGGCCATGACCGAGATGGCCGCCTGGTATGCCTCCCAGGGCATGACCCTCTACGACGCCCTCCAGGCCCTGTTCCGCAAGTACGGCTACTATGCGGAGAAGACCATGAACCTGGTCATGCCAGGTCTGGACGGCCTGAAGAAGATGGCCCAGCTGATGGACGACCTGCGCAGCAATCCCCCCATGGAGATCCAGGGTGTGAAGGTCCTCCAGCAGAAGGACTACACGGACGGCTCCGTCAGGGATACCGCCACCGGCGCCAGAAGCACCATGGAGCTGTCCGGCTCCAACGTGCTGCGCTACGAGATGGAGGATGCCACCAGCCTCATCGTCCGTCCCTCCGGCACCGAGCCCAAGGTCAAGGTCTATATTCTGACCAGCGGCTCCTCCAAGGAGGACGCAGATGCCAAGGTGGCCAAATATGCCGCCTGGGCGGAGAGCCTCAAGGGCTGAGACTCAGGACAGACAGCAAAGCAGCAGACTTCCCCTGGGGGGAAGTCTGCTGTTTTCAGGTTCAGGAATCCTCGGAGGGCTCCTGTTTCGGATTTGCGGCCTGCTGCCTGCGCTGCTCCAGACGGCGCAGCACGGTTTCGTAGCCCCCCGAGCCGTACTGCATCTCGGTGCTGATGCGGGTGATGGTGGAACTGCTCACCGGAACGCGGCTGCGCACCGACTGGTAGGTCTCCCCCTGGTACAGCAGTTTGGCGATCTGCAGGCGGCTGGTGAAGCTGAGCAGCTCCTGCATGGTGCACAGGTCTCCGAAGAAGGCCCGGCACTCCTCTATGTTTTCCAGGCAGAGAATGGCCTCAAACAGCTCATCCAGTGCGGCATCCCGTCCGGGGTCAAGTCGCGGCATGGGGAAGACGCTCCTTTCCGCCGGCAGTTCCCGGCGATGGACTGCCCCTTATCATATCACGAAATGCGCCGGAAGGGAAGAGGGGGTTGCCGAAGGGGAGGGGGGAGGCTCAGCGGAAAGCGGGGAGCATCTCCTGGGCGATGTCCAGCAGTTCGCCGCTGCGCACCATCTTCTCCACCTCCCGGATGTCCGGCCAGATCTCCCGGTCCACGTCGTAGAAGGGGACCTTCTCCCGCACATGGGCAAAGATGGCCTGGTGGACCGGGGAGAGGCCCCTGCCGTGGGTGCCCCTGCGCCGGCGGATGTCCACCGCCTGGCAGGCGGTGAGCAGTTCGTAGGCCAGAACGGAGAGGGTGTTCTGGAGAATGTCTCCCGCCTTGCGGGCGGCGGTGGTGCCCATGGAGACGAAGTCCTCCTGGTTTGCGGAGGAGGGGATGGAGTCCACGCAGGCGGGGTGGGAGAGGACCTTGTTCTCCGAGACCAGGGAGGCGGCGGTGTACTGCACGATCATGAAGCCGCTGTTGACCCCTCCCTCCGTGGTGAGGAAGGGGGTGAGGCCGTTGGAGAGGGCGGCATTGACCATGCGCTCGATGCGACGCTCGGAGATGCTGGCCAGCTCCGCGCAGGCGATGCCCAGAAAGTCAAAGGGCAGGGCCATGGGTTCGCCGTGGAAGTTGCCTCCGGAGATCACCGCCTCGTCCTCCAGGAACATGAGGGGATTGTCGGTGACGGCGTTGAGCTCAATGGCCACCTTGGAGGCCACGAACTCCAGGGCATCCCGCACCGCACCGTGGACCTGAGGCATGCAGCGCAGGGCGTAGGCGTCCTGAACCCGGTCTCCCTGGCACTTGCGCAGAATCTCGCTGCCCCGGGTGAGCATGCGCAGGTTGCGGGCAACCTGGATCTGCCCCTTCTGTCCCCGGGCGGCGTGCATGCGCTCCTGGAAGGCGTCCAGCTGGCCGGTGAGGGCGGTGAGGGAGAGGGCGCCGATCAGGTCCGCCAGCCGGGCGGCCTGGAAGGTGTCATAGAGGTGGAGGGCCCCCACGCTGGTCATGGCGCAGGTCCCGTTGGTAATGCCCAGCCCCTCCTTGCTGACCAGGGTGGAGAGGGTGGGGATGCCCGCCCGGGCCATGGCCTCGGCACCGGGAAGCCGCTCACCCTGGTAGGTGGCCTCCCCCCGGCCCAGCAGCACCAGCCCCATGTGGGAGAGGGGGGCCAGGTCGCCGGAGGCCCCCAGGGAGCCCTTCTCCGGCACGATGGGGGTGACTCCCCTGTTCAGCATGGCAATGAGCATCTCCACCAGCAGAGGCCGCACGCCGCTGATGCCCACGCACAGGGCGTTGGCCCGCAGCAGCATCATGCCCCGGACCGCCTCCTCCGGATAGGGGTCCCCGGTGCCGGTGCAGTGGCTGAGAATCAGATTGGTGGACAGGGTGGCGCTCATCTCCTCCGGAACGGCCACGGTGGCAAAGTCGCCGAACCCGGTGGTGATGCCGTAGGCAACCCGCCGCTCCGCGCCGATCTTCTCGGCCAGGGCGCGGGACTTCTGCATTGCCGTCATGGCGGAGGGAGCCAGGCTGACGGTGGCGCCGTAGCGGGCCACGGCAATGAAGCTCTCCAGGGTCAGGCTGTGGCCGTCCAGAACCACAAACTTCAGATTTTTCGGGTTTTCCATGATCAAACAGCTCCTCTCGTACAGGCGATTGCAGCAGGCCGGCAGGGCGGCCCCATCCTGCCAGCCCAGTATACTATATTTTCCCACAGACGGCAAAGGGTTTTCCGGGAGGATTCCGTCAGATTCTGCAGATTCATAAAGGGTTGCATCGATGTAGCAATACAATCATACAGCAGTGCGCTGAAGCATGAAAGTGCCCGGCCCCCCGGGGACGGAAAAGTTGGGAGAGCATAAAAGGGGCTGTACAAACGCTCCCGGCTGTCCTATAATCAACATGCACGCCCCCGCAGGTACTGCGGACATCGGAAGGAGAATTGCGAATGGAATACAGATCCGATCTGGAAATCGCCCAGGCCCATACGCCCCGACCCATCACGGAGATCGCCGCGCTGGCAGGTGTGGACGGGAAGTACCTGGAGCTGTATGGGCCCTGGAAGGCCAAGGTGGACAACAGGCTCCTGCGGGAGACGGATGCCCCCGACGGAAAGCTGATCCTGGTGACCGCCATCACCCCCACGCCGGCGGGAGAGGGCAAGACCACCACCTCGGTGGGACTGGCGGACGGTCTGCGCAGGATCGGGGCCAGATCCATTGTGGCCCTGCGGGAGCCCTCCCTGGGACCGGTCTTCGGCATCAAGGGGGGTGCCGCCGGAGGCGGGTACGCCCAGGTGGTGCCCATGGAGGACATCAACCTGCACTTCACCGGGGACTTCCACGCCATCGGCGCAGCCAACAACCTGCTGGCCGCCATGCTGGACAACCACATCCAGCAGGGCAA
>CAYXVN010000119.1:0-8045 GCA_964468565.1 uncultured Oscillospiraceae bacterium | reverse complement strand
CAGTGGGCCTTTGTATCGCCGCTGATGCTCGGCGCTTCAGCACCGAGTAGTTCACCTTACCACTGTCCCCTATGACGGGGCCGCCTCCGCCGCCACCGCCATGCTGGCCGGTGAGATCGACGTCACCACCACCGAGCTGTCCGTGTCCCACGCCTATGTCCAGTCCGGAGACATGAAGATCCTGGGCATCATGACCGAGGAGCGGCTGCCTGACTATCCCGACTATCCCACCTGCGCCGAGCAGGGCTTCGACTGCGTGGGCGGTTCCTTCCAGGGCATGTTCTGCCCCAACAGCGTCTCTGACGAAGTGAAGGCCGCCTGAGAGGGCCTGCTCACCGATGCCTACAACTCCGAGTCCTATCAGACCTACTGCAAGAACGCCGGCATGGTCCCCGCCTACATGAATCACGCCGACTGGGAGGCCTTCCTGGCGGAAGATCTGGAGACCGTCACCGCCCTGATGAAGGATCTGGGCCTGGCCCAGTAAGGTGGCACAATCTCCGGGGAGAGAGGCTGCTCCCGCAGCCTCTTCCCCTGTTTTCACCTGTTTTCCTGAGATACGGAGGTTGATACCTTGAAATTCGCCAATATCGGGATAGGAGTCGTGGGCATCCTCATCAGTGTCTATGTCATTGTGACGGCGGCCGGATTCCCTCCCAACCAGAGTGCGGTGGACCCGGGTGCCGCCTACTTCCCCACCCTGATAGCCGGTCTGGTGATCATCCTGTGTGTGGTGCTCATCGTCCGCTCCCTGATGGGAAAGGGTGCGGACATTAATGAGACCGTTCCCGTCACCAGCGGGCTGAAGCGGGCCTGCCTGGGTGTGGCCCTCTTTGTGGCCTACTGCGCCCTCTTCAAGCCCCTGGGCTTTGTGCTGGACACCATTCTCCTGTGCTTTCTGGGCATGCTGCTGCTGCAGAACCGGAAGTACATCCAGATGATCGTCATCAGCGTCGTCACCTCAGTGGCCATCTATGTGATCTTTGCCGACTTCCTGGGCGCCAAGCTGCCTGCCGGCGTACTTGAAGGCATTCTTTAAGGAGGCTCCGGAATGACAAATCTGGCTCTGTTCGGCAGCGCCATGGTGGACCTGCTCACCGACCCCAAGTGTCTGCTGCTGGTCTTTCTCTCCGTTGCCGCCGGCATCATCGTGGGTGCACTGCCCGGCCTTACCGCCACCATGGGCGTGGCCCTGATGGTGCCCTTCACCTACTCCATGAGCATGGAGTACGGCATGCCCATGCTGATGGGCATCTACTGCTCGGCCGTATACGGCGGATCCATCTCCGCCATTCTCCTCAACACTCCCGGAACCCCGGCTGCTGCGGCCACCGTCATTGACGGCTACGCCATGGCCAAGAAAGGGGAGGCGGGGAGGGCCCTGAGCATGTCCATCTTCGCCTCCACGGTGGGCGGTCTCATCGGCGTGGCGGCCATGATCCTCTTCGCCCCCGCCATGTCCAAGATCGCCCTGCACTTCACCTCCGCTGAGTTTGCGGTCATCGCCCTCTTCGGTCTGTCCGTCATTGTCAGCATCTCCGGGGAGAGCCTGCTGAAGGGCTTCATCTCCGCCGGTCTGGGGCTTCTGCTGTGCTGCATCGGGCTGGACCCCATGGACGGCTATCCCCGGTTCACCTTCGGTTCCATGAACCTGTACAACGGCTTTGAGCTGGTGCCGGTGCTCATCGGGCTGTTCGCCGTCTCCGAGTGCCTGGTGAGCATTGAGAACATTGAGCACTCCAAGACCGTGAAGAGCAAGGTGGAGCGTCTGCTCTCCCCCCTCTCGGACATCAAGCGCTGCATGGTCCACATCATCAAGTCCGGCATCCTGGGCACCTTCATCGGGTGCATCCCCGGTGCCGGTTCGGACATCGCCTGCTTCGTGGCCTACGGCGAGGCCAAGCGCTCCTCCAAGCACTCGGAGGAGTTCGGCACCGGCTGCATCGAGGGCGTGGCCGCCCCCGAGTCGGCCAACAACGCCGTGGGCGGCGGGGCCATGATCCCCATGCTCTCCCTGGGCGTCCCCGGGGACCCGGTCACCGCAGTGCTCATCGGGGCCCTGATGATCCAGGGCCTGACCCCCGGCCCCCTGCTGTACCGGGATCACCAGGACGTGGTCTACCTGATCTTTGCCTCCATGGTGGTGGCCAACATCTTCATGTTCATCATCGCCACCGCCGGCCTGCCCCTGTTCACCAAAGTCATCGCAGTCAACAAGAACATCCTGGTGCCCATCATCTTCGTATTGTGCATGGTGGGTTCCTTCTCCCTGCGCAACAACATCTTCGACGTGTGGACCGCTCTGGCCTTCGGCGTCATCGGGTACATCCTCCAGAAGGTGAAGCTCCCGGTGGCCCCCATCCTGCTGGCCCTGATCCTGGGTCCCATGGCGGAGGAGAACCTGCGCCGCATGCTGGTGGCCAACGACGGCAGCTATGCCCCCCTCACCAGCCCCATCTGCCTGGTCCTCTTCGCCCTGGCCATCTTCATGGTGCTCTCCTCCCTACGCAAGCAGAGCAAGCAGAAAAAAGCCAAGGCAGAGAATTCCTGACACCTCCTCACCCCAGGTACGGCTGCCGCAGAACCCCTCCTTCCGGGCTCTGCGGCAGCTTCGTCTTTTCCTCCCCTCTCTAAGTCTCCACCCTCCCTCTCCGCCCTGGGAGGGGCTTCGGCAGCAGCTGTCCCGCTCCAGGAACTCCCGCCAGGGGACCGGCTTCTCCGGCAGACCGGTTCCGGCAGCAGGCCGGCATCCGGTCCCCTGCCCTGCTCCCCTCCCCGCCAGGTTTCCGGGACTGCCATGCGGTATACCGGTATGCTGGTAGGGCTTCCCAGGGACAGATCCTGGAGCAGGTTCTCTCCGCCCCGCCCCGGCAGCATCTGTGGGGGGATCCATTCCTCCAGTCCCTCCTCCGCCCCGGCCGGTGGCCGGCACTGCAGGGCGTGGAGAGACAGCTCTGTGGCAGGGCTCTGCCCTGACGATGTGGAAGCCCAAAGGGGGGCCTGGAACTTCCGGAAGGGCAGATCGCTTTCCTAGCGCACCCACTCCTCCGCAAAGCGCACCACCGCAGTGATCACCGGCGAGGAGGCGTCCCTCCTCCAGGCGATGCCCACCTCCTTGATGATGGGCTCGGTGATCTTCAGCTCCGTCACCCCGGGCACGTCCCGGGAGCGGAACTCCTCGGAGGGCAGGAAGGCCACCCCCAGCCCTCCCTGGACCATGTACAGCCCGGTGGTGGGGTCTGCGGAGTGGCACACCACCTGGGGTTCGAAGCCCGCCTCCCGGCAGGCGTTGCGGCACAGCTCCGCGGCCACCTGGCCGTTCTGGTGGAAGATGAACTTCTCCCCCGCCAGCTCCCGGAGGCTCACCTCCTTGCGCCCTGCCAGGGGGTGGAGCCGGGGCACCGCCAGGGAGTAGCGGTCCTCCCCCAGCCGGCGGAAGTCCAGGGCGGAGGGGAAGCTGCCCCCGGGCCGGTTGAGAAAGGCCACATCCGCCGTCCGCTCGGTGAGCATGTCCAGCAGCCGGTAGGTCCCCGCCTGGACAATGTTCAATGCGATGTCCGCATAGGTGCCGCAGAAGGCGGACAGCATGGCCCCGAAGTTGATGCACTGCAGGCTGGTGATGATCCCCAGGTTCAAGGTGCCCTTGCGCAGACCCGCATAGCGGTACATCTCAGAGCGCAGGGCCTCGGAGCGCTGGAGGATCTCCCGGGCCCGGCGGACAAACTCCTGCCCCGCCTCGGTGAGCACCACGCTGCGGGAGGAGCGGGCGAAGAGGGACACCCCCAGCTCCTTCTCCAGCCGGGCCACCTGCTGGGAGAGGGCGGGCTGGCCCACGTGGCAGGCCCGGGCCGCCAGGGAGAAGTTCCCCGTGTCCGCCACCGCCAGCACATACTCCATCTGATAGAGTTCCATGGCCATCCCCTGTCTTTCTGCACAAATTATCCCGGGTGCCTTTATGCAAGACGCCAGTGCCCCTGTCCCCCTTCCCCCGGGGGGCAGCTTCATTATAGCCCTCCAATGCCCCCCTGCCAAGGGGAGGGGGAGGGATTTATCATTTTTTATGATAGATGCAATCACAAAGAGGAATTGGACAGAAGCCCTCCCCGGGGCTATCATGGGGGCACAAAGAAACCAGCGCCCCGCCCTTCGGGACGGCGGCAGCTGAGAGAAAGGCTGATGAAGGTGAATCACAACTACTTCACCCAGCGGGATGTGGAACGGCTGGAGGCACAGGCCGTTCAGCTCCGGCAGGACATCGTCACCATGATCCATGCCGCCAATGCCGGCCATCCCGGCGGGTCCCTGTCCGCGGTTGACATGATCACCGCTCTGTACTTCCATGTGCTGAACATCGACCCCAGGAACCCCAGGTGGCCGGACCGGGACCGGTTCATCCTCTCCAAGGGCCACTCCTGTCCGGCCCTCTACGCCGCCCTGGCCCGGAGAGGCTACTTTGATCCCGCCCAGCTCACCACCCTGCGCCAGTACCACTCCATTCTCCAGGGGCACCCGGACATGAACAAGACCCCCGGGGTGGACATGACCGCCGGCTCCCTGGGCAACGGCCTGGCGGTTGGGGTGGGCATGGCCCTCTCCGGCCGGCTCCACCACCAGGACTACATGACCTATGTGATGCTGGGAGACGGGGAGATCCAGGAGGGCATGGTGTGGGAGGCGGCCATGGCGGCCACCCACCACGACCTGAAGAACCTCATCGCCATTGTGGACTGCAACGGGGTCCAGATCAACGGCTGGGTCAACGAGATCATGAACGTGGAGCCCATTGCGGACAAGTGGCGCGCCTTCGGCTGGCGGGTGGTGGAGGTCAACGGCCACAACATGAAGGACCTGCTCACCGCCCTGCACACCGCGAAAACCATGCGTCACCCCACCGTGATCCTCATGCGCACCGTCAAGGGCAAGGGGGTCTCATTCATGGAGGACGATTCCAAGTGGCACGGGTCACCGCCCAGCGATGAGGAACTGGTGCAGGCCCTTGGGGAAATCAGGGAAGGAGGCGTTGTGTGATGGCAAAGACCCTTGCGACCAGAATGGCCTTTGGCCAGGAGCTGATAGAGATCGGGAAAACCCGGGATGACTTTGTGGTGTGCAACGCGGACACCAAGACCTGCGGCCTGGACAGATTCGGCAAGCTGTTCCCCGAGCGGGAGTTCTCCTTCGGCATCGCCGAGCAGAACCTGGTGGCCGCCTCCGCGGGCCTGGCGGCCTGCGGCAACAAGGTGTTTCTGGCCACCTTCGCCGTCTTCGCCTCCATGCGGGCCTGCGAGCAGGTGCGCACCTTCGTGTGCTACCCCAACCTGAACGTGACGGTCATAGGCACCCACGCGGGACTTCAGGTGGGAGGAGACGGGGCCACCCACGCCGCCATCGAGGACGTGGCCATCATGCGCTCCTTCCCCAACATGACGGTGGTCCAGCCGGCGGACGCCATCTCCGCCCGCTCCCTGGCCCACGCGGCGGTGGACTTCACCGGTCCCCTCTACGTGCGGCTGCACCGCAATCCGGTGGCGGACATCTTCGACCCGGAGAACTATGTGTTTGAGATCGGAAAGGCCCGCACCGTGCTGGAGACCGGCCGGGATCTCACCATGATTGTCTCCGGCATCCTGCTGAAGAAGGCCCTGGACGCCGCCGCCATCCTGCAGGAGCAGGGGGTGGGCGTGCGGGTGGTGGACATGTCCACCATCAAGCCCCTGGACAAAGAGGCGGTACTCTCCGCCGCCCGGGACACCGGGGCCATCATGACCATTGAAGACCACACCATCTTCGGCGGCCTGGGCAGCGCCGTGGCCGAGGTGGTGGTTCAGAACCGGCCCGTGCCCATGGAGATCGTGGGCATCCAGGACCGCTTCGGGGAGTCCGGAGATCCGGAGCTCATCTACCGGGACCACGGCATGGATACGGACTCCATCGTCCGCAGGGCCCTGGCCCTGAAGGCCCGGAAGAACCCCTGAGGGGGAATGACAAAAGGAAAGGATGATCGCACCATGGCAGCCCCACATGTATGCATTCTTCAGACCAGTTTCGCCAAGCGGGATGACACCATCGCCCTGCTGAAGTCCCGGGTCCCCGGGGTGCGGGTGGAGTTCATAACCGACAGCACCCTGCTCAATGACGTGCGGGCCAACGGCGGCCCCAGCCAGGCCGTCATCGACCGCATGATCCTCTACGCCAAGGCGGCGGAGATCTCCGGGGCGGATCTGATCGTCAACTCCTGCTCCACCGTGGGAGAAGTGGCGGACATCTATGCCAGGGAAGTCTCCATCCCCGTGATGAAGATCGACCTGCCCATGGCCCAGGAGGCGGTGCGTCTGGGGACGAAAATCGCCCTCATCGCCACCGTGGAGACCACCCTGGGTCCCAGCCAGCGCCTCATTGAGAAGGTGGGAGCGGAGCAGGGCAAGAAGATGGAGTGCACCCAGTACCTGCAGAATCCCGCCTGGGACGCCCTGCAGGCCGGCCACCCCGAGGAGCACAACCGCATCCTGATGGAGAACATCCGGGAGCTGGATAAGATGGGCTACGACGCCATCGTCATGGCCCAGGTGTCCATGCGGGCCCTGCTCCCCGACCTGGAGGACGTGAAGACTCCCCTGCTGTGCTCCTTCTACTCCGGCTACTCCGCCGTGGCGGACAGGCTCAACCAGATCGCCGCCCAGAAGGCCGCTGCCCAGGGCTGAGATCCCCAGCACCCGGCCACAGAGAGGTCCGGCACTGCCTGAGATCTGACTGAACCTCCGGGGCAGACTCCCCCGGAGGGAGCGAAACAGGAAAACCATACACAAAGAGGGGGACACCCGAAGCCGCCCAGGCTCAGGTGTCCCCCCTTTTTTCATTTTTCCGAGTCTCCCCCCGGAGCCGCCCCCTCTGCTGCCGGAACCTGGTGGGCCCATCCCCACAGCAGTGCAGGTCGGGGTCACCGTCCCAGGTCTGGCCCACGGCCGGGGGCCACTGCCCGGCACCTGCTGCCCCCCGCCAATGCTCTCCGGCGGGCACCTAAGACAGCAAACAGAGCGCGGGAACATACCACCGCCGGGAGCAGCAGCCTGGGCTCCGCCACCTGGCACCTCACTCCCGCTGCGCCGCCGGGCAGAGGGGACATGGGTCAGTGGCCTGGATATCCGGGACAGGCCGGCCCGGCGCTCTCCCCTCCAGATTGCACCGCCCCCCTCGCATCCTGCAGGAAGCCGGACCCTCTGAGCCCTGCAGAACTTCCACCCGGGCTGCGCCCTCCGGACCTCCGGGGAGGGCTCACAGCAGCGTAAGTCACCTCCGGGGGGACTGTTCCGGTGCTGAAGCAGCGGCAGCCCTGCCGGTCCCGGATGAACCTCTGTCAGACAAGAGGACGGCAGCACCTGGGCTGTCATCCTCTCAGATTCTCCTGTCCCTATGGGCAGGTGGACCTGTCCGGGGCACCTCCCGGAGCCGTACATCCTGCCGAAGACCGGCTTTCACACCGATTCATCTGACTATACTCCCGCCCCATTGTCATGCCGGAACTGCCTCCCGCCGTCCGCCACATGATTCCATCAGGAATGGCCGTGACCTATTTTCCGGTAGGCCACCTCCAGGAGAATGAAATTCAGAGCGGCAAAGAGAGCCAGATACAGCGGCATGATCCGGATGCCCATTGCCTGCTGCAGCTTTCCGAAGACCATGGGCATGAAAGTGCTGCCCAGACAGGCAGAGGACATCTGCAGTCCTATGACTGCCGCGCTGTATCTCCTCCCGAAATTTCCCGGCGCCATGTGCTGAATCGCCGGATAGATGGGACCCATACCCGTGCCGGCAATGAGAAACCCCACAGCCGCCGGGAGATACCCCTGGGAGGGCAGGGCGATCAGCCCTATCCCCACAGACTCCACCGCGATGCCCATGCGGATCAGCAGCCGGTCGCCCAGACGGTGGGAGACGAAACCGGAGATCAGCCGTCCCAGCATCAGCCCCCCGAAAATCAGGGAGGCGAACAGGGCAACCAGTTCCTCACTCATGTCGGGGCGGGTCCCGGGAAAACAGCTGGATGT
>CAYXVN010000118.1:0-8084 GCA_964468565.1 uncultured Oscillospiraceae bacterium | reverse complement strand
GCGCCAAAGTTGGATTAATGTATCCACACTTCCTCCGGTACAATGACGGGGCCCTGGAGGGCGGTGCGGCAGGGTTTCCTGGACGGTAAGGCCTGTTCCCTCAGCTGCGGCACAGGGGGATGGCCTGGAAACTGAGATGGGAATGCGGCACTGCCACCGGGGTGCTTCGGGTGGTGGGAGACAGCATGGTGAGGTCCCGGCGGCAGGCAGACCTGAGCCGGCCCCGCTGGGCGCCAGGCCGGTGAGGGGCTGAAGCGGCGGTGTCAGCGACGTAGGGGTGCGGGGGGAGCCGGGGAGATCTGAGAGCAGGTCTGCCGGCCCCGGAACCCCGGGGAAGGGCATCCGGGGACGGGGAGCTGCCTGGAGAACCTCCGGCCGGGGGCGGACAGGATCAGTCTGCCCGTCCCTGCCGGGAGGGATCCGGGGACTGTTCTTCGAGCCCATGGAACCCGCAGAGACCCATCTTCACCGGGGCCACCGGGCAGGGAGGGCCCCTTTCAGGCCTGGGCCTGATGGGGTTTCCCCTGGAGCGCCCCCATCCTTGGGGTGTGCCCCCCGGGGAACGCCGTCATCCAGCTGTGGGAGAGGACATTGGTCCACCGGGCAGACTCCAGGCCGGTGCTGTCCCGCGTCTCCCGGAAACGGGGTCAGGGACATGCTGTGCCTGGCCTCAGCCGGCCGGCTGATGAGGGCCCCGGTGCGGAAGAACCGGACGGGGATGTCCTCCCTGCAGGCAGCCATGCCGGGGAGAACCGGGGGCAGGGTCTTCCCCCTGCCGGCTGCGCCCTGCAGGATCACCTTCCGGCCCCGCCGGCAGAAGGTCCTCCGGCGGGGCATCATCTGGGACGGACTGCTCCGGCCCGTATCCTCCGGGGAGGCCCGCCCCGTTTCCCCGCTCCGGTTCCCCCCCCCGGAATTTTGCGCAGACACTCGGAAATCATGCTATAATGGGGGCAGGCCGGTTGGGGCCCTCCCCCCTGCTGTGCATTCCACACCTGTTCAGGAGGCGTTCTGATGATGAAAACACCCGCCAGGTTCCTCTGTGCCCTGCTGGCCCTGGGGCTGTGTGCCGGCCTTGTGCTGCACCGGTCCCCCGCCTTTTCCCGGGAGGCGGCCCAGACCCCCGCCCCGGTTCAGGCGGCCCCCTCCCCCTTTGCAGACGTGGCCCCGGACAGCTGGTACGGGGATGCGGTCCTCTGGTGCCGGGAGGCGGGCATCATGAAGGGGGTCTCCCAAACCTCCTTCGCCCCGGAGCAGCCCATGACCCGGGCCATGCTGGCCACCGTGCTCTACCAGGGGGCGGGAAGTCCCCCCGTCCCCACCCCGGCAGCCTTTCCGGATGTGCCCGCCGGGTCCTGGTACGCTGACGGGGTGGCCTGGGCTCAGGAGCGGGGCATTGTCAGCGGCTACGAAGACGGCCGCTTCGGCAGCGGGGATCCCGTCACCCGGGAGCAGGCGGTCACCATTCTGTGGCGTGCCCAGGGACAGCCGGCACCGGGGGAGGCGGAGCCCTTTGCCGATCAGATCCGGGTGGCCCCCTACGCCGCCCAGGCGGTGCTCTGGGCCAGAAGCAGCGGCCTGATTCAGGGCGGGGAGGGCAACCGCTTTGATCCCCGGGGGCAGCTGACCCGGGCCCAGGCGGCAGTTCTGCTGTACAATGCCGGCCACTCCCCCTCCCCACCGGATCAGCCCCAGGTGCCGGATTCCCCCGGTCAGCCGGGGGCCTCCCCCGTCTTCTTCACCCGGGATCTGTCCTCCGCCGGCCTTCTGGCCGCCTATGAGGCCCTGGACTGGACCCCCACGGGCAAAGTGGCGGTGAAGGTGTCCACCGGGGAGCCCCCCGCCTCCAACTACCTGCGGCCGGAGCTGATCCGGGATGTGGTGCAGGCGGTGGAGGGCACCATTGTGGAGTGCAACACCGCCTACGGGGGCTCCCGGGCGGAGACCGCCATGCACCTGCAGGTGGCCAGAGACCACGGCTTCACCGACATCGCCCCGGTGGAGATTCTGGATGCGGAGGGCTCCGTCCAGCTGCCGGTGGAGGGGGGCACCCACCTGGAGACGGACTATGTGGGAGCCGCCTTCCCGGACTACGGCTCCTGCCTGGTGCTGTCCCACTTCAAGGGCCACTCCATGGCCGGCTTCGGCGGGGCAATCAAGAACATCTCCATAGGCCTGGCCTCCAGAGAGGGAAAGAGCCTGATCCACTCCGGGGGGACCAGCCACACCAACCCCTGGGGCGGGGACCAGACCGCCTTCCTGGAGTCCATGGCGGAGGCGGGCAAGGCCGTCTCCGACTGGCTGGACCGGGGGGAGCGCATTGTGTACATCAACGTGCTGAACAACCTGTCCGTGGACTGCGACTGTGACGGCAATCCCGCCCAGCCGGACATCCACGACATCGGGATCCTGGCCTCCCGGGACCCGGTGGCCATCGACCAGGCGGCCATAGACCTGTGCTTCGCCGCGGAGGGCAGTGAGTCCCTGCAGCAGCGGGTGGAGCGGCAGGACGGCCTCCACACCCTGGAGTACGCCCAGGCCATCGGGCTGGGAAGCCGCAGCTATCAGCTGGTGGAGCTCCCCTGAGAGAACCACGGACCTCTGCCCCCCAGGGGGCGGGGCATTGCGGGAAAGGAGAAAGAACATGAAACGAAGCCTGGCAGCCCTGCTCAGCGTGGCCCTGGCTGTCACCCTGGCAGCCTGCGCAGGAGGGGGAGACAGCGGCACCGCCACCACCTCCTCCCCTCCGGGCAGCGGCATCTCCTCCGGAGCAGAGAACTCCTCCTCCGGCAGCGCCGGCGGCGGGTCCTCCTCCGTCAGCCCCTCCTCTTCAGATTCCCCCGGCCAGCCGGAGGCCTCCCCCGTCTTCTTCACCCGGGATCTGTCCTCCGCCGGCCTTCTGGCCGCCTATGAGGCCCTGGACTGGACCCCCACGGGCAAAGTGGCGGTGAAGGTGTCCACCGGGGAGCCCCCCGCCTCCAACTACCTGCGGCCGGAGCTGATCCGGGATGTGGTGCAGGCGGTGGAGGGCACCATTGTGGAGTGCAACACCGCCTACGGGGGCTCCCGGGCGGAGACCGCCATGCACCTGCAGGTGGCCAGAGACCACGGCTTCACCGACATCGCCCCGGTGGAGATTCTGGATGCGGAGGGCTCCGTCCAGCTGCCGGTGGAGGGGGGCACCCACCTGGAGACGGACTATGTGGGAGCCGCCTTCCCGGACTACGGCTCCTGCCTGGTGCTGTCCCACTTCAAGGGCCACTCCATGGCCGGCTTCGGCGGGGCAATCAAGAACATCTCCATAGGCCTGGCCTCCAGAGAGGGAAAGAGCCTGATCCACTCCGGGGGGACCAGCCACACCAACCCCTGGGGCGGGGACCAGACCGCCTTCCTGGAGTCCATGGCGGAGGCGGGCAAGGCCGTCTCCGACTGGCTGGACCGGGGGGAGCGCATTGTGTACATCAACGTGCTGAACAACCTGTCCGTGGACTGCGACTGTGACGGCAATCCCGCCCAGCCGGACATCCACGACATCGGGATCCTGGCCTCCCGGGACCCGGTGGCCATCGACCAGGCGGCCATAGACCTGTGCTTCGCCGCGGAGGGCAGTGAGTCCCTGCAGCAGCGGGTGGAGCGGCAGGACGGCCTCCACACCCTGGAGTACGCCGAGGCCATCGGACTGGGAAGCCGCAGCTACCGGCTGGTGGAGCTGGACGGCTAGAAAGGGGGAACACCAGGTGCTGGAAGTCATCCGGCGGGAGTTTGTGTACCTGTCCTACTATTTCCTGGTCCAGCTGCGGCAGATCGCCTTCTACTGGATTCTGGGAATGGTCATCGGGTCAGCGGTGTCGGTTTTCGCCAAGGACGCCATCCACAGCTGCTTTGACAGCCTGCGGGACAAGAACTGGGGGGTGTGGGGAGTCATTCCCGCCTCCCTGCTGGGGGTGGCCTCTCCCCTCTGCATGTACGGCACCATCCCCATCGCCGCCTCCTTCTCCCGCCACGGCATGCGCCAGGACTGGCTGGGGGCCTTCATGATGTCCAGCGTGCTTCTCAACCCCCAGCTGATCCTCTACTCCACCGCCCTGGGCCCGGAGGCCCTGGCCATCCGGGTGCTGTCCGGTACCCTCTGCGGGGTGGTGGCCGGGGTGCTGCTGTGGCTGTTCTGGCGGGACAGGCCCTTCTTCGACTTTGAGGGCTTTGCCCCCGGGCCCAGCCACGACACCTGCCCCAATCTTCTGCTGCGCTTTCTCTTCAACCTGGGCCGCAACATCCGGGCCACCGGCCCCTGGTTTCTCCTGGGGGTGCTGCTCTCCGCCCTCTTTCAGCGCTATGTGCCCGCGGACCGCTTCGCCGCCCTCTTCGGGGAGGCCAATGAGGGCTTCGGGGTGCTGATGGCCGCAACCATCGGGGTACCCCTCTACGCCTGCGGGGGAGGCACCATCCCCCTGATCCGGGAGTGGCTGGCCATGGGCATGAGCCTGGGCAGCGCCTCCGCCTTCATGATCACCGGCCCCGCCACCAAGATCACCAACCTGGGGGCCCTGAAGATCGTGCTGGGGCTGAAGCACTTTGTCCTCTACCTGGCCTTTGTGATGGGCTTCTCCCTGCTCACCGGAATGCTGGTCAATGTTCTCACCTGACCCTCCCGCCCGGACTCCCCCAGTCCGGGCCCTTTTTTTCTCCTCACCACCCCGGCCGGTGCCGGGGGCCCGGCCCCCCTCTCCCCCTGCCTCTCCGGGTCCCGGATCACCGGAGGGGGAAGTCCCGGGGCACCTTATTATACAGCCTGCTGAATATTTGTGCTCCCCCGGCCTGCCGGTCCCCGCCCGGGGCGTAAAGGGGCGCCCCCTCCCCGGGGGGGAAGGGGGCGCAGGGCATCATTCCTCCGGGAACACGATGGCCACCTTGCCGCACCGGCCGCTGGCCATCAGGGCATAGGCCTCGCCGGCACGCTCCACGGGGAACTGGTGGGTGATCAGATCCCCGGGGTGGATGCCCCAGCGCACCAGCCGCTCCACCAGGTCCATCATCCGCCAGGTGGAGGTGACCCAGGAGCCGTAAATGGACTTCTGGCCGTGCATCAGGTCGGGGCTGGGATTCAGGGAGAGGGTGTTGCCCTCCCCCACCAGGGCGATCCTGCCCCAGTCCCGGGTGGCCCGGACGGCGGTCTGGCGGCCCGGGTCGCTGGCGGAGCAGTCGATGGCCCGCTCCACCCCCCGGCCCCCGGTGAGCTCCCGGATCTCCTCCACCACGGTGGGGGACGGGGGCAGCACCCTGTCCACCAGGCCCTTCTCCCTGGCCATGCGGATGCGGTACTCATTGCTCTCCACCCCGATGAGCCGGGAGGCCCCCATGGCCCGGCTCAGCATCAGGGTGGCCATGCCCACGGGACCCAGACCCACCACCAGCACGGTGTCATCTCCCCCGATCCCGATCTTCTCCAGGGCCTCGTAGGCGGTGCCGAAGCCGCAGGCCACCGAGGCCCCGTCCTGGTAGGTGAGCTCATCCGGCAGGGCGATCAGGTCCTTCTCGTCGCAGAGGATGTAGGGGGCCATGCCCCCGTTGCGCTGCCAGCCGTAGGCGGCCCGCAGGGGGCTGGTGCAGGCGATCATGTACCCCATGCGGCAGTTGTAGCACAGGCCGCAGCCGGAGATGTGGTAGACGATGACCCGGTCCCCCTCCCGGAAGACCCGGCAGCCCGGTCCCGTCTTCACCACCCGGCCGGAGGGCTCGTGGCCCGCCACGGTGCCGGGGATGTAGCCCTCAGGCCCCCTGCCGGTGTGCTCCCGGTAGATGCAGCGGATGTCCGAACCGCAGATGGTGCTGGCCCGGGTGGCCACCAGCACCTGGCCGGGGCCCGGCTCGGGGACCTCAAACTCCCTCAGTTCCACGGTGCTGTTCCCCGGCAGAACGGCGCCGGTCATGCGGATGTGGCGCAGGGCGTCTCTCATTTGGAACTCCTCCTTCTGAAACCGGTTTAACAAAACGATTTACATGAATCATTTTGCTAAATCACTTTTCATTGTTATTATACGCCTGCCGGGGGCCCTGTCAAGGGGCGGGAGGAAAATTCCCCCCGGGGGCACTTCGGAGGGTTTAAAGCCGCAAAAAGCGCCCTCCCCCGAAGGGGAGAGCGCGGAAGCTGCAGAGAGGATTTCAGTCCGGGGCCTGGCGGGGCACCTCCTGCCTGTCCCCGATGTCCCGCAGGAAGGTGAGAATGTAGGGCAGGGCGGAGCCTATGGTGATGTTGTGGGAGGGCATCTTGCTCACCAGGAGGAAGTCGTCCCCCTCCTGGAAGGGACACAGCCTGCGGATCTCCCGGTACAGAAGCTCCAGATCCTCCTGGGTGATGTACTTGGCCAGGTGGCCCCCCAGAATGAAGTCCACGTCGTGGACCAGGTGGAGCATGGAGATGAGCTGGGCCAGCTTCTTCAGGTAGCTCTCCCAGCGGCGGCGGTACTCCGGGTCTCCCCCCCGGACCAGGCCGAAGAAGGTGTCCGGGTCCTCCCCCTTCAGCAGGGCGGAGGCGGAGCACACCGTCTCGGCGCAGCCCCGGTTGCCGCAGTAGCACAGCTCCCCCTTGGGCCGCATGATGATATGCTCAAAGGTGGCGGTGTGGCCGTGCTTGCCGGACATGATCTGCCGCTTGGTGATCATGGAGCCCCCCAGGTGCTGGCTGAGGGAGAGGTAGACGGCATCGGTGAGCTCCGGAGACACCCACAGCTCGGAGAGGGCGGCGGCGTCCGGGTCGTGGATGAAGGTGCAGGGATAGGGGAGGTAGCGCCGGAAGGCGTCGATGTGCAGGCCGGTACAGCTGAGAATGTACCCGTAGACCACCGTCTCCCCGTCCGGGGACACCAGGCCCTGCATGGCGATGCCTATGCCCAGAATCCGCTCCGCCGGCCGGGACAGTTCCTGAATGAAATCCAGAATGTGTCCGCACAGCACCTGATAGTAGGCATCCTCATTGCGGTAGTCCATGGCCCACACCCTGCGCTCAATCTTCTGGCCGAACAGGTCCACCGCCACCACCTTCACCCGGTCCCCCATCACCTCCACCCCCAGGGCGATGCGGGAATCCCCCACCACGGAGTAGGCCACCGCCTTGCGTCCGATCTGGTCCGACTCCAGCTGTCCGTTGCGGTAGATGAGCCCGTCCTCCTCCATCTCCGCCAGGTTGGCGGCCACCGTGGGCCGGCTCAGCCGCAGGGCGTAGGAGATGTCCTGCTGGGACACCTTCCGGTTCTGGTAGATGAATTCGTATATCTGCTGCCGGTTGGTCTTCCGGATCTGGCCCGGCGTGATGCGCATTGCCATAGCATACCTCCTGATGGGGCCCTGGGCCCCGGATGCCCTGTCCTCCAGTCATTTCATGCAGAACTTTACCAGAGATTCCAGAGAACTTCCATTGACGTTTTGCACAAATTCTGCAAAATTATTTGGCAAAAATGCCGTATTGACTTTCCCCCCGGGAGGGGTTATCATGCAAATGTCAATTGCAAAATGAATTTACAAAATCAATGACCTAAACCATTTTGCAGTTTTAACCAGAACACGAGGAGGACAGCCTGATGAGCATCATTGACAGCATGCGTCTGGACGGGAAGCGGGGCTTTGTCACCGGCGCCGCCCGGGGCATAGGGAAGTGCACCGCCACCGCCTTTGCGGAGGCCGGGGCGGACGTGGCCGTTGTGGACCTGGACCTGGACACCGCCCGGGAGACGGCCCGGGAGATCCGGGAGGCCACCGGCCGGAAGGTCATCGCCATCCGCTGCGATGTCACCGACGAGGCCCAGGTGGGGGCCATGGTGGAAGAGGTGACGGACACCCTGGGGGGTCTGGAGTTCTGCCACGCCAACGCGGGCATCTGCATCAACGCCCCGGCGGACAAAATGACCTACGCCCAGTGGAAGAAGAACCTGGACGTGAATCTGAACAGCGTGTTCCTGACGGACACCATCGCCGGGCGGTACATGCTCGCCCACGGGGGCGGGTCCATCATCAACACCGCCTCCATGTCCGCCCATATCGTCAACGTGCCCCAGCCCCAGTGTGCGTACAACGCCTCCAAGGCCGGCGTG
>CAYXVN010000117.1:0-8114 GCA_964468565.1 uncultured Oscillospiraceae bacterium | reverse complement strand
CCCTGACTGTCTCCTTCAGGTCATCATTTGACCTCATCAGGTCCTCATTTGTCTTCGCCAGGTCACCATTTGTCTTCGTCAGGTCCTCATTTGTCTTCGCCAGGTCACCATTTGTCTTCGCCAGGTCATCATTTGTCTTCGCCAGGTCATCATTTGTCTTCGCCAGGTCATCATTTGCCTTCGTCAGGTCATCATTTGCCTTCGTCAGGTCCTTATTTGACCTTGCCAGGTCCTTATTTTGCCTTTTGTACTCTCGGATCTCATCCTTCGTCTTCCGCATGTACTCTGCAATCACGCCTTCCACGTTGGAATCATCTCCTTTCTCGGCGGTCTTCGGACACCCACCAATTGCGTAGATCAGGTTGGCGGTCCGGTACTCCACCGTTTGATATTTCGGATCATTTGCCAAAATCTTCGTGATCTCTGCCTCGGACCTGGCCTTCAGAATGGGCACAACCAACGCCAGATCAGACTGAAAGGACGCCACATCCGCATCCTGGATGGCTGAGAGCGTTATCAGAGGCATCGGGGCGGTCGGAAAGAGCTCCTTGCTGCACAGATCCGAAAATCTGACAGAATACGGCCACGTCTCACCTCTCTGGCCCAGAAAAACAACCAGAGTCAGCACCGGGACGAACACATCACTTTCCGTCATCGAGACCAGGGGCGACAGATTCCGATTCTGCCTGTTCTCGTGTACAAACCTGTTGTACTGTGCCGCATACACGGCGGCATCATACTGGATTACACGAAATGGCATTGCCCGATCCGGACTGTACTGCAGTTCGATACCAAGAAAGACCCGCACCCGTTCCTGGGCGCTGTTCTCCACCTCCCCCTCCAGAAGAATGTCGCGCTTCTTTTCCAGGACCGTCAGCCGTTTCTTGCCCACATGTGCAAAGACCGCTTTGAAATCCGTCACCAGTTTAACAGATCCGGAAACAATGGTCAGATCCGTCCTGGACTGTTGGAACCAGCAATTGAACAGGTCCTCCACAACGTCCTCCTGGATGAAAAATTCCTTTCCCGTTTTGTCTAATATTCCCATTTTTTCACCTCTTACCTTCAGCAGAGGTGATATCCGGCACATTCATTGTACCAAAAGCCACCTCCGTTGTCAACCGAAAATTTCCATCTGACAGGGACACCAGCCTGCACATTGCCACCCAAGCGGGAGGAGTTGAGCCCCCGTTGGGGCTGACCCGGCCCGAAAGCACACAGCAGATGTCTCCCCAAGCCATCAGGACAAAATCTGCAGTCGCATTGCTGCTCTGTTTCCCAGCTGCCGCCCATCGGGCCCCCCCCGATGGGCGGCAGAAGGGACAAGACCGCCAGTACCCGCCCGCCGGTGCACTCAGACACTGACCGGGCCGGTATTCCTCCGGGCAGCTCGCCCTCTGGGCCCTGACCCTGTGGCAGCTGAACGCCACCAGGCCTCCCATCCCGAAAAGGAGTCCGGTTCAGCGGCCGGTTTCCCGGTTGGCGGCAAACTCCGCCTGGATCTCCTCCAGCAGGGCGGGGCGGTGAATGAGATCCCAGGAGGTACCTGCCAGCACCTTGGCTGCGATCATCACCGCCTCGTGGGCCTCCTCGCCTTTGCCCGCCTGGAGAAACTCCGCGGAGTGCGACGAGGTACCCGGGGGCACCATGGCCACCCGAATGCAGCTGCCGGGCATCTCGTGCATGATGTTGCTGAAATCGGAAGAGCCGGTCTTCTCACGGGGTGGACTCAGGCGGGGCGCATGAACCAGCTGTGCATTATCCATCAGCAGGCGGTTGAGGCGGAGTACCGGAATCCGGTTGGCAAGCCGGTCCCCTTCCTGGATCTCATACGTCACATCGGCGATCAGAGCCGCACCCTCAATGATCTTCCGGAACCGCTGGACGACGCCATCCAGGGCCAGGCGGGAGTAGGAGCGCAGCGCAAACTTGCCGATGGCCGTGTCCGGCACCACATTGGCGGGGCCGGGAGACTGGGTGATGGTGTAGTGCATGCGGGTGTCCTCCGGAACGTGCTCCCGCAGGAACTCCACCCCCTGAAAGGCAACCAGCAGCGCGTCCAGGGCGGAGCGTCCGTCCTCCGGCTTCAGTGCGGCGTGGGCCTTTCTGCCGTGGAAGGTGACCGTGAAAGAGGACATGGCCATGGATTTCACGTCCACCGTAGTGGTGGGGGAGCCGTGCATCATCAGGGCCACATCGATATCCCGGAAGCAGCCCTGCTCCAGCATGCGCAGCTTCCCGTGGGCCGTCTCCTCCGCCGGGGTCCCGTAAACAACCACGGAGAAGGGCTCCGACCCTGCGCAGACCTGCAGTGCCCTGGCCGCTCCGACGATGGCCGGCCCCTGCAGATGATGGCCACAGGCGTGGCCGATGCCCTCCAGCGCATCATACTCACACAGAAGCCCGATCCGGGGGCCTCCCTCTCCGTTGCGGAAGACTGCCCGGAAGGCTGTCTCCACCCCGCCTGTCCCCAGTTCCACCGCAAATCCGCTGTCTGTAAGAAAACCGGTCAGATTCTTCTGGGCATCGTATTCCTGAAAGCCGGTTTCCGGATGATCAAAGATGTGATCGGCAAGGGCCACAAGGGTCTGCCGCTGGGCCTCCACAGCCTGAAACAGTTGATCTTTCATTTCAGTTTGGGCGACACCCCCCAGCCTGCCGGGGGAGAAGACGCCCCAATCCTCCTTTCAGGGCCAGATCCTGGTCCTGCTGATTTCGCCGCCTGCTCCTGGGAGCAGCCCACAGCGCTGGCGGTCTGAAGAAGCAGGGCACTTCCCGCTCTCCCTGACGGCAGAGCGCCCGCAGCGTACAGCGGGAAGGCCGGCTTCCCGGTTCCCCCCCTCAGGCGAGATGGATGGCGTTGGCCAGGATCAGCAGAACGCTGCCGGTCAGCAGCCAGATCACAAAGAGTTTCCACATGAATTTCATCCAGCGGTCATAGGGCACATTCGCCGCTCCGAGCAGACCCATGAGGGCTGTGGAGGTGGGCAGAACATAGTTGCAGAATCCGTCCCCGAAGTTGAAGGCCAGAATGGCGGTCTGACGGGTCATGCCCACCAGGTCCGCAACGGGGAGGAACAGAGGCATCACCACCACGGCCTGGCCGGACCCGGAGGTGATGAACATGTTGATGATCACATTGCACAGCAGCATGACCGGAGCCTGCAGGAAGGAAGGCACCACGTTCAGCACCCCGGAGAGCGCATGGACAATGGTATCAATGATGCCGCCGGCGGAGAGCACCAGGGCAATGGCCCGGGCGAGACCGATGATCATGGCGGCTCCCAGCATGGTCTTGCAGCCGGCAATCAGCCCTTTCGCGATGGCGGAAGGGCCCTTCCGGTCCAGCAGCCCCACAATGATCGCCAGCCAGAGGAACATGGGAGCGAAGTTTTCCATGTCCCAGTCCAACTTCACACCGCCGTAGGCAATCAACGCCAGCGTCACCACCATGGCGGCAAGGATTGCCCAGCGACGCCAGGTCATCTCCCCGAAGGAGTCCAGATCCGTGTCGGCCTTCATGTCGCTCTGGCTGTCCAGCTCATACATGGGAGACAGTTCCGGGTTTTTCTGAATGCGCATGGCATAGCGGATCAGGTAGGCGTTGGTGATCACAAAGAAGACGATCAGACAGAGGAAGCGGTAGCCCAGGCCGGAGTAGGGGGCCAGACCGGCAATCTCCTGAGCCACCAGGGTCGTGTTGATCTGCAGGGTGCCTGTGGAGAAGCCGATGGCGCCCCCCAGCAGAATGATGCCCACCCCGACGATGGAGTCCAGCCCCAGGGCATAGGAGAGCAGCAGGGTGATGGGAACGAAGGGGATGAAGAGGTTGACGCCCTGGGAGGTGGCGATGAGAGTGAACACCAGGGTCAGCATGGGGATGAAGATGTACAGACGGTTGGAAAACCTGCGGGCCACCTTGGCCACGGAGGCGTGGAGGGCGCCGGACTCCGTCACCATATGGAAGGCTCCTCCGGCAAAGAGGATCACAAGGATCAGATCGATGGAGTTCTCGAAGCCGGTGATGACGAAATCCATCACCTTCAGCGGGTTCACCGGGGTGCGGTCCACGTAGTGGAAGCTGGCGGGATCGATAAGCTCCCGTCCGGTGGCCGCATCCTCCACCCGGAGGTACTCACCGGCAGGGATGATCCACGTCAGCAGCACTGCCGCCAGGATGATGACGAAGATGATCACCAGGGTGTGGGGCATGCGGATGCCCTTACGTGCTTTGGGGGCCATGAGCAGAAATCTCCTCCTCTTTTCGAAAATCCGAAGGCACCGCACCGGCAGAATCCTTCGGTGTCCGCTGCAGCTCTCCTCCTCCCGGGAAAAAGGCACTTGCAGTCCTGAACACATTTCAGTATACTGAACACCGGAAAAAAGGCAAATAAGCAAACTTTATACCGGGTATAAGAAATTCTTATACTCCTGCCCATGGAGGAGGCACCCAGCATGAATCTGAAGGAACAGCAGTACATCGTTGCCCTTGCGGACTGCGGCAGTTTCACCCGGGCATCCAGCCGTCTGGGAGTCACCCAGCCAGCCCTCTCCGCCTTCCTCACCGGCCTGGAGCGGGACCTAGGCCACCCCCTCTTCGACCGCTCCGGGAAGACCCTGGTCCCCACCTATCTGGGGGAGATCTACCTGGAGAAGGCCAGAAAGATTCTGGATCTGGGGGAGCAGTTCGACGAGCAGCTGGACCTGGTCACCCACGGCTACCAGGGGCGGCTCCGGGTGGGAATTCCCATCCGCCGCTCCCCCCACATCATCCCCTCCGCGCTGCGGATCTTCCAGAATGCCTACCCCAGAGTGGAGATCATTTTCCAGGAGGGAAACCTGAGCACCCTGACCCGGCTGCTCCACGCCGACGGGCTGGATATCATGCTCTGCAATCTGGCAAATCCCCTTTCTGACCTGGAAACGGTGCTTCTTTACCGGGATCCGGTGGTTTTTCTGGCACCGGCCAGCCACCCTGCCTGCCGGCACGCCCGCTGCCGTCCGGACTTCTGCGCCCCCTGGATCGACCTGCGGGAGTTCGAGGGGGAGAACTTCATTCTCCAGCACGAGGAGCAGAGCATGCGCCGCCATGCCGATCAGATCCTTCAGGAGGCCCGGCTCCACCCCAGGCGCCTCACCCTGATCCGCAACATCGAGACCGCCGCCCAGATGGCGGCCTGCGGCCTGGGCGTCTCCTTCTGTCTGCGCAGCTACATCAGACACATGAATTTTCCCCAGGCCCCGGCCGTTTTCAGCGTGGGGAGCCGGCAGCAGGCTGCAGACTTTTCCGCCGCCTGGCCGGCTGAGAGAGCCCTGCCGGAGTATGCTCTGGCCTTCATCGGCATGCTGAAGGACGTTACGGTACTGCAGCGATAGGCCGCTCCGGGGCCCTTTTTTCTTCGTCGTTTTTACCAATCGGACCCCTGAAACTTTGTGGAATCTGACGAAAAATTTTTTCTCACAGCGGGCCGGAATCCACTCCGGCCGCCCTTTATGATGCTTTTCAGATACTCTTTTCAGCTGCTTTCAGGCACCCTCTCATCTCCGGTCCCCTTCCACCATCCCACCCCGGAGCACGGGGGGGCACTCCCCTCCCCCGGTTTCGCCGGGCGGCATCTCCTCCTCCGCCTCCCCCGCTCCGGGCCGGTGTGGTCCGCCCGCTTCCCGGATTCAGAAAAATTTAAGCTTCACAAACCGGATTTCTTAATCTTCCTGGGGTATCCTGAACTGCAAGATCAGACAGAAAGCAGGTCCGCCCATGACTCACCGTCCTCCAGATCCCCAACCGAACCGGTCCGGCTCCCGCCCCTCCGGAAGAGGTGCCGTGTCCCCCAGGCTGCTCCCCCTCCTGCTCCCCTGTCTCGCCCTGGCCCTTCTCGTTGCCGTGGCCGCCTTCTTTCTGGCTCCCCGCCCGGACGTGCCCCCTCCGGAAAATCCCCGGTGGATCACCCAGGACTTCCTGCCCCGGAATCCCTACTCCCGGCCCGGAGACCTTCTCCGCCACGTCAACGGCATCGTGATCCACTATGTGGGCAATCCGGGCACCACCGCCCGGCAGAACCGCAGCTACTTCGCCTCCCTGGCGCACACCCACGAGACCTACGCCAGCAGTCACTTCCTGGTGGGGCTGGAGGGGGAGGTTCTCCAGAACATCCCCCTGGACGAGATCGCCTACTGCTCCAACCGCCGCAACGAAGACACCATCTCCATCGAGTGCTGTCATCCCCTGGAGGACGGGGCGTTCACCCAGGCCACCACCGACTCCCTCACCCGGCTGGTGCGCTGGCTCATGGACTGCTACGACCTGACCCCGGAACAGGTGATCCGCCACTATGACGTCTCCGGCAAGGAGTGTCCCCGGTATTTTGTGCAGCACCCGGAGGCCTGGGAGGCCTTTCTGGCGGGGCTGACCTGATCAGCCCCGGCGCAGCCGCCGCTCCACCTGGGGGGCAAAGCAGGCAAAGGCGCCGGGCAGGGCGTAGGTGTCCCGCAGTTCCTGCCGGTCCGCCCACACCCAGCCCCGGGGCAGGTCCTCCCCGGCCAGTTCTCCCGCCAGGGCCCTCATATGCCACTCAAGATGGGTGAAGATGTGCCTGCCCGTTCCCGCCGGCGTCAGGGACAGGACCTCCAGGCCCCACTCCGCCAGGGCCTCCTCCCCGTTCTCCGCATTGGGGTACTCCCAGAGTCCCGCCAGCAGACCCCGGGCCGGACGGCGCCGCAGGGCAACCTGATCCTCATGGAAGAGCAGGTAGACGGTGCGCTCCTCCACCCGCCGGGCCTTTCTGGCCGCCTTCACCGGCAGTTCCCCGGTGCGCCCCTCCAGGCGGGCGCGGCAGAACGGGGCCGCCGGACACTTCTCACACAGGGGGGCGCCGTGGGGCAGACAGACCAGCGCCCCCAGCTCCATCAGGGCCTGGTTGAAGGTTCCCGGGGCGTCCAGGGGAAGAATCTCCTCCAGGGCAGCCGTCACCTTCCGCTTCATGGCCGGGGTGGAGATGTCCCCCTCGTCTGCGCAGATGCGGGCCACCACCCGCAGCACGTTTCCGTCCACCGCCGCCCGGGGCAGACCGAAGGCCAGAGAGGCAATGGCCCCTGCGGTGTAGTCCCCCACCCCCGCCAGGGCGCGGATGTCCTGGTACCGGCTGGGAAAGACACCCCCATGCCGCTCCAGGATCTGGCGGGCCGCCTTCTGCAGATTGCGGGCCCGGCTGTAGTAGCCCAGTCCCTGCCACAGCTTCATCAGCCGGTCCTCCGGAAGAGCCGCCAGCTCCGCCGGCCCCGGCGCCTCCTCCAGAAAGCGGCGGTAATACTCCACAACCGCCGCCACCCGGGTCTGCTGGAGCATGATCTCCGAGATCCACACCTGGTAGGGGGTGGGGCTGTGGCGCCAGGGAAGGTCCCTGGCGTTCTCCCGGTACCAGAGGAGAAGGGGAACGGGCAGCTGCTGCAGCTGATTCATGTGGGATTCCTCCTGCGTGCACGTCCACGCATTCAAGCGGGACATATAACCTTTTTTGAATGACTGCCATAACAAAACTGGGGATAGCCCTTTCCGCCCTGCCGTGGTAGACTGTGTCACGGAACGAGGGTTAAAAATTTAACGATGTCCCGGCTGCCGCTCTTGCCGGCTCATCCGCATGGCTAACCCCCGGTCCCCCTTTTTCATCCATCATCCTTCCAGATCAACCGCACAGGGGACGCCTCACGGCGCCCCCTGTGTGGTTTTTTCACACCTGCTGGCTCTTCCTCCACTCCAGATACTCGTCGTAGGTCATGTGCCGGTCCGTCAGCTTCCCCTCCGGGGAGAGGTCAAAGATGCGGTTGCACACCGTCTGGACCAGCTGATGGTCGTGGGAGGCCACCAGAACGTTGCACTTCACGTTCTCCAGGCCCTTGTTGACCGCCGCGATGGCCTCCAGATCCAGGTGGTTGGTGGGCTGGTCCAGCATCAGCACATTGGCCCCGGAGAGCATCATCCGGGAGAGCATGCACCGCACCCGCTCGCCGCCGGAGAGCACCTTCACCGGCTTGTAGACCTCGTCTCCGGAGAAGAGCATCCGGCCCAGGAATCCCCGGAGATACTGCTCCTGGGGATCCGGGGAGAACTGCCGCAG
>CAYXVN010000116.1:0-8128 GCA_964468565.1 uncultured Oscillospiraceae bacterium | reverse complement strand
CAGAACGGCGTTGTACAGGATATCCGTCCGGTTGCCACCCTCGACGCTGTTCAGTCCCTTCTGGACGGCCAGGGCCGGCAGGGAGAGGAGAACCCGGGGCAGGGACAGCTCCGTGACGTTGCGGTATTCGCTGGTTGCGTTACTGTCGCTGACTCGAATTGTGCGGATGTAGTCATCCAGGGCGGAGATGTACTGCGCGATCCGATCCTTTCTGGCCGATTCGTTGATGTCATACCAGTCCTCCAGCTTCAGCATGGGGATAGGCGTGACCCGGCGGATGTGCAGCCGGATGTTGGCGGCTTCCGGACCGCTGTAGCTCACATAGAGGCTGCCCCCGTTGTCCGTGCTGCGGCTGCCGATCTTGGTGATGGAGAAGATGTTACGGCCGTTGGTCAGAGTTCCAAGCTCCTGCCTCCAGGCAGTCACTTCCCCGTTAAACTGGGTGGCATACAGCCTCACGGTGGCGCCGCTGGGAATGCCCTGGGCATAGACGGTGATCTGAGGGGCATCCTTTTTGCGGCCCTCGCGGGCGAGGGCGGCTGCTCCCAGAGGCTGCAGTTCACTGGCAGCCTGGCTGAACTGGCTGCTGTCTGCACCGGCACTGCGGGACTCCAGACCGCTGACATGGACACTGGTGGTGGTGCTGCCGCTGAGCAGCTCCTGGGCCAGGTCCAGCTCGTCCTTCATGGTGGGTACGTTCAGGTAGTACTCCGCCTCATCAGAGTTGAGACGTGCACGCAGTGCGTCAATCTTCCCCTGGTCTACCCCTGGTGCCAGAGTTTCGTGGAGGCCAGCCTCGCCGCCCTCAAAGAGCGCGGAGATCTCCTCCGGAAGCCGGTAGTTCTCGTCGTAGCGGACGAACCTCAGCTCGGAGAGGCTGACTGTGGAGTAACCCTCCTGTTCCACCGCCAGCATGATCTTGGTGACCTTCCTCTGGACTCCGAAGGGCAGGTAGGCGTACTGGTCTGCCACACGGGTGCTGTAATTGGAGATGTTGGGCCAGGTGTGGACGTCATCCCCATTGCTGTTGCCCATGCCATCCTTTCCACCGTTGTCAGGATCCGGAACCACCAGGGTGCCACCCTCGCTGGTGTCCCCTTCGGTCCAGACCCGGACGGCGTAGGCCCGCAGATTCTGGGGATATTCTCCGTCCAGCCTGGGGATCCAGATGGCGGCGGTCAGGTCCTGGGGCTCTTTGAACTCCACGATGACGTGTTCGTCTCCGTTCCAGTTGCTGGTCAGCCAGTAGGTGGAGAAGTTCTCGTCAATCAGGATCCCGGCGTCATTCAGCGGGCCGCTCTTGCTGTTGTTGGGGTTATTCAGCCGGATGCTGCTGATGGCATTGTTGTCCACCAGGGCGATTTCCGGCAGTGCGGGTCCCTCGGTGTCCACCCCCTTGGGTGTGCCGCTGTGGGTGGAAGAGGGGCCGCTCCACCCGGCATCGTTTCCGGCAATCAGGTAGATGTCGTATACCACATCGTTGGTCAGGCCGGTGATGACAATGCTGGTGTTGGTGATTTCACCGCCGTACTGGGTAAACTCGGCGGCGGTGTGTTCTTTGTAGAAGAGCTTGTACTTGGTGGCATCCTTGCCCTGCCAGCTCACCTGCAGTTCCCGGTCCAGGGGCGTAATATTAATGCGGTCCGGGGGCTCCGGAGCACTCTGGGGCATGGGGATGGCGATGACCTCATCGCTCTCCTCACCTCTCCAGCCGTCTGCCAGAGGCGTGACGGTGAAGTGGTATCTGTGCAGGTTATCCAGATCCGTTATCGTGTACTGGGTAGCTGTGGTGGTAATGGTGTTGGCAGAGGAGGACCCTTGGGCCTCGTCGTAGTAGCGGATCTCGTAGCTTGTCACATTGGGCAGGGGGCTCCAGGAGAGCAGCACGCTCTCGGAACCGGGAGCTGCCGCCAGATCCGTCACCTTGCGGTTGGGAGCAGTGGCACCCTCCGGGACAATGTCCTCCAGGAACTGAATGCTCTCCATGACCGCGTAGTCCCCGTTTTCCGTTTTGCTGACGGAGATGGTGACCTTCTTCACCGGAACCTTTTTGCCCAGGTTGACGGTAACCTTGTTGATATTGTCAATGAGGCCGATGGCATGGACACCGGCAGGAACAGAGTTCCTGAAGGGATATTCTCCTATTGATCCATCTTCGGACTCAACAACAAGGGTTCCGTCCGTAATGGCACCGGTTCCCACAGGAGAGGTGATGACGATTTCGTCTGCCTCTACAGTCTGTGCCAGAGGCAGGGGAATCTCAATGCTGTCCGAATCGGTTGATGACTTGAAGGTGACGGATTTCTCGTTTTCTGAGAAGATGTCTTCGATGTTTCCCTCAACGGTGGTTTTGGCTTCGTCCATCGCTGCATTCACGACTTCCGTATTCACCGGTACGATGAACCAGTCCCCGATCTGGATGGGATTGGCCTGGTTGGCCTCCTTGGCGGCGGTGGCGTGGTGGACGTAGGCCAGGTCGATGACGTCAAGCTTCCCGTCTCCGTTCAGGTCGCAGGTACTCACATCTGCGGCAGAGGGGTCGGCCAGGGCTTCCTTGATCAGGTTGATGTCCCTCTGGTCTACTTCGAAATCCCCGTTCACGTCGCCCAGGGTAAAGGTGGAGTCACCGGTGCTGGGGTTGACGGTCAGGTTGCGGTCCTTCAGGCTCACGGGCAGATCATAGGTGGAGAACCCGCTGCCCTCAAAGCTCAGGGTGTATTCAGCTGCGGTCAGGCCGGAGAAGACCACCTGCAGGATGCCGGTGTCTGTATCCTCGCTGAACCCATCGAGATTCACATCGGCATTTCCCAACAGGTTGGATGGTCCGCTGATGGTCGCCTCAGGCTCCGGGACGTAGGGGTCCTGGTTCAGGTCGAAATCCTGGGAGTGCTTATCGGTCATGGGGACCGTTACCAGTTCCAGGTCTCCCCGCTTCAGCGTAACGGATACGCCGTGGTCCTTCAGGTACTGCAGATCCTGGGCGTAGCGGATGTCCAGCCTGGCAGTGATGCTGCCGGTGGGAACGGGTGCAGAGCCGGAGGACTCCCCGACGCTGTCGGTGGGAACGGTTGCAGAGCCGGAGGATTCCCCGACGCTGCCGTGTCCGGGAGCCGGGCTTCCAGCCTGGGAATTTTCCGGAGCGGATGGTTTGGTGCCGGGCTGGGACTCCGGCCCGGGTTCGGCCTGGCCGGTGCCACCATCCTGTTCCGGTTCAGACGGTGTGGCTTCCGGGTTGGGGGCGGGCTCTACGTCAGACCCGCTGTCCTCCGGGGGAACTGTTCCCTGCGTCCCCGCGTCCGAATCCGGATCTTCCGGTTCTTCCGGTGCAGGGTCGGGGGCGGGTTCTTCGTCAGACCCGCTGTCCTCCGGGGGAACCGTTTCCGGCGTCCCCGGGTCCGGATCCGGATCTTCTGGTTCTTCGGGGGATCCCTCCTGGGGTGGTTCTTCTTCCTCTTTCGGAAGCTCCCCCGAGTTGTCTGTGACTGTGTCATCGGCAGGACCACCCCCGGCAGTCGAGGAGTCCACTGCCCCGGCGGATACCCCATCTCCCTGCTCCGAAGCGGCAGCAAAGGTGCTGACGGGCAGCAGGGACAGGAGCATGACCAGAACGAGGAGTCCGGACAGCAGCCGTCGATAACGTTTCATTGCAATGTCACCCTTTCTGCGGATGGGACGGATGCGGCCCATCCGTTCGCATTTCGTGGCACATGAGGCACACCCGCCTCCGGCTCCTGACTGCCTCCATGGGGGCCACGGGCCGGGAACCGATCCCCGCCCGGGGCATGCCGGCATCTCTCCTCCCCTGTCCGCTCCGGAAGGGGCCTGGACAGATCACCGTGGCAGAGAGGAGTTCAGAAGCTGATACACCACCATATGCGATTGTGCCGGATCTCATCACTCCGGCGGCAGCCCGGAGAGACTGCCGTCTCTGCTTCGGCCGGGTGAGCCGAAGCCCTTCGGATGATTGCCGGCAGACCCATCGTTCGCCATATCACCTCCTTTCCGTCTGTCCGGATGGCAGGACACTGCCACCTGGGGGCATCTCCCTCTGGCGGGACCGACCGCCTTCCGGGCTGTCCCGGGTGGTAAAGCCTGCCTGGACACGCTCATGAGCCGGTGCCCCTCACGGGAGGGGGCACCCTGATGCCTTATGGATGTTTCCCATTCCGGTTCCCGGGCAGAGAGAGGGCATCCGCCCTTGGGGCGGGTCTGACCCCCCGGCCTGTCCGGTGATGGTGCATCGTCTGTTGGCGTATCTTCTCCGGGAACAGAGACGGCCCGGTGTCCGTGAATCCCCTGGCCGCTTCTGCATGACCGGCGGGGCAGTGCCGGGGCAGGCCGCGCCGGGAACCGGCCGGCTGCCTTACTGCCTCCGGGGAATCTGGAGGAAACAGGGGCCTTCGCCCCCGCCTCTACACTCCGTCAACCAGTCATCATATGATTCTAGCAGATTCTCCACGGATTTTCCACCGTCTTTCCACATTTTTTTGGAAATTTTTCAGTCCCCTCCGGGCTCCTGGAGAGGGTCCCGGTCCCGGGCCTGAGACGGCAGGGGGAGGATGTCCTCCGGACATTCCCCCCATCCGGAACATGACTCCCAGGCAGAGGGGCGAAGGGTGTCCCCCGCCGGGGCGCCCATCGCTCCCCGCTGTCCCATGGACCCATGGGGCGATGTCACCTCACCCCGGGGGTGGGACTGGGGGGCACGTTCATGTTCCCGCCCTCCTGCTCCTCCTGGGCGAAGCGCCGCAGAAGCATCTGGGCGGAGCGGGTGCTGTAGGAAATCTGGTATGTCCTGCGGATGTAGTCCGAGAGGGCGGGCCCGTTCCAGCGGGAGTACCCCTGATCACCGGGGCAGGTCTGAATCAGGCTGCGCAGCTCTTCGGTCTGGGCATCGCTGAGGGCGGAGCGCCTGCCCCGCTTCTCCGCCTCCATAAGGCTGTTCCAGCCGGATTCCCGCACCCGCTTCAGCCAGTTCTGCAGGGTTCTGGAGGTGATGCCGCAGTAGGAGGACAGTTCCTCCGGACCCATGCCCCTCAGCATGAGAGAGACAAGGGTGACTTTCTGGCAGAAGCGGGCGGTTCTGTTTTCCTGGAGAAGGGTTCTGCCCTCCTCCAGCAGGGACTCCAGGTCAGGGTTGTTCATCCGTTTCTCCTCTCTGCTGCGGTGCAGCCCGTTCCTCCGGTCGGGTCCGGAGGGTGTTGGCAGATGCTGTCTGGGGAGGGGCTCTGCCCTCCGGGTTCCGGGTACCCGGGGCGGTCGTGGGAACCATATGCCGGAAGACGGGAGATTCCCCCTCCGGAAATCCCAGGGGAACCGGGCCATCCTGTCCCGGAGAACCCCTGCCTCCCGGTGCGCTCCCCCGGCAGCAGGGGCACATGGGCTTCCGGACAGGCCATCCGGGGTTGGATCCCCTCCCACCTTCTGTCTGGTGGAGGGGGTACCTCTCTCCAGGCAGCGGTTGCCGCTTCGGTCCTCCGGCACCGGGTAGGGGCAGCCATGCCGGAAGAACCGGCTCCCCCTGCTCCGCCGGGCAGAGACCTGGGGGATCTGACCTTGTGGCGGCGGTCCATTGAGGTGCCAATCGGCCCATGGATGCCTCCGGGTCCGGCCCTCCCGGGGAATCCCAGGGAGAGGACCTGCCCGCTCCGCTGTGGCGGAAAGTCCAGGCCCTTCCTTATTATAATGTAGGGGCGCCGTCGAAGGCAACCCAACCCTCCCAGGCAGAGGGGCCTGCTCTGGGGCCCCCCTCCAGAGACAACGGCCACTACTCAACAGATGCTGCGGTACCCGGTGCACTCAGGGCAGGATCCCGGCGGGAGATCCTCCAGCGGGGAGGGAAGAGAGGCTGCAGCTCCCGGAAATCCGGCACAGCAGTTTCCGGGTCCCGGTAGGGAGAAATCAGCGGTGGGCAGATTCTGCCACACCCCTCTCCAGTACAGACGTACTGCAGGGGTTTTTGTTGCACTCCCGGGGTGTCCTTTTCCGCCCCGTTCCCGGTGTCCGTTACTCCCTGTGGGCAGCGTGTCAGGACACAGAGCAGGAGTCCCGCCCGGGTCAGGGAGAATCCCTCCGGTCCCCGTTCCCCTGGCGTCTGGCCGGGCCAGCACAGCAGGAATACGCCCCGGAGGACACCTCATTCCGCGGCGCCTCTCCTCCCCGTGACAGACCGGGGGGCGGAGGGTGTTCCCAGTATACATGGGGGTCCCGGCCCCCCGCAAGCTTTCCCGGTGCAAATTCACGGGATCTTAAGAAACGGGCCGAAATCTGTATGCCCGAACAGAGCCCTGGGGAGGCGGCCCCGGAGGCAACGGGCCATCTGCCCGGGGGCGGGGACTCCGCTCTCCCCCGGAGGAGGGCAAGGTCCCCTGCCGGAGGAGGAGCCGGATTGTGACGGCACCCCAGGGAAGCCCCATGATCTTCCGGAATCCTGAACAGTTCCCTGCAGGGACATGGTGAGGCCCATCCGAACCCCGGGGACCCGCCGACCCACCAGGGTACCGGACTGTGGGAGAGGAGGACCTCTGCCCCGGGGAGAGATCTGCTGCGGGGAACGGTGAAATGTCCCTCCGGCCAGCCGGACCGGGGGGAGGGGCACCGGGGGAGGCCTCCCTTCCGGACTGCCGGAGCGGGGGGCCATCCGGCCCGGCCAACCTGCCCCTGGGCCTTTTTCTTCCGGATTATCTTCTCCTCCCCTGGGGGCATCCTGGCGTCCGGCACCTGAAGCGATTTTCCTGGAAGGATCAGAGGAAGGGAGGATTCCGTCTCTGTAAAACAATATGCCGGGACAGAACCTGCCGGAGAAAATTTCCCCGGTATCTGTCTGATTCTGCTGAAAAAACGAAACTGAGCAGATATAATACTCAGAATATTTTATTGACCATCCGATTGGAAACCACCATAAGTCTGGAAGCGCTGCAGAAACAGGCCAAAAAATACCCCAGAAAATGGAGAAAAAGTTCTTGACACCTTCTGCAATCTGCGCCATAATAGTCACAGGCTAAGATCCCGGGGGGGAGAGGCACCCCGGGATCTGGCAGAAGGCGGGCAGGCTCTCAGATCCGGGGACCTCCTCCGGAAGCTGCACACGAAGATGCAGGGAAGCGGAGCGGCTGCAGACCTCCACGGCCGGCAGAGTTCACCTCCCCCGGTCCTCCCGGTGCGGGGCAGGGAGTCACCCGGGGAGATCCGCCGGGCGTGCCGGCTGAGGAACCGCCGCCGCCGGGCACCCCTCCCCCGCAGATCAGGGGGAATCCGGATTGGGGATCCGGTCTGTCCGGGGGGACACACGCTGCCAACTGGTGGATCCGGAAGGGCGGGCAATGCACACAATCCGGGCTGGCAGAACCGGGTGCCCCTGGTAGGTGGAGTCAGCACGGGGGAAAGGGGTCCGGGTGTTCCGGATGGGCCCGGGCACGCTCCCCCTCCCGGGGTGTGGCGGCTGCTGTGGCTGGCGAAACAGGGACTGTTATGGTCTCCTCCCCCACCCTGTGAAGCAGGCGGACGATCCGCCAGAGCACCTGCTGGATCCCGGACCTGTTCTCCTCCTCCTGCACATCTGCACTGCCGGAACCTGATGATTCTGGACTGGCACTCTCCGGTCATCTGGCGGCAATCCGGGAAACCAGGGGGGAGATCCGGTGACCTGCCCCGGAAAAGCGGCTCACAGGCTGGATCCCACCACTTCTGCAGCCCCTCACCTTCAGGGCGCTTCTGCTGCCTCTGAGGTGTTTCCTGGGCCGGTCCGGATAAGCTTGGCCTGGCATCCGGTTCCCCCGGAAATATTCTGATATTTTTGCAGAATCGGTGTTGACAGCCGCCTGTACATCTGGTAGAGTCTTAATGATCCCGGAGAGAGTCTGAGCGCCCCGGTCTCCGGACTGCCCCCCATCCCCGCCCACCGGCAGACCACTTGTCATCAGAGGTGGGCCGGTCCGCAGAGCTCTGGGCCGGTGCAGCGGAACAGCCGCTCCCGGCACAGCCCTCCCCTCCCGGCTTTCCCATTCCCCGGTCCGAGAAGACGGATGGGACCGGGGCCCCTGGAAGGTGGAGTCAGCAACGGCGGAAAGGGGCCCGGGTGTTCCGGATGGGCCCGGGCACGCTCCCCCTCCCGGGGTGTGGCGGCTGC
>CAYXVN010000115.1:3841-8153 GCA_964468565.1 uncultured Oscillospiraceae bacterium | reverse complement strand
GCGGGGGAGCACCTGGGGAAGAAGAAGTCCAGGCCGGGGAGGGGGATCACCGGGGTCCACACCCCGGTGGAGATGCAGACCGGGGGCCGGCGGGGGTCCCGGCCCTGCGGTCTCCATCAGGGGGCATGGCGCTCCGGCTCCCGCCGGTGGAGGGGGAGATTACCCCCCGGTGGCGCTCTGGGCCCCGGTGCCCTCCAGCAGCCCATGGTCCAGCTTGGCCTGGAGAATGCGGCTGACGCTCTCCTCCCGGCGGGCAGAGGAGATGGTACCGTCCTGGACGGCGGCCACAATGGAGTCAAAGGCGGCGGGCAGGTCCGCGGGCATGAGAATCAGGTCGGCCCCGGCCTGGAAGGCCCGGAGGGCGGCCTGCCCCGGCTCACAGATCTGGGAGATGGCCCCCATCTCCATGGCGTCGGTAATCACCAGCCCCTGGAAGCCCAGCATGTGGCGGAGAATGTCCGTGGTGATGAGGGGAGAGAGGGATGCGGGGGTCAGGTCCCCGGTGAGGGAGGGCAGGGCGATGTGGCCCACCATTATGGCGTCAGACGAAGTGGCCTGGCGGAAGGGGACCCACTCGCACTCCATCAGCCGGGCCAGGATGCGGTCACTGACGGCGATGTCGGTGTGGCTGTCCTGGGCGGTGTCGCCGTGGCCGGGGAAGTGCTTGAAGACGGGGATGATCCCCTGGCTGCGCAGGCCCTGGGCCACGGCGGAGACCATCCCGGCGGCAACCTGGGGATCCGAGGAGAAGGCCCTGCTCCCGATCACCGGGTTGTCCGGATTGGTGTTCACGTCCGCCACCGGGGCGAAGTCCATGTTGAAGCCGTAGTCCCGCAGGTATCCCCCTATGGTCTGTCCCATCTTCAGGGCCACGGCGGTGTCTCCGGTGGCCCCCACCGTGGCGGCGCTGTCATAGCGGGGCAGGCCGAAGGCGGGATGGCCCCCCAGGCGGGAGACGGTGCCCCCCTCCTCGTCCACCGCCAGGAAGAGGGGAATGGAGCTGGCGGCCTGCAGGTCCCGGTGGAAGGAGCGCAGCTGGGCCGGGGAGGTGAGGTTCTCCCGGAACTGCACCACCCCGCCCACCGGGTATCTGGAGAGCATGGCCTTCATGTCCGCCGTCACCCCGGTGGCGGGGGAGGAGGGGTCCGAAGTCAGGCTGTTGGGGCTCACCACAAACAGCTGCCCCACCTTCTGTTCCAGGGTCATGTCCGCCATAAGGGTCTGGGGGGTGATGGGGGGAGTCTTGACCTCCTCCTCGCCGGAGGCGGAAGATCCCCCGGAGGAGGAAGCTGCCCCTCCTGCCGGGGAGGAGGAGGGGGAGGCGGAGCTGCAGCACACCAGCAGGGCAGCCGCCAGAAGCAGGGGAAACAGGCGAAATCGCATGGGAGACACTCCTTTCGTGGGGTTGGCGGGGAGAGACCCTCCCTGCCGGGAAAGCGCTCAGGGGAGAGGTCAGGTCATCAGGGCCAGGTTGGGGTGCTCATAGGGGGCGGGCTCCGGCCCGCAGTACAGGCCGTAGGCGTCGCAGATCCACCAGGTCCCGTCCACGTTGACCCGGCACCACTGGTGGGTGTAGCCGTCCTCGTTGACGTGCTCATAGGGGATGCCCAGCATGTTGAGCACCATGCCGGTGGCCCGGGTGCAGCCGGCGCAGGAGGCGCTGCGCAGCACGAAGTAGCCGTAGGGATCGTTGTAATGGGGGGAGCTCATGGAGTACTCCATGCCGGCGTCATACCAGTTGCGCAGTGCCATGGTGATGCCGAACAGCTGGGCCTCCCGGCTGAGGGGTGAGAGCACCTGGGCGATCTGCCGGGCAACGTCATAGGCCTCCTGCATCTGGGAGGCGCTGGCCCCCTTGGCCACGCTGGGGAGGTTGGCCAGCCGGTCCGCCGGCACCAGCCGGGCGGGCTGGCGCACAAAGGTGACCTGGCGGCGCAGGGAGGGGACGCAGACCCGGCTCATCAGGGCGGCCACTTCCGCCCGGGAGATGGTGGAGGAGGGGGCGAAGGTGCCGTAGGGGTCGTTGCCGGTGAGGACGCCCCACTGGTAGGCGGCGTAGATGGAGTCGTACTCCTCCATGTTGTAGGGATCACCCATGGCCTCCGGGGTGCTGAACCCGGGCATGGAACCGTACCAGTCGATCTCATCCGGGCCCAGCATGCCCCCGCCCACCAGGGCAAAGGCGGCATCGTAGTAGGGGGACCCGGTGGAGAGATCCGGGATCATGCCAAGCTTTATGGACTCGTTGACAACCGGCATGGTGCCCTTGGGAATGACGCAGACGATGAGGCGGGCGAAGGTCTGGCGGCCGACGGCCTCATCGTAGGGGTAGCTCTCCCCCTCCACCAGCACCCCGTGATCATAGAGCACATCCGCGTACTTCCGGTACCAGGGGCTGGAGGCCTCCTCCGGGATGGGCTCTCCCGCATAGACGCTCACCAGGCGGGCCGCCAGGGCCACGGCCTCGGCGAAGGTGACGGTGCCGCCGGGGTTGAAGGCGGTGTCGCTGGTGCCGGTCATGATGCCGTACTCATAGGCGGTGCGGACGGAGTCCCCGAACCAGCTGTCCGGGGGCACGTCCTGGAACTGATTGTGATAGGTGGTCACCCTGGACCAGCCCTCCTGGGCGGCGAAGGCCGGGACACAGAGGGTGAGCACCATGGCCAGGGACAGCACAAGAGCGGTAAGCCGTTTCATGGGGAAAAACCTCCCTTTCCCGGGCATGTACCATGCCCCCTCCAGTGTAAACCGGCAGGAAGAGATTGTCAAGGATTTTCTCCCGGCCAGAGCCGGGGGAGAAGGGAAAAGGGGAGCCCGGCAGGCGCCGGACTCCCCCTCAGGCGGCCGCCCCGGGCCGCTATTTCTTCAGTTCAACGATCAGCTTCGCCAGGTAGTCCTGAATGCGCTGCAGGAAGGACTCCACGTAGAAGGGATTCTTCTCCCCCCGGCGCAGTTCTCCCATCAGGACGTCAGCCTCCCAGACGATTCCCATCAGAGTCAGGTGGTGCAGCTGCTCCGGTGAAGTATCCCGCATCTCCGCCTGGATGGTACGCAGGGCCATGGTGATGTCCCGGATGGTGATGATGCTGCTCATCAGGCGCTTCTGCTTGGAACGCAGGCCCTCCAGCAGATCCGCCACCGCCTGGCGGGACTCCTCCAGCCTGGCGGCATACTCCAGGTTCATCTCCTGCGCGTTTGCGGACTGATTCATCTCGCTCATATCTTCCCGGAGTCCGGGAACCCTGGGTTCCCTGCCCCTCGCTCCTTTCTTCTGGCGGCCGGAGAGGCCGCAGTTCCCGCTCCCCTGGAGCGGATGCCGGGAGATCGCCGGGACGGACCCCCCTCCCCGACGGCCGGTACAGGTCCATTGTACCACTCCCGGAGGGAGGTTGCAACGGGGCGAAAAAATTTTTTCGTCTTACCCTGTCCCAGGGGAGGTGGGGGGGATCAGAAGGCGGTCTCCTTCATCTGCCCGAAGATGCCCACCAGGGAGAGAATCAGGTGAATGACCAGGACCACGGTGCACAGGATTCCCCAGCGGTTCAGGCTTCTGGCGTCCTTTCCCTTCTCCATCCGGGCGGAGCGGCGGCGGACGGCCCGGACGTTGAGGTAGTTGAGCAGATAGAAGCAGATGAGGTACACCAGGGTGACCAGCACGTTTTCGCTGAAATAGGCCCCGGAGTACATCAGCATGATGGTGAGACCGCTGCACAGGGCGTAGAGCAGGGAAAACAGGCCCCACAGCACGCCGAAACGCTTCAGAGCCCGGCCCGCCTGGAGCGTTCCCAGCCGGGATGCCCTGTGCCGCACCAGCACCAGACACAGGGCGGTGAGCAGGAAGTAGGGCAGCCGGGGGATGAGGAAGCAGACAAAGGCGGTGTCTGAAATATCCGTCAGGTATAAAATCACCAGGAACCCCCCCGCCAGCACCAGAGGGGAGAGCAGGCAGATCCAGATGAAGATGAGCAGAAGGGTGGAGGGCTTCCGGGGAGGCAGCGGTTCCGGCTTCTCCGGCTTCTCCGCCTCCTCCGGCTGGGCAGGCTCCTCCCTGGGGGGCTGCTCCGGAGAGGAGGCTGCAGCGGAGTCCTCCGGCGTCTGGGAGGAGACCGGCAGCTGGGGGGTCTTCTTCCGGACGTCCGCCGGATCATAGCAGGTGGCACCGCATTTGCTGCAGAACACCTCCCCCTCCTCCAGCTCCGCACCGCAGACGGGACAGACCCGCCCCTTCTCCTCCTCCGGGGCGGGGTCCGGAGTGGGCTCCGGTGTGCCGGGAGAGGACTCCGGTGTGCCGGGAGAGGACTCCGGTGTGCCG
>CAYXVN010000115.1:0-3741 GCA_964468565.1 uncultured Oscillospiraceae bacterium | reverse complement strand
CTCCGGTGTGCCGGGAGAGGACTCCGGTGTGCCGGGAGAGGACTCCGGTGTGCCGGGAGGGGACTCCGGTGTGCCGGGTTCCGGTTTCCCGGCCTCCTTGGCTCCGGTCTGATCCGCATGACGGTTTCTGCGCTTCATGATGATCCCTCCTGTTTTGCTGCTCCTGCCGGAGGGGCAGGAACAGGGGATTTGGGGTTCCGGCGTGCCCCCGCTGCAGCTTCCCTCCGGAGGCGGAGGGGGACCGTTTGCCAGGAGAGCCCGCCTGTGGTACAATGAATCCTCCGGCGGGAATGCCGGGACCTGTGTATATCTTACCTCATACAGGAATTTCTGTCAAGAAGAGAAACCTGCCACCGGGGCGGCCCGGGAGGGGAAGCTTCCGGGGGCTGAAAGGAGGAACTGACATGGACAGAAGCAGTGATTTTTACCCGGGCGGGGGGCAGGAGAGCACAGCCATCCCCTTCGGTCCCGGTCCCAGGGATCCGGTTCTGGTGATCCCCAGGGGCAAGAAGGCCCTGGCCCGGGGGGCGCTGTACAACCGCTCCTACCTGAAGCAGGTGATTCTGCCCCCGGGTCTGGAGCGCATCGGGCCCTATGCCTTTGCGGAGTGTTCCGGCCTGAGGGAGCTGGACATCCCGGACACCGTCACCAGCCTGGGGGACTGTGCCTTCCTCCGCTGCACCTCCCTGGAGCGGGTCCGCCTGCCCGCCATGCTGAGCCGGTTCACCCGGACTGCCTTCTGGGACTGCAGCAGTCTGGAGAAGCTGGAGCTCTCCCCCTCCTGTGAGAACTTCCGCATGGAGGGAGGCCTGCTGCTCACCCGGGACGGCAGCCGTCTGGTGATCTGTGCCCCGGGCTGGAGGGAGGACGTGGTGGTGCCGGACACCGTCCGGGTGATCTCCACCCAGGCCTTCTGGAGGTGTGAGAGGATAGGCTCCGTCACCATTCCGGACTCGGTGGAGGAGATGGGGAACAGGGCCTTCTCCGGCTGTTCCTCCCTGACCCGGATCCGTCTGCCGGAGGGCCTGAGGACCATCCAGGAGCGGACCTTCCAGGAGTGTGCCTCCCTGGAGCAGCTGCGGATTCCTCCCCGGGTGGAGAAGATCGCCTCGGAGACCTTCTGGCACTCGGGCCTGCGGGAGATCTGGGTTCCCTCCTCCTGCCACATCGTCCGCACCGCCTTTGATGCCTGCGACCCGGTGACGGTGCACCGCTACGATCCCTGAGGGGCCCCCATCCCCCGGGAGAGGGGAGCGCTGCCCCTCTGGCCCTCCGGCACCCTTTGCTCCGGGGAAAAATGTCGCATCTCCGGCGACCACCGGGGAGGCACGCCGTGCTATCCTCCGAGATACAGAGAAATGAGAGGAGTGGTGGCCATGGAAAAGAAGGTACTGAAACTGAGGCTGCTGCCGGAGGGAGTGGCACTCTCGGAGGCGGACAGGGATGTGCTGCTTCTGGCGGCGGATGCCCTGGAAGGGGGCTGGGGCGGGGAGAAGGGCCGGGAGGCGGCTCAGCGCTGCAGGGCCAGGGTGTGCCTGGAGGAGGATCCCCGGCTGCGGGCCGGGGAGGGAGAGACCGGGGACGCCCCGGTGGAGCTGACGCTGCCCCCTCCGGACCTGCCCCTCTCCCCCCAGGAGCGGGATGTGCTCCATCAGCTGGGCCTGGCCTGGGAGAGGGGCACCGGGGTGAGGGCGAACTGGGAACAGGCCCTGGAGTGCCATGTGCGGCTGCTCTCGGAGGGGGACCCCCGGGGCATGACGGGGCTGGGGCGGCTTGTGGAGCAGGGCATGGGGGTGGAGCGGGACATCCCCCGGGCCATGGAACTGTACCGCCAGGCGGCCCGGCGGGGGGAGGCCCAGGCCATGGTGAATCTGGGCTGCCTTCTGGAGCAGGGGGCAGGGGGAGAGCCGGACCTGAATGCCGCCTGCCTCTGGTACCGGTGCGCTGCCCGGCGGGGGGACCTGGACGGCCGCTTCAACCTGGCCAGCTGCCTGTACCAGGGCTGGGGGGTGGAGGCGGACCCGGAGCGGGCGAAGGGAGAGTTTCTGGAGCTTGCCGGTGCCGGCTGTGCCGCCGCCTGCTTCTACCTGGGCCTGTGTGCCCAGGAGGGCATAGGAGAGGCGGTGAACCTGAAGAGGGCCCGGGAGTGGTACCAGGCCGGGGCCCAGGGGGGTGACCCCTTCTGCTGCAACCAGCTGGGAGTGCTCTACGGTACGGGACAGGGGGTTCCCCAAAGTCCCGCCAGGGCTCTGGCCTGGTACCGGAAGGGGGCAGAGCTGGGAGATTCCCTGTGCTTCAGCAATGTGGGCTGGTACCTGGAGCAGGGGGAGGGATGCGAGAGGGACCCGGAGGCCGCCATCCGCTGGTACACCGCCGCGGCACAGCGGGACGGGGAGGAGCACGCCCTGGAGGCCCTGGAGCGGCTGGGGGTGGAGGAGGAGACCTGGCGGGAAGAGCCCATGCTGTTCTGCTGCCCCGGGGCCCGGGACCTGATCCCCCGGCAGCGGTGTGTCCGCCAGGGCGGCGGGGAGGTGCCGGATATTCCTCTGGACTTCTGCGGCAGCTGTCCCGGCTGTCCCCTGCCCGGATGAACTGCACTCCGTCAGGGTGCACAAAAACAGCCACAGGATTTTGTGCAGAACAGAGAAACTGAAGGAGATGGCCAATCTGTCCAATTTAGGGGACACCAAATATGGTACTCTGTCTGGGGAAAACAGGGGACATGCTGCCCCGGGGGCCTTCACCCCGGCATTCCGCCGGGCCAGCCGGGGACAGCCAGCCCCAAGGGGCGCCGGGAGATTGCGCCCCTTATCTGGGGGCCGCCACGCCCCCATTCTGCAGGAGGTGAATCTTTGAAAGAGAGCGAGAGGTCCTGGAGGCCCTGGAAGGGCAGGCTGGTGTCCATTCTGGGGGCCTCCCTGTGCACCCTGGAGGGCTGGAACCCCCCGGGCTGGCCGGTGTGGTACCGGCAGGGGAACCGCCGCCTCACCGGGGTGGGGGAGCCTAAACACACCTGGTGGGGCATGGCCCTGGAGGCGCTGGGAGGGACGCTTCTGGTGAACGCCTCCTGGTCCGGCAGCCTCACCGCCAGGGATCCCTTTGCGGACACCTGCTTCCCCTCCGGCTGCAGCCGGGAGCGGATTGACGCCCTGGAGAAGGGGGGCCGGGAGCCGGATGTGATTCTGGTCCAGATGGGCCGCAACGACTGGGGCAGCGGGGTCCCCCTCCACATGGAGGGGAAGGGGCCCTGCGGGCCGGGAGATGAGATCGCCTTCTCCGTGGCCTTTCTCAGGATGCTGGACCGCCTGCGCTTCCGCTACCCCAGGGCGGAGATCCTGTGTCTCACCCTCTGTGCCACCCGCCAGGGGGAGGAGAACATGCCGGAGCGTGTGTTTGGCCAGAGCCGGGAGGACTTCAATGAGGTGATCCGCGCCGCCGCCGCCAGGGCGGACTGCACCCTGGCAGACGTGAGCCGCCTGGGAGTCCCCTGCTCCACGGTGGACGGCGTCCACCCGGACCGGGCCGGCATGGGGACCCTGGCCTGGCTGTTCCTCAGCAGCCTGAGGGAGTAGGGCTCCCCGGGTATTCCCTGCCGGAGGATGTTCCGGCCGGGTATTGGGGGCACCTCTCCAAGGGCCACTGTGTCCTCTTTCCCCTCAGAGCACATGCCGGGAACCCTGGAGCCTCAGCGCTGCTCCGGGTCCCCGGCTTTGCTGCTCCCGGTTCCCCCTCCGGTCCAGG
>CAYXVN010000114.1:0-8198 GCA_964468565.1 uncultured Oscillospiraceae bacterium | reverse complement strand
TCAGGGAGCGGGAGCCCTCTCCCCATCCTCCAGGCGCTCCACCGCCTGAACCGGGCACAGGGCAAAGCAGTTTCCGCAGTGGAGGCAGTGCTCCCCCTGAATCCGGAAGGGCAGCCCCGGCTCAATGCACTTCTCGGGACAGTGCTCCAGGCAGGTTCCGCACCCGATGCACTCCCCGGTGATGCGGTAGCCTCTGGGCCGGATCTGTCCGCCTCCCAGGGCATAGCGCTCCCGGAAGATGGGGCTGACCCCCAGATGGAAGTATTCCAGCTCCCCCTCCCCCAGGCGGAAGACGATCCCCGCCTCATGGCGGATCTCCCCCGGGTACAGGTTGCCCAGATAGGGCTGCTCCCGGAAGATGGTGTCAATCCACTGCCGCTGCTCCTCCTCCGGCACCGGCCGGGCCACCCCGGAGAGGCGGATCATCTCCTTGAAGCGGGTGTAGCCCAGCACCTGCACCCTGCCGTCCCACAGCAGCTCCCGGCAGAAGGCCTTGCCCCGGGCGGTGAAAAAGTACATCTCCTCCTGGCCGTAGTGGATGGCACTGATGTTGCGCACCTGGGGTGCCCCGGAGGCATCCACGGTGGCAAAGGCCAGCACTCCCACCAGGGACAGTTTCTTCAGACAGGTTGGGGCGTCCATGGCTCTTCCTCCTTCTCTTCTCCCCCCAGGATCCGGATCCGGTTCTCCCGGAGGGGGTGTCTTCCGGGCTCCGGTCCCTCCCGGTACCCCAGAATCACAAAACACACGGCCTCCTGGTCCTCCGGGATGGCCCACTGCCGCAGCAGGGCCTGGCCCTCCGGGGAGGCGAAGGTCTCCTCTCCCCGGGACACGATGCAGGAGGCCAGCCCCAGTTCGGTGGCCATCAGGAGCATGTTCTCCGCAGAGCAGAAGGCATCCGCCTCCCGGAAGCGGAAGCCCCGCTGGCCGAACAGCACCACCGCCGCCGGAGCCCCGTAGAAGCCGTCCCGGATGGAGGGGTCGTCGATGACGCTGGGCTGCTCCCGGGACACGTAACTGCCCAGCAGCCTGTCCCGGCGAAAGCCCTGCAGGTTCCACCGCCCCAGCTTTCTGGTCAGATCAGGGTCCGGCACCCCCACCAGCAGACTGCGCTGGGCACCTCCCGCATTGGGGGCCATGGCCCCCGCCCGGAGAATCTGCTCCATGTCCTCCCGGCTCACCGGCCGGTCCGTGTAGCGGCGGATGGAGTGGCGGGCCTCCAGAAGCTCCATCAGCATGTCACTCTGCCTCCTCTCCCGCCGGCTCCCTCCAGCACTGGGGATCCGGGCCGTAGAAGTCCCCGCTGCAGGCATGGGCCACCGCCGGACAGCCCCGGCACCAGGGCATCAGGGGACAGCCGGCGCATTTCTCAAAGCGGTCATAGTCCCGCCAGGCCTCCATCTCCCGGACCCAGAGATCCGCCAGGGGGTCCTGCAGCACATTGCCCACCCGGCTGCCCTCCACCCGGCGGCAGGCATACACATCCCCGTTGGGAAGCACCGTCAGGTGGCAGTTGCCGCAGTTGCAGCCGCCGTAAATCACCCCGGGTTCCGCCCCCTCCGGGATGGAAAACGCCCCCGTCTCGTACTCATAGAGGGTCCACAGGTGGTCCTTGCGGCTGAGGAAGGTTGTGCAGCCTGCGGCGGCCAGTTCCCGGAACTTCCGGTCACAGGTCTCCAGCAGCTGCCGGTAGCGCCGGGGCTCCAGGCCGTTGCTCCGGATGGAGCCGGTGGGACACCAGCGGGCGAAGGCATACACATCCACATGGTGCTCCACCACGACGTCGATGAGCTCCGGGATCTCCTCCAGGTTGGCCCCGGACACCGTGGTCATGATCACGGAGGTCATCCCCGCCCGGCGGATGCAGGGGATCTTCTCCAGGGTCTCCTCAAAGGACCCGGGCCGGCGCATCCTGTCGTGGGTCTCCCGCAGCCCGTCCAGGGAGAGCTGGTACTTCCGGCACCCCAGCTCCCGCAGCCGCCGGCACACGGCGTCCGTCAGGTGAAAGGGGTTGCCCAGAATGGCGAAGGGGATGTGCTGCTGCCGGAACCGCTCCAGAAGCCGCCAGAAGTCCGGGTGGAGAATGGGATCTCCCCCGGTCAGGTACACATAGGGCTGCCGGTGGAACCGGGCGCAGAAGTCCAGCATATTGGCCAGGGTCATCTCCATCTGCTGCCAGGTCATGGATTCCGGCACCTTTCCCCCGTCCTCGCCGTAGATGTAGCAGTGGAGGCAGCGCTGGTCGCAGGCGTCCGTGATGTGCCACTGAAAGGCAAAGGTGGGTATCATGCTCTCCTCCTCCCCTGAATCCCCCACCGGGGGTCAGATTGCCGGGTTCCCGGCGTACGCTGCCGGGAACCCGCTGTGTCTCCTAGGAGCGGTCCCCCGCCCCGCAGGCGCTGCCGCAGGCGGAGGGTTTCTCCTCCGGCGTGGCTGCCCCGCAGGCGCTTCCACAGGCGGAGGGTTTCTCCTCCGGCGCCGCTGCCCCGCAGGCACTGCCGCAGGCGGAGGGCTTCTCCTCCGGCGCCGCTGCCCCGCAGGCGCTTCCACAGGCGGAGGGTTTCTCCTCCGGTGCCGCTGCCCCGCAGGCGCTTCCGCAGGCGGAGGGCTTCTCCTCCGGTGTCGCTGCCCCGCAGGCGCTGCCGCAGGAAGAGGGCGCCTGGAGTGTGCGCCAGCCGCTGAGATGGGATAATGCCATGGCCAGAACCTCCTTTTCCGGATTCAGAGTCCCCCGCCCGGAGGGGAGGACCCTGTGTTCCGGATCATATCCGATGCTCCCCTCCCCTGGCAAGAGGGCACTTTTCTGTGCCATGGGCACCTTCCGGTACCTGCTTGACACCCCGGGCCGGCAGGTGATATGATGGTGAGAGAATTTTTGACCGGGGAGGTCCTGCCATGCTCACCTGGGAAGAACTGCCCTCCTGCCCGGTGGCCGTCACGGTGCGTCTCATCGGGAGCAAGTGGAAGCTCCTCATCCTCCGCAACCTGCTGGACCGCCCCTGGCGCTTCAACGAACTGCGCCGGGACCTGGCGGGCATCAGCCACAAGGTCCTCACCGACTGCCTGCGCACCATGGAGGAGGACGGGCTGGTGACCCGCACCGTCTACCCGGAGGTGCCGCCCCGGGTGGAGTATGCCCTCAGCGACCTGGGCCGCTCCCTCCAGCCCGTGCTGGACGCCATGCGGGCCTGGGGGGAGAACTATCAGCGGCTGGTCCGGGCCGCCAGGGATTCCGCTGCCCCGGAGGCCTCCGGCCCGGAGGGGTGAGGGCCCGTCTCTCCTCCCCGGGGGCCTCAGATCCCTCCCCCGGAGCTTCCCCGGCCCGGGGAAGGGACAGGTACGGCAGATATTCCGGGTCCGGATTAGTTCCGGCCCCCTGGGCCTGCCCGGAACCTGGGGAGGGGGACTGCTGTCCCCAGGAGGCAGAATCTGAGCCGGCTGCCCCCGGCCGTGATCTTCCCCATTGCTCTGCTCCGCCCCGGGGACCGGGCTGCCGGACTCTTTTCCCTGACCGGTATCCCCTCTGTGGCGGGGCCGCATCCCCCGGAGGATCTGCCCCTGCCCGCCGGCCACGGCCCTCCCCCTGTCCCCGGAGATTCCCCCAGACACCCTCTGCCGGAGGGGGAGAACAGGCCGGCCCGGGAGTTCCCCTCCCCCTGAGCGTACAGCAGACTGCCGGTTCTTCCAGCCCCCGGCTCAGGGCCCCCTCCGGTCCGGGGCCCGGCAGCTCCCGGTCAGTCTCCCTCCCTCCCGGAGCCCCCGGCAGCTGTCTCCCCCCGGCCCCAGCTGTGCAGTCTGCCGGACTCTCACCCTCCGGAAGGACCGGCTTTTGGTGAATCCGTCATTGACAGGTGGGGGTCCCGGTGCTAAAATACCTTTAAACCTACGAATTAAATGGGTTTAACAGGGGCAGGCCCGCTGCCGCCCCGGACCCCGCCCGGTTCCCGGTCCGGCTGCCGGCCGGGACACCATAATACACCTTTCAGGGAGGAAACGGATATGAGCCGCATCTACACCGCTGCAGACCAGCTGATCGGGGGAACCCCCCTGCTGGAACTGACCCGGGTCCAGAAGGAACTGGGCCTGAACGCCCGCATTCTGGCCAAGCTGGAGTATTTCAACCCCGCCGGATCCGTGAAGGACCGGATCGCCAAGTCCATGATCGATGACGCCGAGGAGAAGGGGCTGCTGAAGCCCGGCTCCGTGATCATCGAGCCCACCTCCGGCAACACGGGCATCGGGCTGGCCTCCGTGGCCGCCGCCCGGGGCTACCGCATCATCATCGTCATGCCGGAAACCATGAGCGTGGAGCGCCGCCAGCTGATGAAGGCCTACGGGGCGGAGCTGGTGCTCACCGAGGGCGCCAAGGGCATGAAGGGGGCCATCGCCAAGGCGGACGAGCTGGCCAAGGAGATCCCCAACAGCTTCATCCCCGGCCAGTTTGTCAATCCCGCCAACCCCGCCGTGCACTACGCCACCACCGGTCCGGAGATCTGGGAGGATACCGACGGCAAGGTGGACATCTTTGTCTCCGGCGTGGGCACCGGCGGCACCGTCTCCGGCGCCGGCCGCTATCTGAAGGAGAAGAACCCCAACGTGCAGGTCATCGCCGTGGAGCCCAAGGACTCCCCCGTCCTCACCGAGGGCCGGGCCGGCTCCCACAAGATCCAGGGCATCGGGGCCGGATTTGTCCCGGAGACTCTGGACACCCTGGTGTACAACGAGGTCATTCCCGTGACCAACGCCGATGCCTTCGCCTACGGCAAACTGGTGGGCCGCACCGAGGGCGTTCTGGTGGGCATCTCCTCCGGTGCCGCCCTCTGGGCTGCCGTCCAGCTGGCCAAGCGGCCGGAGAATGCAGGAAAGACCATCGTGACTCTCTTCCCCGACACCGGTGACCGCTACCTCTCCACCCCCCTCTTTGCCGACTGATCTCTCCCTGCCAGGGCCGCCGTCTCCACGGCGGCCCTTTTTTTCTGTCCGGGTGACCCCCCTGAGCAGGCTCCGGCCTCTGCCTCTCCCGCCGTGGGCATGCCATTTCCCGGCCCCAGGGGCACGTGGGGCACCTGCAGCCCCCCTTGGCCCCTCCATGACAGAGGACCGGACTGACCGGGGCCAGGAAGAAGACCTTCACAGGGCTTCTGCTGAACATCCCTCTCCCCGGCAGACCTCCTCCTCAAACCCCGGGGGACACACCCTCCCCCTCCGGCGACGGGGCTCCAGGATGCCGCGCCTCCCGGTCCCTCTCCGCTTCCGGGACTCCCGGATCCCCCTCCAGGTCCAGGAAATCTCTCCCTCATTTCACGGACCGGGGCAGTCCGGGTGCGGTCCCCTCATCCGGGGTTCGACTCCTCCGGGGACAGCCCGCCGGCAGGTCTGCTCCGCCAAAGCACCTGTCCCCTCTCATCCCCATGCCGGTGGAGTGTGCTGCCCCCGGCCCTTCTCTGCCGGGACCTCTCACACCCCCGGCTCATAGCCCAGGGCAAACCGCTCCACCGGAAGGGAGTAGGCCCCATGGCGAAACTCGCTCTGCCAGATGGAGCAGTTGCTCACGTACCTGGACCAGTAGAAGCCCTCTGCGCCGGGGGTCAGGTACTCCAAAGCCCCCTTCAGAGCGATGGCGTGGGTGGAGAGGAGCACATCCCCCGGCTCCTCTGAAGCGATCTCCTCCAGAAAGCGGCCCAGGCGCTCCACCACATGGTGCAGGCTCTCCATGCCCTCCGGAGCGGGGTTGTGAACGAAGTCCGCAAAGAAGGTGAGGATCTCCGGAGGCGGGTTCTCCAGAGAGCAGCCCTCGTAGGGGCCGTAGTCCATCTCCAGGAGGCGGTCATCCACCCGGATCTCCGCCTGGGCCCCGGCAACCAGCCTGGCCGTCTCCACCGCCCGGCTCAGGGGACTGGACCACACCGCGGTGAAGCGGATATCCTGTTCCGCCAGAAAGGCTGCCGCCTTCCGGGCCTGGGCAATCCCCTGCCGGTTCAGGGGGGTGTCGCTGCGCCCCTGGAGGCGCTTTTCCCGGTTTTTCGCCGTCTCCCCATGGCGGATGATCCAGATCTTCATCTCATTCCCTTCCTTTCTTCTCCCCCTGGGACCAGGCCCCTCTCCGGGTCCGCCCCGGTGCGGGAGCCCTTCTCATCATTATACCAGATCTGCCCCTGCCTGCAAAGAACCGGTTTCCCGGCCGGCCCTGCACCGGCGCTGCGTGCTGCCGGGAAGAATGCGCAGTCTGGATTCGGCGGGATTCAGGCACATGGTTTGGCCCCGGGTCGTCCACCCCCCCGGCAGCTGCCCCCTGCAGCCGCCGGATCTGGGGGGGGGACACCGGTCCCGGGGGCGGGAAGGGGGCTGCAGCCCGGAGGAGGGAAGCCTGCCGCCCTCCCTCTCCGTGGGGAACCCAGGGGAACAGCCAGGTCCTCTGCATCTTCTCCGTCCCGGCTGACCTCACCCGCCGGGAGGAAATATCCCCAGCCCGGGAGAGGGGATCCCTCCCCGGGCCGATGAGAGCCACAGAAAGGGGAGCCACACGGCAGGAGAGGGGGACGGGGGTGGGGGGATCCCCCCTCTTCCGACGAAAAAACTTTCTTCAGAAAAGTTCCGGAAACATCTTTACATTTATCCCTCCGTGATGTAGAATGATACCTGGAGCTGCAGGTGATACTCCCGGAGATGCAGGAATCGCTTCATCGTTCAAGTCATAATTTTCGTGCACAGGTTCACCTGGGTCCGGTCACTCCCCCGGGCCAGATGCTCCCCTTCCGGTTCAGACGGCGCTGCTCCGGCAGTCCACCCGTCCCGGATGGCTTTGCTGCCGGGAGGGAGCGGCAGGGGGCGGTTCTCTCTTCGCTCCCTGTCCTGCCCTCCCCATCTGCGGCTGGAGTACCGCAGTTCCGGCATACTTCCCCCTCCATCATCAGCGTCCACAGGAGAAGGGGAAGGCCGGCCTTCTTCTTCCCTCTGAGCGGGGCACGGCTTTTCCGTGCTCCGCTCCTTTGCTGTCCTGATTCCCGGTCCTCCCGGCTTCTCACCCGTGGCGGCTCCCTCCAGGCATGCACCATCCCATCTCTGCAGGGGGACACCGGTTCCGGACAGAAGGCCCGGGGGATTGAACAGTTCCCGGCATCACACACAGTCCCGCCGGGGCCGGGCTCCGGAGCACTGTGAAGCTGCTCTGTCCCCCACTCCGGAGGAGTCCGGGGACCGGGGGGACTGTGGACCCTGGACATCCGGGTGTCTTTCCCGAAACTGACCGGCATGGGACGGCTTCAGGGGGCAGAAGACGGGCGACGGCTGTGTCCTCCCCTCTGCTTCCCATCCCGGAGGCGAGATACAGAGAGACAGGCCCTCCCCTCCACAGCCCCGGGGACAGCGGGGAGAGGGCAGGATGTGCAGTCCCGGGCAGAAAAACGGCCCCGGAGAAGGACAACCTCCTCCGGGGCTCTGGTACTGCCGGTTCCGTCAGGAACCGGAATCATATTTCTGGCAGAAGCGCATCATCAGGGTGGCGGCCTCCGCCCGGCTGATGACTCCCTGGGGATTCAGGGTGCCGGCACCGGTACCGGAGATCAGGTCCTGGTCCACCGCCCACTGCATGCCGCCGGCAGCCCAGGAGCTGACATCTGCCCCATCCGGGAAGGCGGCCATGGCGGCAGGGTCTGCGGCCGGTTTTCCCTCCACATTCCACAGCATGGAGGCCAGCTGCTCCCGGGTCAGGGAACTGTCCGGATTCGTGCCGTCCGAGATCCCCTGCTCCACGGCCCACCGGCGTCCTGTCTCATACCAGGGATCCGAGCCGGTGGTGTCCACGCCGGCATGGCGGGCCAGCAGGGTCATCACCATGCCCCGGGACATCTTCTCCTCCGGGGAGAAGGTGGTGCCGTCCCCGGTCCCCTGGAACATGCCCCGGCTGGTGGTGTAGTCCACCGCTGGAGCAAACCAGTCCCCCTCCTTCACGTCGGTAAAGGGAGAGGAGGAGGCACTCTGGCGGTCCGCCGTCAGGTAGACGGCATCCGGAGAGGCGAACTCGGCGTCCTTGGCCCCATCTCCCACCAGGAAGAAGCCTCTCTCCTGGTGGTCCGCTGTCCGCTGGGGCCAGGGATCTTCGTGTGTGGCCAGGTGAATTACCCCGCCTGACGCTGCGCTTTCTGACGGGGCTTCCGAAGAAGCCAAGTCTGTTTCCACGCTGGGATCTGCACAGCGCC
>CAYXVN010000113.1:0-8284 GCA_964468565.1 uncultured Oscillospiraceae bacterium | reverse complement strand
ACAGAACTCCCGCCCGGAGGGAGGTCTCCGGTGGAAACCCGGCTCCGGGGCAAGGTTTTTCCCTCCCCGCCCTGTCGGGGCCAAACGGGCCTCCCTGACACACAAGCGCAGAACATGCGCCGGTCCCATCACCCGGGTCGCCCGGTCTGAGCCGGAACCGTTCCGGAGACCAATAAAACCCGGACGCGGGCAAATCGCCTGCGTCCGGGCTGCGTAATGTATGGGGAGAACCGGTTTCCGGAGGCTTCCGGGATACCGGGTCCTCAGCTTAGGGTCAGTTCAGGATGTTCTCGCAGAAGCGCATCAGAATGGTGGCCACTTCCGCACGGGATGCGCTGGCGGTGGGAGAAATCCGGTTGGCACCGGTCCCCTGGATGAGGCGGTTGCCGACCGCCCACTCCATGGCATCCCGGGCATAGCTGCTGACCTGGGACTCATCCGCAAAGCGGGAGAGGCCGGTACTGCCGGAGCTGGCAATTCCGGAGAGGGTGGCATAGCGGTAGAGGATGGTCACCATCTGCTCCCGGGTGATATCGTCATCCGGGGAGAAGGAGCCGTCATCATACCCGTTGACCACACCGTTGCCGGAAGCCCAGGCAACGGCGTCTGCATACCAGGCATCCCCATCCACATCCGGGAAGCCGGCAGAGCCTGCCTCGGGCTCGTATGCCAGACGGTAGAGAACGGAGACCAGCATGCCACGGGACATCTCCACCTGGGGGGAGAAGGAACTGCCGCCGGTGCCCTGGAAGATTTCCCGGGCAGAGACGAAGTCGATGCCATCGCCGGCCCAGCGGGAGACGGGAGCCAGATCGCTGTAGCTGGTGGTGTTGTCCACGATCTTCACCCCGATTTCACCCTGTACGGGGAGGGTAACCCCGTCTCTGTCGGTGATGCAGTCGCGCACGATGGTCTCCTCGCCATCCCCATCCACCAGGATGGCAACCACTCCCTTGCCCTCATAGGGAACCGGGATCTGGAGCCGGAAGGCCGCATCCTGGGTGGCAGGTCTGATGGCGATGACCGGAGCATCCGCGCTGGACGCTGCTGCCTTTATCTCCTCGATGGGAGCTTTCACCACGCTCTTGCCGGAGGTCACGCTGGCAGGAATGGTCACTTCCACAGAGGTGATGGTGCCGTTCTTATCCGTGACGGTGGTACCCACTACGCCGCTGCGTGTTTTGCTGGTGACGGTGGTGTTGCCCTTATCGTCCACGGTGGTTGTGGTGACGGTGCCGTCGGGTTTGACCTCAGAGGAGGGGCCGCCGGGAACCGGGGTTTCCTCCGGCTCGTTGCCGGAATCTCCTCCGCTTCCGCCGTTACCGCCCTGGTTGCCGCCACCCTGGTTTCCGCCGCCCGGGTTGCCACCGCCCTGATTGCCGCCACCCTGGTTGCCACCGCCCTGATTGCCGCCGCCCGGGTTGCCGCCGCCGTTGGCGGTAAACTGAGCGGTGACGGTGATGGCGCCGGTAACAGGGGTATCTCTGGTGAAGGCTGAGCCGTCGGCAGTGACCCATCCGTTAAAGGTGTAGCCGGCTTTCACCGGATCGCCGGGCATCCAGTCACCCAGGGACATGCCCACATCCGGAGCGACGGTGGCATAGACCTGGCCGTCTACCTGGAAGGTGACTGTGGTGGGCACATAGGCGGGTGTGCTCTCCACTCCCTCGCCACTGTAGGCATCGCTGATCAGGTGGGCCTGGGTGTCCACACTCAGCTTGCCGCCGTTTGCGGCACTCTGCCTGGTGAGGACGGTGATCATGCTCTCATTGTCCGTCTCGGAATTGGTGTAGAGCTTCTCCGTGTCATTCCAGGCCTTGAAGGGGGTATCGCTGGTGGCGATGTACTCATTGGTGGCCACTTTCACGGTGGCGTTCTCATAGCCCTCAGCCCATTTCCCGTCCTGATAGATGCAGCTGCCGTTGCTGAGCACCAGGGCGGAGACCGTCTCGCCGTCGTAATAGCAGTCGATGCCGGTCATGCGCAGGCCCATGCTCTTTCCGCCGGAGATGGCATAGGTGAGCACATCCAGCAGCTCCCCATAGGTGAGGTCATAGGCGTAGATCATGTTGCCGAAGGGGGCGATGGTGTACACGTCACCCACTGTGATGTTCCGGGTGGTGGCACCCTCTTCGAAGGTCAGTTCGGTACGGATTCCCCCGTTGTTGGTGATGCCCACTCTGGCGCCCACGGCCTGGGCCATCAGGGCGGTCATCCAGTTGCCGGCGGTGGAGGACATGCCGTTGGACCCGATGGCGCTCTTGGTGATGGGCACATCCACGGTGCCCAGCACGGTGTTGAGGCTGTCCGCCACGTTGGCCACAGCCGCATCCGAGAGGGCCACCAGTTCGGGATCCAGTTCGGTGCCCACGTTGGCATCCGTCTTATAGAGCTTGCTGCCGCTGTCGTCCACACTGATGATTTCGTTTCTGGCCACGGAGACCTCCGTCACCTCACCGCTGTCATCCGTCTGGAAGACCAGCATGGCGCTGCAGTAGTTTGCCGCCCCGTTCTCGGGCTGCATGTACACAATGCCCTTGGAGGTTCCGGTCTGGGCGCTGTGGGAGTGGCCGCCCAGAACCAGGTCAATGACAGTGTCCTCGGGCAGCATGGACGCCAGGGCGGCGCCGTCCGCATGGCCCAGCAGAACTACAGCGTCGCAGTCCTGCTCCGTCTCCAGCTGTACCGCCAGAGCTTCCAGAGCTGCCGGATCCTCATTGATGGCATAGCCCCGCTCCGTGAACTTGGCCGCCATGATATCCTTGCTGTAGTCGTCCGCATAGCCCAGCACCCCGATCTTCACCGTAATGGTCTTGCCGGAGCTGTCCGTGGCGGTCTTCTCCACAATGACATAGGGCGTTGCAATATCCGCCGCCGCTCCGTTCAGGGTCAGGTTGGAGGTGACCACCGGGATCTGGCTGTCGCCCCGGTAGCCGCTGAAGTCGTAGGATCCGATGGTGGCATCCGGGTCGATGACCGTCTCCACGCCCCAGTCAAACTCGTGGTTGCCCAGGGCCACGGCGTCATACTCCATCAGATCGTAGGCCGCCATCATGGGCTCCCCGTTCTGCAGGTTGGACACCACGTTGGCCTGGTAGATGTCGCCCCCGTCCAGAAGGAGGGTGGTGTCCGGGTCGTCGTCTTTCCGGACGTCGTTTACCTTATCCGCAATGTAGGCAAGCTTGTACTCGTAAGTCTCCGGCTTGCCGGAGGAGGTGTCGATCAGGGAGCCGTGCACGTCAGAGGTCTCAAAGACGGGCAGGGTGTAGCCCACAATGGGCTCCTCCGGACGGTCTGCCTCCGGGGCCTCCTCCGGAGTCACGCCGGTGACAGCGACGGTGTAGAAGCTGTACTCATAGTTGTCTCCCCCGCCGTTGAACCCGTAAGAGGTGAAGTTGGAGGAGTAGTACTCCAGGTACTGGTTGGTCTTGCCGTTGTAGGCGGCATTGGTACAGTGGACGTTGTAGACTCCCGTCCGTCCCTCCACCGGTTCCAGATCCCAGAGACTCAGGTCGCTGGAGGCCTCCTTCAGCTCCAGGCTGTTCCCGCTGGCGCCGTAGGTCAGGTAGCCGCCCTCCGCGTGGAAGAGCACATGTCCCGCCCCGTCATGAGATACCTCAAAGAGGGTGACGTCTGCAGGCAGCTCCGCAATGCTGCTGCTCTCCGTGTCACTGGGGTAGGCAGGCTGACTGCCCATCCGGTCCCCGTTGGGTTTGTCCACCACCAGTTCATTGGCCGGATTGACAATGGCGACCCGGTCCCCGTCCTCCAGGGTATCTGCCCGGATGCCGGTGGTGGTGACACTGTAGAGGGTGTAGATGTAAGCGGGGCCACCGCCGCTGATACCGTAGGTGGTGAAATTGCCCCCGTAGACTTCCAGGTACTGATTGTTCTTGCCGTTGTAGGCGGCATTCACCGCGTGGATGTTGAACCCGTCCTCTGCCGGTTCAAAATCCCAGAGGCTCAGGTCCCCTGCCGCAGCCTCTATGGAGAGGCCGTTTCCGCTGGCGGGATAGGTGAGATAGCCGTCCTCCGCCTTCAGGTACCAGCCGCCCTCCGTCTTCTCCGCTGTCACAACCACGGCGGTGTCCGGTGCGTAGATCCGGTTCCCGATGCGGACAGCCTCCACGCCCGCTCTCTTATCGCTGTTGGCCCCGCCTATGGTGAGACCCTCGCCGGCGTTAAAGAGAAGCATGGGAGTGCCCTCCCGGACTTCGGACATTCTGGCCCCGATCACCGCGGTGCTGTCCGGAAGCTGTGTGGAGGACATGTCCCCGGAGTAGCTGATGGACCAGGTGCATACCGGTTCGCCGTTGCCGTTGACGCCGTCCTTGGCCGCACTGTTGGAGTAGACGCCGCCGTCGCTGGCGGTCTTCTCCTCAACGTATTCGGCGATCAGGTCCTGAACGGTGCCGCCGCCCAGGTCGTCCGTCTGGGACCAAAGGGCCTCTTTCGTGCTGTACTTGGCAAGTTCAGCATTGCCGGCATTCCCCAGATGGTAGTTGTTGATGGCGAAGATATAGGTCTCATCCAGGTTAAAGTCCTTGCCGTTGGAAAAGCCGGATATGACGGCCCGGCTGCCCTCCGGCTGATACATATCGTAGGTGAAGTTCAGGCCGTAGAACACCGGGTGGGTGAAGGACTCACCCTTGGTGCTGGTGCGCAGTTCCCCGCCCACAACCTTGGCCTCAATCCGCTCACTGGCGTTGTACTCCAGCAGATCCTTGATCTGCTGTCCGGTGAGGGCCAGCAGGTAGAGAGAGTTGTCATACCGGTAGAAGCCGTAGATGTCCGCGATGCTGATGTCGCCCGGCTGGGCGTGTGCGCTGCCGTTCACCACCACGGAGGTGGAGGACATGTCCACCTCTACCTTGTCTCCGTGGTACTGCTTGGTGGTGTCACTGCCGTAAATGGTCTTCAGGGCTGCGTTGAGATCGTCCACCGACGGATACTTCTCCGCCAGGTACTTTCCGCCCTGGACGATCTGGGCTCTTCCGATCAGGTCAGTGGTATCGCCCTGGTTCAGGTAGAAGGTGTTGGATCCCTGAACGTCGTCCCACTCCCCCGCCAGGGTACCCACACTCTGGCTGATGTATTCCTCTGCGGCCTCTGCGTAGGGCTGGATCAGAGTTTTCAGCTCAGGGTCCGGCTCACAGTCCGCAAGGCTTACAATCTGGTTGCCATCGGTGGTAACCTGGGTGACCGTCCAGCCGCCGTTCTCCGCCGGCGTGGCTTCAAAGGTGGTGCTGGTGAGGCTCTGGGCCCCGTTGACCACCAGAATGTCCTTTCCGTCCTTGTTCTTGTACGTGTTTCCCGAGTAGCTGGGGCTGTGGTCGTGTCCGGCGATCACCATGTCAATGCCGGTGGTGTTGCTGATGACACGGAGCACCTGACCCTCCGTATTCTCCCCTACGATCAGCTGATCTGAGGGGAGAGTCTGGTTTCCGTCCCCAAGGCCGGAGTGGTAGGCCAGGATGGTGAAGTCCCGCTCCACATCCTTTGCCTCCTCCAGCACCTTGTTGACCTCCAGAACCATATCCCGATTGGGGTTGTCCGGACTGGCAAAGAGGATGCCGGGGTAGTTGTCCGGCACGTCCCAGCGGGTGCAGTCCGTGTTCTCCAGCCCGATCACCATGATGGTAAAGGGCTTGCCGTCAATCTCAAAGGTCCGGGTCATCCAAGGATTGAACACCCGCTCCCCGGTGGCCTGGTAGTAAAGATTGGCGCAGATGGTGTCCACGCTGTTGTTGAGGACCTCGTTGCCGGTGTCCTCACTCTCCAGATACTGGTAGATGCTCTCCATGGTGCTCCACGGGTAGTTGAACTCATGGTTGCCCAGGACTGCTGCATCGTAATCCATGTACTTCAGGGCAAGGGCCATGGGGTTGGGGTCCTCGGTCTCACCCAGGGTGAACTGGTTGATCTGGTAGGAGGACACGGGAGTGCCCTGATACAGGTCGCCGTTGTCCACCAGGAGGGTCCGGTCTCCAAAGGCCTCCCGGGCCCCCTTCACGTAGGTGGAGGCCGCCAGCAGGTTGGCGCTCTCATCCGACTGAGAGAGGAGGTTCCGGTCCCACACCTTGCCGTGGATGTCCGTGGTGCTCATCACCACAAACTGGTTGCTCTTGGCGCTGGGGACAGTTCCCCCGGAGTCCGCCGCAAAGACGGCCGTGGGGAGCAGCGACAGGCACATGACGAGAGAGAGCAGAACCGCCAGGCTCTGCTTCCCACCGGTGCGGATCGCTTTTCGGATGAATCTCATCGTATCATGATCTCTCCTTTCGTATGGTTGATCCGCTTCATACCGCTGCCCTCTGTTCCGGAAGGCCCCCAGGATTCTCTCCACCAGGCAGCCGGCATGTGACAACAGAACAGGAATCACTTCTCAGGAACCCTGGATCCCTGCCCAGTCTATCTTACCACGGATGCAGGCTCCGCGCAAGTTACCTGCTGGAAAAATCCTGAAATTGTTGATATTTCTTGCATTCGGTGGTGCCTGAAGCATGCTGCAGCTGTCTCTCCCGGCTTCCTGTTACTACGCACCCCCTGCACACCGATCTGCATCCGGGGACACCTGGGGAGGGGCAGTCCCCAATGTTCCGGGGCGCAGGACCACGCCCCGGCAGAGAATCTCCAGGTATCCCATCCCGATCCGAGTCCGCACCCTCCTCCGGATCCGGAGAGGCGGCTACTTCTCCCTTGCAGGTGCCCCTCAGATCCGGCGGACCTGACAGACCGAACCCGCCGGCAGGGGAAACGCCCTGGTCCCCACCCGGATTGGACCTGCCGGCAGCACAGGAGCGCTGGGGTTCGGGCAGCCCGGGTGAGCAGTCATGCAGTCTGCGGCCGGTTGCCCTGGACACCAGAACCGGTCTTCCGGTATGGGAGAAACTCCTCAGACCTTTCCCACAGCCTGCGTTCCCTGAGCGCACACCGGGCGGCGGAGAATGAATCCGGATCGCATCACGCTCTGGGCCTCTGTGGTCATGCAACCCCTCTGCTCCCTCAAAGTCGCTCCCCAGCGGATCCGCCCAATCCCACTGTCCGGCAATCCCGCAGCCTGCGGTCTGGCCCTGCTGCATCCCGGCAAACCCCTGCAGGCAGGGGTTATCACCCCGAAAAAATGAACAAACGGTTAAAATTGTCCCGCCCGGTTGCCGAAGGCGGGTCCGTATGGTATATTGGTAGCGCTCCATTTCTCCGCCCACTTTTTATCACATATATGACATATAAGGAGGAACCGGTATGTCAGAGAAACGCTCCTTTGGTCTGAGGCAGATCCTCGCCATTCTGCTTCTCCTCGCCGTCCTGCTGTTCTCCCTGTTCGTGGTCTCGGGTCCCATCTCTTCCCCGGAGTTCCACTCCCAGTCCATTCTGGCTCTGGACGAAAAAAAGGAAACGGTGGTGGGACTCACCGCCACCACGGCGGCGGCCTCCATCGCCGTCTCCGCCTTCCCCGGGGACGCCACCACCCCCATCGCCAACGAGATCGCCCAGCTCAGCTCCTATCTGCTTATCGTCACCGGCATCATCATGCTGGAGGAGTTTCTCCTCACCCTGACCTGTCATCTCACCTTCACCTGGCTCATTCCCATCGCCTGCGGGCTGGGAATCCTCTGTATTCTCCTGCGGTCGTCCTACCTGAAGAAGCTGGCCCTGCGGCTGGTGCTCTTCGGCCTGGCCATCTGTCTGGTGATTCCCATCAGCGTGAAGCTGAGCACCATGTTCGAGGATACCTTCCATCTGAAGGAGACCATCGCCCAGGCGGAGGAGGCCTCCAAGGACGCCCAGGAGGATGCGGATGAAAGCGAGGCCCAGGACCAGCAGCAGTCCGGTCTGGGGGGAATCTTCTCACAGATCGGGGAGGCTGTCACCGGCACCGTGACACAGGTGGTGGAAACCGCCAAGAAAACCCTCAGCAGCTTCATTGATGCGGTGGCCGTGCTGGTAATCTCCAACTGCGTGATCCCCGTGCTGGTTCTCTTCGTCCTGCTGCAGCTGGTCAAGGCCGTGCTGCCCAAATCCTTCGGGGATGCGGTGGACAAGGCAGTGGACACGGTCCACGGGGCCGGCAAACGGGTGGGGCAGCGGCTGGCTCCGGGCAGAAGCTCCGGCAAGAGCACCGTCACCACCGACCTGGAAGTCCGCAAGGACTCCTGAAATCACGATACCGGGGGGGGCGGAATTTCCTTCAGACTTCCGCTCCCGGTTTCCCGTTCACGATCGTCCCATCTTCAGCGCAGATCACCACCTGCGGCTCCCGGTCCTCTTTGGGCCTGGGGCC
>CAYXVN010000112.1:2934-8321 GCA_964468565.1 uncultured Oscillospiraceae bacterium | reverse complement strand
TGATCCGGACCGGTCCTTGCAGATCACTGGGGCGTGTGAGGTTCCAGGTGTCCCGCCTCAGGAACAGGAGGGATGCCGGGAAATAGGGGTACGTCGCCAACCCCTCCGGAGGGATGCACACGTAGGTGAGCAGGATATGTTCTTCCAGAGGGAACCCCGGGTACGGTTCCCCTCTGAAGCCAGGTGGTCGTCCGTGCCAGGGCTCCGGCAGCGCAGCAGAACTGCCGATCCAGGTTGGGAAACCCCTCCCACCGGTGGCGTTTGGTGGAGTTGCCCCTCCACAGAGGCTTCAGATTCAGATCTGTCCTGAACTTCGTGGAACAGTTCCCTGGTTTCGGGGAATGGTACGTGCCTGATGACCGCTCTGTCACTGTCACGGTCTTCCGCTGCGGTGAGTTGCGTGAACCACATGGGAAATTCCGGCCTGTTCGGAACGTCTGTATCCCTATCGGACAGGGGGGGATTGACCACCAAACGGGGGAGAGTTCCGGGTCAGATCCGGACCCTCGGGGGCAGAGGCCATTCCGGCGGACCCATGGTACAGCACTCGGACGCCGGTTGCAGATCTGATGAGGTGCCCGGACGGATTGGCTTTGTGGTAGCCGGGGGGAGGCATGGCGTCATCCCATTGTCCGGCAGAGCCAGATGTGGTGACCCCTTCCGCATTCGGAGGTTCCCAGCCTGCAGGCAGGCGAATATGCCGGTTTGCAGTGCATCCGTGAGTGTTTTCAGGCGCAGTTTCCCCGCGGGGTCGGTCTGGGAGAAGTGCCATGGCGGAAGCCGATTACGTCGATGCTGTCAGGATACCCGGATCCGAGGTTGAGGGGGACAGGTTTCAGGGTGTCCATGTGGAGAGAGACAGGCGGGCCCCGCATGGGGGGTGCAGTCCATCCGACCCGCTTTTGAGCCGGGCATTTCAAATTTTGTGACAGGGAACGACTTCGTGTCTGTCACAGAACGACTGGACCCTGAGACATGTCACACCAGATGGGGCACAAAAGTGCTTCAGATGCCCCCCTAAGGTGGGCAGAGGTAACAGGCTGTGAGAGAGACGGTCCCGCCGAAGGGATTGAGAACGCGGCATCTGTGCCCAGGGCGAAGGGGGACAGGCCTCTCAACCACCAGGTCGGAGAGGTGCTCTGCACACAATGGCCCCAGAAGGTCTGAGGCAGAAACCGGGACAGAGGCCTGGTAGGCCTCCTGTCTTTGATACGGATCCGACTGAAAGCAGACTCTCGGGTTCGAAATAACCAGATGATCTTAGATCAAGGTTCTTTTCCAACACAGGATATGCCGGGAGCAATGATGGATAGGGATTTATGTGATAAAAATGGTTTGTCTGTTGGTGACTATATCACATTCGAAGGAAGTTCCCCAATTAAGGTTATAGGGACATATAGGACACTTGTAGTGCCTACAGTCACTTTTAATGAAATGCGTGCATTGGCAGCAAAAAGCTATGTCTTTTGCGATTTAACCACTTATTTGTCAATATCTGATGTTGGTGATCCGTATTCTCAAGTAGATGTATATGTCGACGACTACAATAACATGAGGAAAGCAGAGGAAACTATAAGCAAATTATGCAAGGAGTGGGAGACTGATAATTCTTCATATTACTATGTAGATAATATTGGTAATCGTATTTATCAGGATTCAAGATATTCAGCAGTTGTTGGGGTCACAAATACGATTTCAAAAGTTCTACCCATCATGATTGGTATCTCGATAATCGTTATCGCTCTGATTGTTGTTTTGTGGCTCCGAGATCATTTCGAAGATTATGGGACTTATCACATTTTGGGAATGCCAAAATATAAAATCATATTACTGGCGTGGATTAAATTTATTATGATTGCAGCAATTGCAGCCTTATTTGGGTTTTTAATATCCTGTCTCATTATACACCTTCTTTCTGGAGATATTGTAAAATTGTCTGAAATGTTGTCTGCCTCTACATACGGAAATCCTCTTCAGCCTAAGGATGCTATTCAGCGAAGCAATGTTGAAATATTTACACTTAAAGTAGTTGGTACAGTACTTATAATAGAAATGATCTCTTATTTTATTTCCTCTTTTGTGTCAGTCAGATTAAACTGGAGAACACTTCTTTCAGAAAATAAATAGTGAATCGCTGGTTGGGAACAGGGAATATGGATCAGCCTGAAGGTCGGTACCAGCTCAGAGAAATCCGGATTACCGATGTCTCCTCCTGTGGCCTTCCGGGCGGATGTTCTGAAAGTCAGGAATGGTATGTGGCCCTGCCAGTGTGCCGGCTGGCCTGGTCCTTGCCGCATCATACTCCAGGGAAAAATGCAGCAGCGGTGCCGGAAGCAGCACTGGAAACACATAATCCCCGCAGTCCTACGATCTGAGGCTGCGGGGATATTTGCTGTTTCAGGACTTCTGGAGCCGGTGCATCAGGTCAGCGGTATGCGGATACAGCTGGCGGAAGATCTCCTGGCGCTCCCGGTAGAGGGCGCTGCGGGCGGGGTCCGGACGGTAAGTTTCCCTGCCGGAGGTACAGAAGCGGGCGCAGGCCTCTTCCAGGGAGGAGAAATGACCGGTGCCGGTGCCGGCCAGAAGGCAGGCACCCAGGCAGGCCTGCTCCCGGACTGCAGTGGGGCACACCGGACGTTCAAAAACGTCCGCCAGAATCTGAAGCCAGAGGGGAGAGGAGGCTCCTCCGCCGGAGGCGAGCACCGTCTCGCCTGCAATGCCCAGTTCCAGGAGCAGATCCAGGCAGTCCCGCAGGCTGAAGGCGACTCCCTCCAGAATCGCCCGCAGGAAGTGGCCTCTTCCGTGGGCGAGACGGACCCCGAAGAAGGCTCCGGTGGCCCGGGAGTCCATATGGGGTGTGCGCTCCCCGGAGAGGTAAGGCAGCCAGATAAGCCCCTCAGAGCCGGGTGGAACTGGGGCGGCCTCCCGGTCCACCTGGTGAAAATCTTCCAGGGAAAAGAGCTGATCCCTGGCCCAGCGGAGAGAGAGTCCTGCGCTGAGAGTGGCTCCGAATACGGTGAACGCCCCGGGAACGGCGTGGCAGAAGGTATTGGTACGCAGTCTGAGATCGTAGCGGGGCAGGGCGGAAAAGGCGGATACCTGCCCAGCGGTGCCGATGTTGGCGATAATGGCTCCCTCCCTGATGGCGCCGCAGCCTATGCTTTGGGCACTGTGGTCACCACATCCGAAGACCACCGGTATGCCGGCGGGAAGGCCGGTCTCCCTGGCGCAGGCGGAGGTGACGGTTCCCGCCACCTCCAGGGAACTGCCCACGGCGGGGAAGAGATGCGGGGGAAGATGGAGGGAATCCAGCACCTGCCAGGCCCAGTCCCCTTCCGCCGTGGCAAACAGGCAGGTGGAGGAGGCGTCTGAGGGGTCGGTTCCCGCCTGCCCGGTGAGGCGAAGGCGAAGAAAGTCCTTGGGACACAGGAGATACGCTGCGCTGCTGAGGAGTTCCGGCTCCCGTTCCCGTACCCAGAGCAGGGAGGGGAGGGCAAAACCGGTGCTGACCCGGTTGCGGAAGATGGAACCCATCTCCTCAGGGGGCAGCAGGAGGGAGATTTCCTCCACCTGGGTGACGGAGCGCTGATCCAGCCAGAGAATGGCGTTTCGCAGGGGATTGCCGGCCTGGTCGGTGAGGACAAGACCGTGCATCTGACCGGAGAGCCCGATGGCGCAGATGGCGGGAAAGGCGGCAGGTTCCTGTTCCCGCAGCCGGTTCAGACAGACCTTCAGGGCCTTCCACCAGGTCTCCGGGTTCTGTTCCGCCCATCCGGGGCGGGGAATCTCCACCGGATAGCTCTGGGCGCAGACCGCCAGGGGGCCATGCCGGGTGTCCAGCAGCATGGCCTTCAGACTGGAGGTGCCCAGATCGATGCCAAGCAGAACGGACATGGTCAGATGCACCCTTTCGTGTCGCGGATTTCGTATTTTGCCCCCGCCCGGAGGGCGGCCTCGTCCAGGTGGAAGATGGCATCGATGATGCGTCCCCGCAGGGCACCGCTGCCCTCTCCCGGCTGGAGATGCTCCCAGGCCAGTTCCCCGGCCAGGCCCATGGTACACACCGCTGCGGCAGCCGCCTCCAGGGGGCAGGCAGGGTTGGAGACCAGAAAGGCTGCCAGAAGTGCGGAGAGCTGGCAGCCGGTGCCGGTGACCCGCCCCATTTCCGGCCGTCCGTTGCGGATCACAAAGCAGCGCCCGGCATCCGCCACCAGGTCAATTGCTCCGGTGAGGACGATGATGCTCCCGGTCCGGGCGGCGAAGTCCCGGGTGAAGGCAACCATGAAATCCAGGTTCTCCTCCGTAACCCGGTCTGCGGCGTCTGCGTCCACGCCCCGGGAGGAGGGATGCCCCACCGCCAGGGCGCGGATCTCCGAGGCGTTTCCTCGGATGGCATCCGGATGGAACTGTTCCATGATGGCCAGGGCGGTGTCTCTGCGCAGGGAGCTGGCGCCCACTCCCACCGGATCCAGGGTGATGACGTGTCCCAGTTCCCGGGCCCGGCGGCAGGCAGTGAACATGGCATCGATGGTCCAGCGGTGGAGAGTTCCCAGATTGAGGTTGAGGCCATCGCAGGTGGAGGTGATCTCTTCGATGTCTGAGGGCTCGTCCGACATGATGGGACTGGCTCCGCAGGCCAGGAGAACGTTGGCCACATCGTTGATGGTGACGTAGTTTGTGATATTGTGAATGAGCGGAGCTCTGCAGCGCAGGTTGGTGAGACAGCTTTCCAGCATGGCGGGTTCCTCCTCCCATGATGACCCATTGTACCCCATCCGGAACCGGGCTGCAAGGGGAGGGCAGATTCTTCCCTTTCCTTTCCGGGCCTGCCGGAGTATACTGTTCGGGGATAAGACCGGAGCGGACTCCGGCTTCGGGGGAAGGAGGTGATGATATGGACCGGGAACTGGCCATCGGGTACGCCCGGGAGTTCGCGGCCGCAGTGCGGCGGTTCATGGATGTGGAACAGATCTGGCTTTTCGGGCCCTATGCCCAGGGAACCCAGGAGGAGGACAGCGACATCGATGTGGCCGTGGTGATCCGGGAGGTTCCCCGGGAGTACACGGATGAGGATACGCAACTGGTTCTCTGGAGTTTGGCCCAGGGGATCGGGGGGAACATTGATCCGGTGCTGCTCTTTGCAGAGGGTGACTCCCGGGAGTTTCTCCGCTCCCTGGAGGAGACGGGCATCCCCCTCTGAGGAGAGAGACCACCGGCATGCAGGCGATGGTGAAGTACTTGTTGAGACGGTCCGGGGAGGCGGTGGATCCGGCTCCCCGGCAGCTGACCAGGGCTGCACCGGGCTTGCCTGCCAGCTTTCCTCCGCTGGAGAAGAAGAGGCGGTGCAGGAAACCGGTGAGCTGGCTGCAGGGTCCGGCGTAGTAGAC
>CAYXVN010000112.1:0-2834 GCA_964468565.1 uncultured Oscillospiraceae bacterium | reverse complement strand
CTGCTGCAGCCGCCGCAGTCCCGGCAGTCAGGGATGGGAGAGACGCCCAGCCAGAGAATTTCCCCCTCGATGCCGTTGCGTTTCAGGGCACTGGCCACCTGCTCCAGTGCCCGGTTCGTGCAGCCCTTCTGGAGGGGAGAGCCATTCAGAAGCAGAACCTTCGGGTTGCAAAATTTCCTTCAAATTCAGGTGGGGTCCGCCATATCGGGCAGACCCGGGAAAAAAGCCGGAGCTGCCTGTACTCCGGAGATCAGAGGCAGCGGCACAGAACCCGGAGGATGTTCCCGGCGCACTTCTGCAGGTCCGGGAGGGTGATGCGGAAGCCATCGGTCTCCGCCGCGCTCTCCACGGCCCGGACGATGTCATCCACGTTCCTCTGGCAGCCGGGCATCTGCAGGTCGTTGCCGGCCCAGATGCAGCCCACGGAAGAGGAGATGGGGTAGCGGTGGGGGGTGATGCCGGTCATCGCGGGTACGTCCTGGGAGGTATACCAGTCGGTCATGATGAGACCGGAGAAGCCCCACTCCCCCCGGGCCAGCTGCTGCAGCAGATCCCGGCAGTTGGCGGTGTGAATGCCGTTGAGCAGGTTGTAGGAGGTCATGATGGCCATGGGAGCGGATTCCTCCACGGCAATCTGAAAACCCTTCAGGTAGATCTCCCGGAGGGCCCGCGGGCTGATGTGGGAATTGGTGAAATACCGGTTGTCCTCCTGGCTGTTGGCGGCGAAGTGCTTAAGGGTGACACCTTTCCCCGGTATGGACTGAACGCCCCGGGTAATGGCGGCAGCGGCCCTGCCGCTGATGAGGGGATCCTCGCTCATGTACTCGAAGTTGCGCCCGCACAGGGGATTGCGGTGGATGTTGAGGGCGGGGGCCAGCCAGAGGTCAACGCCGAACTCCTCCATCTCCCTGCCGATCATCGCTCCGATTTCCTCCAGGGCGGACAGGTTCCAGCTCTGAGCTAAAGACCAGGCGATGGGGATGGCGGTGCAGTACTGATAAAGGGTCTCACAGTTCTCCCCCGCAGCATCGGCCACTACTTCCCCCTGGGGGTTCACCCGAAATTCGGGCTGCAGGCGCAGGCCGGCAGGTCCGTCTGCCAGAATGAGAGAGGGGATGCTCCGCTCCGGAAGGGAGAAGGTCTCTCCGGCGGCACCGGGTACCCGGCAGGAGGCACTGCCCACGATGGAGCTCTCCTCGCTGCGGAGATTGCCCACGCACAGCCGGGCCAGTTCCGGCACGGTGAGCTGAGCGACCAGATCCTCCAGGGAACAGCGGCCCTGCCGCACATCCTCCAGGGTGAGCATCTCCGCCTTTGTGGGAGAGGAGGACTCCCGGCCCTCCTTCCGAACCGGTTCGGCGGGGAGGAAACTCTCCGGGCTGAGAGGGATGCGGGGGAGATCCGGGGGCGCCGAAGGGGCGGCCCGGAGGAGGGCGGTGATCTCCTCCACAGGCTGGGGATCCCGGAAGAGTGAGGACCCGGCAGCGGTTGTGACTGCCCTTTCCAGGGTGAGCACCAGACAGACCCGGGTGCTGCGGGAGTGGGTCCCCACCCGGATCTGATACTCTCCGGGCTCCAGGATCCAGGCCTGGGCCTGCTCACTCCAGGAGGCCATGGAGGCAGCGGGGAAGGAGAGTTCCAGGGTCTCTGCCTCACCGGGAGCCAGAAGGCGGGTCTTGGCGAAGGCCTTCAGCTCCTGCCAGGGTTTGGGGAGAGTTCCTTCGGGGGCGGAGGTATAGACCTGAAGGGTCTCCTGTCCGGGACGGGTGCCGGTGTTGGTGACCCGGACTGCCAGGCGGACCAGGGGCTGCCGGTGTTCCTCCAGAGACCAGGAGCACAGTTCCCAGGCAAAAGTGGTGTAGGAGAGACCGTAGCCGAAGGGATAGAGGGGCTCCACCCCGAAGGTGTCAAAATAACGGTAGCCGGTGTAGATGCCCTCGGTGTAGAACTCGTCGTCCACATCGCCGTCATTGTGGCTGAAAGTGGGAGAGGAGGGGTAGTCCTGGTAGGACTTTGCCCAGGTATCCGTGAGATGGCCGGAGGGGCTGACACTGCCCAGGAGCACATCTGCCAGGGCGTTGCCTCCGATGTTTCCCAGCTGACCCATCAGAAGCAGAGCACGGATGCCGGGAATGGCCTTCAATTCGGAGAGATCCATGACGCCCCCCACGTTCAGGACAACGATGAGCCTCTCATAGGCCTCTCCCAGCCGGATCAGCTGATCCCGCTCCTCCTCATAGAGCAGGTAATCGCCCCGCCGGTTCCAGCGGTCTGCGCCCTCGCCGGAATTGCGGGAGATGACGTAAACGGCAGTGTCCGCTGCGGAGGAGGCGATGTCCTCCGCTGTGATGGGAACGGGGGCTGGGGGGAGGAAGGGGAAGGAGCAGGTGACGAGAAACTCGCTGATCCCCTTTTCTGCTGCGCAGCGGGGGATCCAGTCCAGATAGTCCTGCCTGGCCTTTGCCGCGGCGGTCTGCTGCCGGTCCAGCCAGGCCCTGGTGGTGATGGAGAAGCCGGCCTGTTCCAGCCCCTGTTCAATATTCACATCACTGCGGGTGTTGACATCCCCGGACCCGGTGCCGCCCCGGACGGTGTCCCGGGCCCCGCTGCCATAGAGAGCCAGGGAGCCGGGGCCGGAGAGAGGCAGTATGCCGTCGTTCTCCAGGAGGACAACACATTCGCCGGCTATGCGCCGGGCAAGGTTCATGTGGTCGATTTCCCGCCGGGAGAGGGCGGGATTCCGGGTTGCGTGGAAGAGAGGCATGTGAAAATCATTCCTTCCTGAATCCGTGAAGTTTTTCCAACCGGATTCACCTGTTTGCGTAAAGATTGGA
>CAYXVN010000111.1:0-8447 GCA_964468565.1 uncultured Oscillospiraceae bacterium | reverse complement strand
TTCCTTATGTCGGATAATGGTTGACATGATAACGCTCCTTTATCTTTGATAAGTTCCGCTTCGGAGCCGTCTGCCTCTACAGCATTTGAATACGGGTCCAGAGTCCCTCTGGGCCCATATTCAAATGCAAAAAGGCAAAATGGCCCCAAAGCGAAGGGCATGATGCACAACAGGGCGGTCTGGGGCTCCCAAACCGCCCTGTCCGTCCTCAGCGGAACCCGGGCCCCCCAGGCTCCGGGTTCCGGTACGTTCGCCCTTACTTGCGGATGCCCAGCTTGGCGATGATGGCGCGGTAGCGCTCGATGTCCTTCCTCATCAGGTAGTTGAGGAGCTTGCGGCGGTTACCGATCATCTTGTACAGGCCGCGGCGGCTGTGGTTGTCGTGGGGGTGCACCTTCAGGTGCCTGGTCAGCTCGTTGATGCGGGCAGTGAGAATGGCGATCTGCACCTCAGGGGAACCTGTATCGTTCTCGTGGGTGCGGTTGGCCTCAATGATGGCCGTCTTTTCGTCCTTGCGGATCATGGCAGTTTTTCCACCTTTCAATGATTCCTGCCCAGAGGCTGCGTAACAGGTAGGTGAAACCCCGGAGGCCTGTCCGGGCCGTGTCCTGAAACGAAGCGGGAGGGCGTAGGCGCAATTCATGCCTTGGTAATATAGCATAGTTCTTTCCCCCTGTAAAGGGAAATATTGCGGCTCCGGCACATTTTTTATCCCTTCCCGCCGGCTGAGTCCCCTGCTCCTACCTGGGATTCCCTCTCCCTCAGGGCCTCTCCCCTCCGGAGGCGAGCCACCCCGGAACCCCCTTCAGGCCCTGTCCGGGACCTGCACAGAACATGCCGCCTCCCCTGCAGATTCCCCGACACCATGGGAGCAGCGCCAGAGAGCACCTCCAGCATCACCGGTTCCAGACCCTGGCCGGCATGTCCCTTCACCCTCATCTGTCAGAATCCCGGACCGGATCCCTCCCCGGGTTCGCCCGCCGGTCTCCCTCCGGAGCCGGGCCCGGCACTTTACCGGAATTTTACCTCTATTTTACCTGTGCGCGGTTGCCCGGCACCCGCCCGCCGTCCTATACTCTCGGCACACCCGGAGAGCACTTGTCAGTCCCTCCGGAATGCCGTATACTAGGCAGGACCGAGGGATGGTTCCTGCCCCCGGAGAGGAGGATTTGCATCCATGATCTACTGTCTGGAGGATGATGACAGCATCCGCAATCTCATGCTCTACACCCTGAACGCCGCCGGCTACGAGGCCCGCGGCTTTCCGGACAGCGTCCCCTTCTGGGCTGCCCTCCGGGAACAGCGGCCGGATCTGGTGCTGCTGGACATCATGCTGCCCGGGGAGGACGGCATTGCCGTCCTGCGGCGGCTGCGGGGGGAGCGGTCCACTGCAGACCTTCCCGTCATCCTGGCCTCCGCCCGGGGCTCCGAGTACGACAAGGTGACGGGGCTGGATCTGGGGGCGGATGACTATCTGGCCAAGCCCTTCGGCATGCTGGAGATGGTCTCCCGGGTGCGGGCCGTCCTGCGCCGGGCCGGTCCCCCGGCCCGGTCCCCGGAACGTCTGCGGCTGGGCATCCTGGAACTGGATCCCCAGCGCCACCAGGTCCGCATGGACGGGGAGCCCCTCCAGCTCACCCTGAAGGAGTATGACCTTCTGCGCCTCTTTCTGGAACACCCCGGCCGGGTCTTCACCCGGGACGAACTGCTCTCCCGGGTCTGGAGCACGGATTATACGGGGGAGACCCGCACGGTGGATGTCCACATCCGCACCCTGCGATCCAAGCTGGGACCCTGCGGGAACTGGATCCGCACCGTCCGGGGTGTGGGTTACAAACTGGAGGACGAACCATGACGAAACGCATCTTTCACTCCATCTGCTTGGCGGCCCTTCTTGTCTTTCTGGCCTCCATGATTCTGGTACTGGGCATGCTCTACGGCTACTTCTCCCGGGTGCAGCGCAATCAGCTGCACTCGGAGACCGCCCTGGCCGCCCAGGGCGCCCAGACCCAGGGGCTCTCCTTCTTTGAGGGGCTGGAGCTGCCCTATGAGCGCATCACCTGGATCAGTCCCGACGGCACGGTGCTCTACGACACCCGGGCGGACTCCGGCCGGATGGAAAACCACCTGCAGCGGGAGGAGATCCAGGAGGCCCTGGCCTCCGGCTGGGGCGAGAGCTCCCGCTGGTCCGTCACCCTGATGGAGCGCTCCCTCTATACGGCCCGCCGGCTGGAGGACGGCTCCGTGCTGCGCCTCTCCACCGCCCAAAGCACCATTCTCACCCTCATTCTGGGCATGTCCCAGCCCATCGCCACCGTCTTTCTGCTCTCCATCCTCCTCTCCGTCCTTCTGGCCCGGCAGCTGTCCCGGCGCATTGTGAAGCCCTTCAATGAGCTCAATCTGGACGAGCCCGGAGAGGAGCCTGTCTACGAGGAGCTGGAGCCCATGCTGCGGCGCATCCGAAGCCAGCAGAATCAGCTGCGCCAGCAGGAGCAGCGGCTGCGGCAGCAGCAGCAGGAACTCAATGCCGTCACCGGCAGCATGCGGGAGGGCATGGTGCTCCTCAACAGCACGGGGACGGTTCTCAGCATCAATCCCGCCGCCTGCGCCCTGCTGCATGCCTCTCCCTCCTGCACGGGGGAAGACTTTCTCACCGTCAGCCCCAGCCCGGAGCTGCACGCCCTGCTGAACCGGGCTCTGGAGGGAACTCCGGCGGAGGCCACCATCCGGCTGGGCAGCGGGCGCTACCTGGCCGCAGTCAGCCCCGTCCTCTCGGAGGGGGCCGTCTGCGGGGCCGCCCTGCTCCTTTTTGACGTCACGGAAAAGGAAAAATCCGAGCAGCTGCGCCGGGAATTCACCGCCAACGTCTCCCACGAGCTGCGCACCCCCCTTCACGCCATCTCCGGCGGGGCGGAACTGCTGAAAAGCGGACTGGTCAAACCGGAGGATGTGGCCTCCTTCGGCGCCGGCATCTACGAGGAGGCCCAGCGCATGATCCGCCTGGTGGAGGACATCATCACCCTCTCCCATCTGGACGAGGGGGCCCAGGATCTGCGGCGGGAGCCGACCGACCTCTACGCCCTTGCCCGCACGGCGGTCACCTCCCTGACCCCCAAGGCGAAGGCCGCCGGGGTCACCCTGGAACTGAAGGGGGCTCCCGCTCCCCTGGAGGCCGTCCCCCATCTGCTCTCCGCCATCCTCACCAACCTCTGCGACAACGCCATCAAATACAACCGCCCCGGGGGCCGGGTCACGGTGGAGGTGACGGGAACCCGGACGCAGCTGCAGCTCACCGTCTCCGACACCGGCATCGGCATTCCCCCGGAACACCAGGAGCACGTCTTCGAGCGCTTCTACCGGGTGGACAAGAGCCGCTCCCGGGCGGCGGGGGGCACCGGCCTGGGGCTGTCCATCGTCCGCCACGCCGTGCTGGTGCTGGGGGGCACCATCCATCTGCAGAGCGTTCCCGGCCAGGGCACCTGCATCACCGTCCTTCTGCCACGCCTCCCGGAATCCGGGGAGGAATCCCAGACCTGAAAAAGGCCCCCGCCTTTCGGCGGGGGCCTTTGTGTTCATCCCCGATCTGCGTACAGGTAGCTTCCCCCTCCGATGAACTCCCGCAGCAGGGAGTCCCGGCTCACCATCTCGGGGTCGATGGGCTCAAAGTACCGGAAGGCGTCCATCAGCTGCAGCAGCTCCTCATGGCGCTCGTTCTCCGCGGGGACGGCAGCCAGCAGGGGCACGGCATAGTTGCGCATCACCGACACCTCATAGGGGAGGGAGGAGTCGAAGATCACATCGGCCCGGTACTTGAAGGGGGAGATGTAGAGCTTCTCCCCCCGGCGCACGTTGGCCCACATCTCCAGAGTCTCCTCCACCTCGGTGCCCCGGAAGTTGTAATCCCGCACGGCCCGGCGGGTCAGCCGCATCCAGGTGCCCTTGAAGCGCAGCACATTTCCCTCGGTCACATTGGACCGGGCGGAGATGTAGACCTTGGTGGCCTCCGGGTGCCGGCCGGAGATCTCATCGTTGAGGGCGTGGATGCCCTCGAAGATGGCAATCTCATTCTTCCCCAGCTTCAGCGGGGTGCCCAGGGAGTCGTTTCGCATCTGGCGGGCGAACTCGAACTTGGGGATGATGATCTCCTCCCCCCGGGAGAGGGCGGTAAAGTGCTCATCCAGCAGGTCCATGTCCAGACACAGAGGGGACTCATAGTCGATGTCCCCGTCGGGGGTGCGGGGACAGGTGCGGCGGTTCATGGTCTTGAAGTAGTTGTCCATTGCCACGGCCCTGGACTTCACCCCCCGCCGCTCCAGTTCCTCCGCAATCTTCAGGGCCGTGGTGGTCTTTCCCGAGCCGGAGGGGCCGGAGAGCAGCACGATGGGGCTCCTTTCCAGATTGGCGAGAATCCGGTCGGCAGCAAGGGAGACCCGCTGGGTGTAGTTGGCGTCGCACTCCTCCAGGAACTGCTTCACATCGGTCTGAATGCGACGGTTGATCTCCTGCAGCTGGTAGGGCATGAAAACCTCCTTATCTCAGGCGGCATGCGAAGATGCCAGGTAGGAAATGGGGCCTATCCGGGGCGGAAAAAGGCGAGGATCTCTCTCTTCTTCTCCAGAACCCGGTGCAGCATGGCCAGATAGTCCCGGGGGTACTTGGGATTGGTCACCCGGACAATCCGTCCGGAGTTCCGGTCCACCAGTTTGGTGACACCCCCGCCCCCCACTGCAATCACGGTGTGCAGTTCCTCCATCATGGCAATGTTGTAGAGGTTCTCTTTCCCCGGCAGGCACCAGCCCACGTTCTCCAGGGCACCGGACATGTACTTCTGCCGGTAGAGGTAGTAGGGGCCATAGCCCGCCCGGTGCAGCACCTCCAGGGAGGTGTCCACCATGCGCTGGGTCTCCTCCCCGGAGGGGAGTTCCCCTCCCTCCTCCATCAGCCGGGAGCCCTTCTTCAGCGCCAGGGTGTGGACGGTCACGTTCTCCGGAGCCATCCGCAGGACCCCCTCCAGGGAGGAGAGGAAGCCTTCACAGCTGTCCCGGGGCAGACCGGCAATGAGATCCATGTTCAGGCAGGCAAACCCCACCTCCCGGGCCAGTGCCACCGCCCGGAAGATGGCCTCCGCCGTATGGCACCGCCCGATGGCCTCCAGCACCCGGTTGTGCAGGGTCTGGGGATTGATGGAGATGCGCTCCACCCCCTGGCGGGCCAGGGTGTCCAGCTTCTCCCGGGTGATGGTGTCCGGCCGGCCCGCCTCCACCGTATACTCCGAGCAGTGCTCCAGAGGCAGAGCGGCCCGGCAGCGGTCCAGAAGCCGGTCCAGCTGCCCGGCACTGAGGGTGGTGGGGGTGCCGCCCCCCATGTACAGGGTGCGTATGGTGAGCCCCGCCTCCCGGAGCACGGAGCCGGTGGCGTCAATCTCGGTGAGCAGCGCCTCCAGATAGGGTTCCACCAGGTTCATGGTCCGCCCCGCATCCGCCGAAACAAAGGAGCAGTAGGCGCAGCGGGTGGGACAGAAGGGGATGCCGATGTAGAGGGAGACCTCTCCCTCCCGGAGAGAGTCCTCCGCCGCCAGACTGGCCGTGGCGCAGTCTGTCGCCAGCCGGGCCCGGAGGGGAGACACATGGTACTCCCGCTCCAGCTCCTCCTGGGCCTCCTGCCGGGAGGCCCCCGCCCGCATGGCCCGGGTGGGCAGCTTTACCGGACGCACCCCCGTCAGGGCACCCCAGGGGGGCTCCCGCCCCAGCAGGGCGGTGCCCGCCTGATAGAAGGCCAGCTTCAGGGCATGCTGCAGGGTGTGGTACACCGCCTCCGGCGGTCCGTCCAGACCGGTGGCGGGAAAGGCACAGCGCCCCTCCCCCAGGGCCCCCGCCCGGACCACCCGGGCGGTCACCACCGCCTCCTCCCCCTGCCGCACCAGGGCAAACAGGGCACCCTCCTCCGGTACAGGGGGGATCTCAGGGGGATATTCCGGCCGCTCCCCGGGGAAGAGTGTCAGCATCATCTGCTCCGCCGCGTAGCGGTAGCGCTCCGCCTGCCAGGGGCCGGGTTGAAAATAGAGACGGATGGCCCTTCACCCCCTTTCTCTGCCGAAGGATTCAGTGCCGCATGGCCTCCAGAAGGAACGGGTTGCTCTTCCGCTCGGCGTTGAGGGTCGAGGTCCGGTCGTGGCCGGGACAGACGTGGAAGTTGCCCTCCAGCTGACCCAGCCGCTTCAGGGAGGCCATGATCTGGGCGTAGCTGCCGCCCTCCAGGTCGGTGCGGCCGCAGGAGCCGCAGAACAGGGTATCTCCGGTAAACAGCACATCGCCTACCTGCAGGGTCACGGAGCCGGGAGAGTGGCCGGGGGTGTGCATGACGTGAATGGTCAGGGTTCCCAGCTTCAGGGTGTCCCCCTCATCGTAGAACCTCAGATTCTCCACCTGTCCGGCCATGGGATACAGGTAGCTGCCCGCCCCCCGGGCGTCTGCCTGGTGAATGTAGACGGGGGCATCCGGATAGACCCGGTGCAGCGAGGGCACGGCGGTGGTGTGGTCGTAGTGGCCGTGGGTCAGAAGAATCATCTTCACCTGGGCACCCGTCTCCTCCGCGCACTCCTGAATGACCTCAGGCTCGTCCCCGGGATCGATGATGGCCATCACATTGGGCTGGCTGTCCGTATCCAGCAGGAAATAGCAGTTGGTCCCGATGGCTCCCACCTGCATGATTTTTACCTTCATGGCTGTCCTCCTTCTGACGGGGCCCTCAGGCCCGGTCCAGATCAAAGAGAATGGTGACCGGTCCGTCGTTGACCGATGCCACCTTCATGTGCGCTCCGAAACGGCCCTGCTCCACCCGGAATCCCTTCTGCCGGCAGCGCTCCAGAAAGCGCTCGTAGAGGGGAACCGCCAGATCCGGCTTGGCCGCGTGGGAGAAGCCGGGGCGGCGGCTGGACACATCCGCATAGAGGGTGAACTGGGAGATCACCAGCAAGGCTCCCCCCACCTGGGCCAGATCCCGGTTCATCTTGCCGTTTTCGTCCTCAAAGACCCGCAGATGGCAGACCTTGTCGGCCAGCCGGTCACAGATGGCCTCATTGTCCTCCGGACCCACGCCCAGGAGGACCAGAAATCCCCGCTCAATGGCACCCTCCACCTGTCCGTCAATGGTGACGGAGGCAGAGGATACCCGGGTGACGACTGCTCGCATGCCGGGAACCCCCTGTCATTTCCCCGTGGAGCGGGAGGTGTAATAGACCCCCTGAATGCCGTTCAGGCGGCGGATGACCCCGTCCAGCTCCTTCCGGTCCTTCACTTCCAGTTCGATGCTCACCGTGGCGTGGCCGTCCGGCAGGGCCCGGGCGGAGAGGGCGGTCACCTTCACCTTGGCGGCCGAGAGCGCCGTGGCCACATCCAGAGCCAGTCCGTCCCGGTCCCGGGCGGACAGCTCCAGGGAGGTGCGGTAGTTGGGCAATCCCTTCTCCACCCAGGACACCTTGATCCAGCGGTGCTCCTCCCCCGGCCTGCGCCGGTCCGGAGCGGCGTTGGGACAGTCCTGGCGGTGCACGGACACCCCGTAGCCCCGGGTGATGTAGCCCACCACGGGATCCCCGGGAACCGGGGTGCAGCACTTGGCAAACTTCACCAGGCAGTTGCCCATACCCTCCACCATGATGCCGGACTCCGAACTGACCTGCCGGGCGGTGACCGCCGGGACGGGGGCGGTGTTCCCCGGCACCACCACGCTCTCCTCCAGCCCGCGGGCCGCCTGGGCGGCCTTCTCCGCCTGGAGACGGCCCAGCCGCAGCAATTCGTCCCGGACCCGGGCCACCGACTTGGCTGCCGTGGTTCCCCCGTATCCGATGGAGGCATAGAGATCGTCCAGACTCCCGAAGCGGACCTTCTGAAGAATGTGGGGCAGCACCTCCGGAGCCGTAATGGCGGAGAGGGGGATCTTGGTGTGCCGCAGTTCCGCCTCAAAGGCGGCCCGGCCGGTGGCGATGTTCTCATCCCGCCGCTCCCGCTTGAACCACTGGCGGATCTTGTTCCGGGCCTCGCTGGACTGGCAGATGGTGAGCCAGTCCCGGCTGGGACCCTTGCTGGACTTGGAGGTGATGATCTCCACAATATCCCCGTTGGAGAGCACATAGTCAAAGGGAACCATGCGCCCGTTCACCCGGGCCCCCACCATGTGGTTGCCCACTTCGGAGTGGATGCTGTAGGCAAAGTCAATGGGCGTGGCCTTGGTGGGAAGACTCTTCACATCCCCGTTGGGGGTGAAGACAAAGACCTCGTCGGCAAACATGTCCACCTTCAGGTTGTGGACAAACTCCTCCGCATCCGAGTCCTGCTGGTTCTCCAGCAGGCGGCGGATCCACTCAAAGTCCTCCTCCGTCCCCAGCTTGCGGTTTGCCATCCCCTGCTTGTACTTCCAGTGGGCGGCGATGCCGTACTCCGCCGTGCGGT
>CAYXVN010000110.1:0-8453 GCA_964468565.1 uncultured Oscillospiraceae bacterium | reverse complement strand
TGGCGGCGGTCGGTCTCCAGCTGAGTCTCTCCGGGCCCCCTGGTGCCGATGGGGCTGCTGCCCCCGGCGGCGGTCTGCCGCACCAGGTGGCCCCACATGCCCGTCAGCCGGGGCAGCAGGTACTTGTACTGGGCCAGTTCCACCTGCAGCCGGCCCTCCTTCGTCCGGGCCCGCTGGGCGAAGATGTCCAGTATCAGGGCCGAGCGGTCCAGAACGGTGACCCCCAGGTCCTCAGACAGGGCCCTCTGCTGGGAGGGGGAGAGGGCGTTGTCCAGGATCACCAGGTCCGCCCCCGCCGCCTGGACCAGCTCCTTCACCTCCTGCACCTTCCCCTCCCCCAGGAAGGTGCGGGGATCCGGGCTCTCCCGGCTCTGCAGTACGGTGCCCACGCACTCACCCCCCGCCGTCTCCAGCAGGGCGGCCAGCTCCTCCATGGTGGCCTCGTCCGCATTCTCCTCCCGGGTCAGGGCCGGGGAACTCAGTCCCGCCAGCACTGCCCGGTCTCTCTTCTCCCCCATCTCGCTCATGGTGCCCCTCCGTCTCTCGGTTTTCCGGTATTATACTGCAAGGGCCCTGCCCTGACAAGAATGCCCGCCGATTTTCTGCCCTCCCCTCCCGGCGGGGAGGCGTAAAGCACCCGAAGGGGCCACCAGGCGGCGGGGGCCTCTGCCTCCTTGGGGCACCGGATCCGGACTCCGGGGGACTGCTCCTCTGGGCAGCCCCGTCCAGCGCCCTCCTTCCGGTCGAAAGGCCAAGATCGGCACTTTAATCCAATTTTTATGTTGGATAAACCCCTCTTCAACCCGTCTGTGGTACCCTGGGGGGAGAAGATCACGAAGGGGGCATTCTCATGGACACGGACATCACACTGGAACAGGTGGAGCGTCTCCGGGAGAAGGCGGATGTGAGCTACACCCTGGCGAAAGAGGCCCTGATGCGCAACGGCGGCAACCTGCTGGACGCCCTGATCTGGCTGGAGGAGCAGGGACAGATTCCCCGCCCGGAGGGGCGGTTTTACTCCACCCGCACCCAGGCACCCCCTCCCCCTGGGCCCATGCAGCCGGCGCCTCCCCAGGAGGGGCCCCGGAGGGACAGAAAAGCGGGTTTTCTCACCCGTCTGCGCCGGCTGCTGCTGGAGGATGAACTGGACATCTGGTTCCGGGGAAGGGTCATCTCCTCCTTCCCCATGCTGGTGGTCATCGTTCTCCTCCTGGCCCTGCCCTGGGTCTTTCTCCCCGCCCTGGTGCTGGGGCTCTTTCTGGGCTGCCGCTACCGTTTCTCCGGGCCGGACCTGGAGCGGCAGGACCTGAACCGGGCCTTCGACGCCGTGGCGGACACCGCCCAGAACATGGGCCACCGGGTGGCGGAGGAACTGAACACCCGGCTCAGGCAGTCCCGTACCCCGGAGGGGGCGGAGAAAACCCCCGGTGACTTGACGGGGGAGGACCCTGCTCCCCAGCCCGGAGAGGCCTTCCCCCCGGGACAGCAGTCCCCAGGAGGAACAGCCCGTTAGGAGGCAAATTTCATGGATACACGTATCCTGCTGGTGGAGGACGAGGCGAAGCTGGCCCGCATGCTGGAGATGGAACTGACCTACGAGGGCTACCAGGTGGAGAAGGCCTTTGACGGGGTCACCGGCCTGGAGCGGGCCCGCTCCGGGGAGTTTGACCTGATGCTGCTGGACATCATGCTGCCGGGTCTCTCCGGCATGGAGGTGCTGCGCCGCCTGCGCAAAAACAGCCGCCTGCCCGTCATCCTGCTCACCGCCCGGGACAGCGTGGTGGACAAGGTCTCCGGCCTGGACTCCGGGGCGGATGACTACGTGACCAAACCCTTTGCCATCGAAGAACTGCTGGCCCGCATCCGGGCCACCCTGCGCAACCGTACCGACCGGCAGGGCCGGGTGCTCACCGCCGGAGAGGTGACCCTGGATGTGGAGCGCCACCAGGTGACGGTGCGGGGGCAGGAGGTGGAACTGACCAAGAAGGAATTTGATCTCCTGCGCCATCTGCTGGCCAACAAGAACCGGGTGCTCACCCGGGCTGACCTTCTGGAGAGCGTGTGGGGCTTTGACTTCCTGGGAGAGACCAACTCCGTGGACGTGTACATCCGCTTCCTGCGCAGCAAACTGGACGAGGCCTTCGGCATCAAGCTGATCCACACCGTCCGGGGAGTGGGCTATGTGATCCGGGACTGAAGCTCCCCCGGCCCGGGTCTCCCGGACTTTGCACCACCCCTCCCAGCTTCAGACCGGAGAGGTCTCCGGGGCCGCTCCCCTGCCGCCGGATCTGGAGGAGGGAGCAAGCTCCCGGGGAGCAGTGACGGTCCCCCAGCACCCGGAAAGCCCTTTCTCTCCGGACCCCGATATTCCATCTCTCCCTCTCCGACGGCAGCATCCGTCACCATCCCGCCCCGGCCCTCCGGGCAGGGGTACAATAAGGAGGAACCGACCATGGTCATTGTATACCGCTCTCACACCGGCTTCACCAAAGAATACGCCCTTCTTCTGGGCAAGGCCATGAAGATGCCGGCCTATGAGGCGGAATCCGCCCCCCTGGACTTCGGGGCCCATATTCTGTACATGGGGCCGGTGGAGGCCGGACACATCGTAGGCATCCGCCGGGCCAGGAAGCGCTATATTGTGGACGCCGTCTGCGCGGTGGGCATGTCCCCCGGCGGCCAGGACGTGGTGGAGAACCTGAAGCGGGGCAACTGCATCCACGACGTCCCCGTCTTCTATCTCCAGGGCGGCTGGGCCCCCCGGGAGGTGGGCTGGGTGAAGCGCCACATGGTGGAGCTGGTCACCGGTCCCCTGCGCCGCTCCCTCCAGGCCAAGGGCAGCAGGCGCACCCCGGAGGAGCAGGCCTACCTGGAACTGATCACCGCCGGCGGCAGCCGGGTCTCCTACGAGAACCTGGATGACATCCGCCTGTGGCTGAAGGAGCGGGAGAAGTAGGCCCCTCCCCCGGGGGAAAGGAGGTGCGAACATGGTCCGCCGCGCAGGCCGCCGGGAGCGTCCCTCCAGGGACTCCTCCCTGGCCTTCCGTCTGAATCTGGGCTTCTTCCTGCGGCTGCTGGTCATCTTTGTGGCCATGGACCTGCTTCTGGCCCTGCTCATCGCCTTCGGGGGTGTGCTTCTCAGTGCCCTCTCCGTCCCCTTCACCGCCCTGATCTTCCTCTTCCTGGCCGCCCAGGCCCTGATTCTCCTGGGCACTCTGCTGTTCGGGGAGCGGGGGGTGCAGCGCATTCTCCGCCCCATTCAGGATCTGGGGGCCGCCGCCGTGCGCCTCAGCGCCAGCAGCCACATGTCCCGCCGGGATCTGCGGGACCTGGCCAGTGAACTGGAGCGGATCGGGGTGGACCACCTGGACAGCCGGGTGGATGTGAAGGCGGAGCAGAAGGAGCTGCAGCAGCTGGCCCAGGCCATCAACGACATGCTGGACCGGGTGGACCGGGCCTACAGCGCCCAGCTGCGCTTTGTCTCCGATGCCAGCCACGAACTGCGCACCCCCATCGCCGTCATTCAGGGCTACGCCTCCCTCCTGGACCGCTGGGGAAAGACCAACCCGGAGGTCCTCCAGGAGTCCATCGACGCCATCCGCTCGGAGTCGGAAGCCATGCAGCGGCTGGTGGAGCAGCTGCTCTTCCTGGCCCGGGGCGACAACGACTCCCAGCCCTTCCATCCCGCCCCCCTGGACCTCACCGCTCTGGCCGGGGAGGTGCTGCGGGAGGAGGAGATGATCTGCCCGGACCGGGTGTTCCTGCCCCGCTGGAGCATGGACCCGGTGCCGGTTCTGGCCGATGCGGATCTCATCAAGCAGCTGCTGCGCATTCTCCTGGACAATGCCGGCAAGTACTCCCCTCCGGAGGGGCGCATCTGGCTGCGCATCAGCCGGGACAGGGACTGGGCCCGGGTGGCGGTCCAGGACGAGGGGATGGGCATCTCCCCGGAGAGCCTGCCCCACATTTTTGACCGCTTCTACCGGGCGGACAGTTCCCGGACCCGGAGCACCGGGGGCACCGGTCTGGGACTTGCCATCGCCAAATGGATCGTGGACCGCCACGACGGCTGGTTCGAAGTCTACTCTGTGGAGGGGGTAGGGAGCCGCATCACCTTCGTGCTGCCCCTCACCCGGGAGGCCGGCCCGGAGGGCGAGGAGAAGATCCCCGCCTGAGAGGTCCCGTTCCCATATCCCAGTGCCCATCTGAGCAAAATGATACGTGCCGCGAACCTCCCTCCCAAGGGGTATTCGCGGCACGTTCTGTTCTCACCAGTGGGGATCAATCTGAACCCGCTCAATTCCGGCAATGGCATCTGCCACCATCTTCTCCACATCCAGCTTCTCCTCCGCGTGGAGCGCCTCGCTGAGAACCGGGCGCAGACGGGGGTGGCGGGGGGTGAAGACGGTGCAGCAGTCCTCATAAGGAAGAATGGAGGTGTCATATGTCCCGATCTTCCTGGCGATCTGGACGATCTCCTCCTTGTCCATCCCCACCACCGGGCGCAGAATGGGGATGTCCACCACGGATCCGGTGACGGTCATGGCCTCCATGGTCTGGCTTGCCACCTGTCCCAGAGACTCCCCGGTCACCAGAGCCCTGGCCCCCACCCGCCGGGCCACCTGGGCGGAGATGCGCATCATGAACCGGCGCATGATGATGGTGAAGAGCTCCTCCGGCACCGTACGGCGCAGTTCCTCCTGGATGGCGGTGAAGGGCACCACATTCACGGTGAGCCGTCCGGTCCAGGGACTCAGCACCCGGGCCAGCTCCAGCACCTTCTCTTTGGCCTCCTGGGAGGTGTAGGGGTAGGAGAAGAAGTGAACCATCTCCAGGGCCACTCCCCGCTTGGCGATCATCCAGGACGCCACCGGGGAGTCAATCCCTCCGGACAGCAGGGCAACCGCCCGGCCGTTGATGCCCACCGGCAGTCCCCCAGGGCCCGGCTCCGGATCCGCGTGGACGTAGGCGGCGTAGTCCCGGATCTCCACATGGACCGTCAGCTCCGGGTCATGCACATCCACCTGCAGGTTGGGGTAGCGCTCATCCAGCTCCCCGCCCACGTACTGACTCACCTCAATGGAGGTCATGGGAAAAGACTTGTCCGCCCGCTTCGTCTCCACCTTAAAGGTATGGGCAGCGGACAGCTGCTCCCCCAGGTACTCCTGACAGGCGGCCAGAATGGCGTCTTTGTCCTTGGCGCAGGGACGGCAGCGGGCCAGTCCCACCACCCCGAAGACCTTCTTCAGGTTCTCCCAGGCTGCATCCATGTCACAGTTATCGTCCATGGCCTCCACATAAGTGGTGGACTGGCGGGTGTACACCCGGAAATGACCGTGGGTGTGCAGGCGGCGCTGTATGTTGGCCTGCAGCTTATACTCAAAGCTGTGGCGGTTCAGGCCCTTCAGGACCATCTCCCCCAGTTTCAGCAGAATGATCTCGTTCATGGCGGCTCCTTGCTCTCCGGATTGGCTGACGGGGTTCTCCCCTGTCTGTTGCAGACAGCATTATACCAGCCGGGCAGGAAGAAGTCCATAGGCCGGAGGAAAATATCCGGTCTTCACCCCAGGGGGAAAGGTGGCAGTCCGGGAAACGGGAAACGGCACTCTGCCGGGAGACCGTGTCCCTCCGGTCGGAATGCCCGCCCGGAAAGGCCCGTTCTCATACTGCCCTGCGGTCAGCCTGATTGCCTCTCCCTGACCGCCCTCCCAGGTCCTGCAGGAGAGGGATCTGGAGAAATTCATGTCTGAAGAATCTCCGCTTCCCGGATCTCCCGCCCTTCTGTGGAAATCATGATCACTCTGCATGGAACGCTCTGCTCCTGTCTCCACCCCTCCCGGCTGGGTCTGTACAAGGGTTTCGGCCATTTTTCTTCCCTCTGAGACCATTTCTAAACGGAATCTGAGAACTTCAGGGTATCTTTCAGAATATGTTTCAGGTTTCTACCATACGCATGGTTTTGCACTCGTTCTTCCTCCAGATTCATCTAAATTCTTCATATCTCATCTTGACTGGCGTTCCCTACCCTGCTACAATGTATGCAGCACGGCCTGCGGTGTCTCTGCAGATTTGGCCGCGTACACATTGAAATCCGAAAGGAGCTCGTCCATGAGAAATTCTCTTCCCATCCGCAAACTCCTCTCCCTGGTCATTGCAGCAGCAATGTTTGCCGGTCTGATGATCACCGGCGCATCTGCCGCCCCGACCTCCCTGACCCGGGCCCAGCTGGCAAAGCTTCTGGTGGAAGCCGCCGGCAGGGCGGATCAGGTGGTCACCTACGCCGAGAAGGCCAGCGCCTTCTCTGATGTCCCGGACGGAAGCCCCTATGAGGGCTACATCAACCTGGCATCCGAGCTTGGCTTTCTCAACGGTACCGGCGGCGGCCGGTTCTCTCCCGATGACCCCGCCACCCAGCTTCAGGCCGCAACCATAGCCCTGCGGTCTGCGGGCACACCCGGTGTGTTCCTCCAGACCTGGCCTGGTGATTGCGACGCCTTAGCCAGGGACTCCGGGCTGGTGGAGGGCATCCCCTATGACTCCGGGGCCCCGGTCACCGCCTCCGTCTTCCAGACCATGCTGGACCATGCCGCCCAGCTGGCGGACCGTCCGTACATCGGGATAAGCTGGAAGAGCAACACCCAGGACTATGAGGCCTTCAAGCTTACCATCCGGACTGCCGGGGGCATTCCCGTGGAGCTGAAACAGGTGAAGAGCACAGCCGTGGGTTACGACGCAGCCGGGGAAATCCTCCCCGCATACACAGACCCCTCCGGCAAGCTCTCCCAGCAGTACGCCGACAGCATCAAAAGGAAGGACCTCTCCCAGAGCAATGTAGGAGAAGTGATGAAAGAAATCGACGGCGTGTTTTTCACCGGCGGTGAGGACATCAGCCCCTCCCTGCTGGCTGTGCCCCAGCCGGAGGCCAACCACGGGGAGGAGATCAACGCCACCCGGGATATCTCGGACTACACCCTAATGGCTTACTGCTTCCAGCACGATGTGCCCACCTTTGCCGCCTGCCGTGGCATGCAGATGATGAGCATCGTCTCCGGTGCCGATTTCATCCAGGACATCGGGGACTACTATCGAGAGCAGGGCGTTTCCTACCACAACACCCACTGCATGCCCCCGGAGGCACCCAACCAGGACTACATCCGCCACGATGTGGAGATCCTGACGGAGGACTCCATCTGGCTCTACGATACGGTTGGCGCAGATACCCTGGAGCAGGTCTCCTCCTGGCATCACCAGGCGGTCAGGAGTCTGGAAGGCACCGACCTGACTGCAGTTGCCACCGCCACCTGTGATGGGGTGGAAATCATCGAGGGCGTGGAAAAGCAGAGCCAGACCTTCTGCCTGGGCGTTCAGTTCCACCCTGAGATCGACTGCAAACTTGCCCTCTACGACCGGAAGCCGGAGGCGGCCCTGTGTGACATCGACATCTGCCTCACCTTCTCCGAGAATCTGGTCGCCTATGCTGCGGACAGACCGGTGATCGGGATCTCCTGGGGTGGAGATCCTCTGGACTACGTGGACATGCAGGACATGGTCCGGGACGGCGGAGGCGTTGTCACCCACATCCCCCAGATCACCGGAGCGGAGGATGCCGCAACCGCGATCCACAAGGTAGACGGCATCATCGTCACCGGCGGAGAGGACATCAACCCTGACCTCTACGGGGAAGAACCCAGTCCCCTGCTGGAGGACAACAACGAGTTCCGGGATCTCCGCGACACCTCAGACTACAACCTCATCCAGGCTGCCGTCTCCGCCAATGTACCCATGCTCTGTGTCTGTCGCGGGATGCAGATGCTGAATGTGGCCCTGGGTGGCGGTATGATCCAGGATCTTCCCGAGACTCTTGGTACTACCGGAGACGAGTACAAGGTTCACCGCAACGCTCCCGACTGGGCCTGGCACGATGTCCAGATCCTGAGAGAGGACTCCGTCTTCCTGAACCGCATCGTGGACGGTGACTCCCTCTCCCATGTGGCCTCCTGGCATCACCAGGTAGTCAACCCGGAACGGATCGGCAAAGGGCTCACCATTACAGCCTTCGGACCTGACAATGTCATCGAAGCGATGGAATATCAGGAGAACGAGTTCACCCTGGGGATCCAGTTCCATCCGGAAGCGGACGCCCGGGAGAACCCCCAGAGCCAGGCGTTCTTCGATGCCATCGTAGCGTACGCAGGCAACTGATCCGGAGAAATCCCTCAATATCTCAGAGGCTGGCCGTCTTGCGGCCGGCCTCTTTCTTTACCCCCTCACTGCTCCCCTCCCCTTCTGCCATCTCTGGTAGAATGCCGCGTTGCGATTTCTGGCGGAAATGCTACCACACCTGCGAAAAGTCAGAAAAGCAACAGGATTCAACTGAAAATCTTCTATTCTGAGTCGAAAAAGTTGGGAAGTGCAGTCGTTAGACGAAAAGCATCAAAATTCCTCCTGACCTC
>CAYXVN010000109.1:0-8476 GCA_964468565.1 uncultured Oscillospiraceae bacterium | reverse complement strand
CGGTCCCGGGCAAAATCCTGCCCTGGTGCTCCCACTCCAGGGCTGGGGAACCGCCCCCTGCGGAGGTTCGCGGACAGGGAGAGCATCCGGACCAGGACCGTGAAGAAGCCCAGCAGGAAGGACGGGATCGTGGAGTCCTGTCCTTCTCCGGAACGGCCGATTCTCTCCCCTGGAGCCATCCGCAGTGCATGGGGAAGCTGGACCGCCCACCACACGGTCCCGAGGCTGGAACTGCCCAGCCCAGCCCCAGCGGGCCGGAGTTCTTCCCCGGAATCTCACCGGTTCCCCAGCTCTCCAGCCTCCCGAAACCGGAACTCCCTCCGGCAGCGCCCAGGAAGCCCACCAGGGGAACAGGATGCCCTCCCTCTTCTGTGTGCCTTGGGGAAATCTCCGGTCACCACACCCGTTCTCCCTGGCCTCACCGGTCCGGGCAGGTACTTTCCCGGCAGCCCTGAAGAACCGGACCTGTGAAATTTCCCCCAAACCGGCACCGATCACGATACATGTTTTCTCTCTCCAGCTTTCGGTATTCTTTCAAAAAATCCCTAATAAAGTCTGTACATTTCCTCCCCCGGGGTGTATACTTTCTGCTGAACGCCTGATCAGGCGGGAAAGGGAGATTTGCGAGTGAAACGAGAGAAATTCGGCTCCCGGCTGGGGTTCATCCTCATCTCAGCCGGGTGCGCAATCGGTCTGGGGAACGTCTGGCGCTTCCCCTACATTACAGGACAGTACGGCGGTGCCGCCTTTGTCCTCATCTATCTGTTCTTCCTGGTGATCCTTGGCCTGCCCATCATGGTGATGGAGTACGCCGTGGGCCGGGGCAGTCAGGCCAGCATTGCCATGTCCTTTGACAAACTGGAACCCAAGGGGACAAAATGGCATCTGCATAAGTATACCGGCATGGCAGGCAATTACCTGCTGATGATGTTCTACACCACCATCGGCGGCTGGATCCTCCTCTATCTGTTCCGCATGGCCACCGGGTTTTTTGAGGGAATGGAGGCCTCCCAGGTGGAGGCGGAATTCGGCAATCTCATGGGACGGCCCGGACTTATGGCACTTTGCATGATCATTGTGGTGGTGGCCTGCTTCGGCGTCTGCAGCCTGGGCCTGCAGAAGGGCGTGGAGAAGATCACCAAGGTGATGATGGTTCTGCTGCTCGTCCTGATGATCGTTCTGGCAGTCCACTCCGTTCTGCTGCCCGGCGGCGGGGAGGGCATCCGCTTCTACCTGCTGCCTGACTTCGGCAAGGCGATGGAGGCGGGTCTGCCCAACGTCATCTTTGCCGCCATGGGCCAGAGTTTCTTTACCCTGAGCATCGGGGTGGGGTCAATTGCCATTTTCGGCAGCTACATTGACAAGTCCCGCTCCCTCACCGGTGAGGCCGTCTGCGTCACCGCCCTGGATACCTTTGTGGCCCTGATTGCCGGCATGATCATCTTCCCTGCCTGCTTTGCCTACGGCATCCAGCCCTCCAGCGGTCCTCCGCTGATCTTCATCACCCTGCCCACCATCTTCAACAACATGGCAGGGGGCCGCATCTGGGGCACCATCTTCTTCCTGTGCATGCTCTTTGCCGCCGCCTCCACCATCATCGCCGTGTTTGAGAACATCATATCCTTTGCCATCGACCTGAAGGGCGTTCCCCGGAAGAAGGCGGTGGTGGTCAACATGATCGCCATCATCCTCCTCTCCCTGCCCTGCGTCCTGGGCTTCAATGTGCTCAGCGGCTTCCAGCCCCTGGGCCCCGGCTCCACCATTCTGGACCTGGAGGATTTCATTGTCAGCAACAACCTCCTTCCCCTGGGCAGTCTGGTCTACGTCTTCTTCTGCACCAGCCGCTATGGCTGGGGCTGGAAAAACTTCCTGGCAGAGGCCAATGCCGGTGACGGACCCCACTTCCCCAAGGTCCTGCGGGTATACGTCTCCTATATCCTTCCCATCATCATTCTGGTGGTCTTTGTCCAGGGCTACATCAGCATGTTCGGCTGAAGTCCCCCTTCGCGAAAAGGAGTTCGGCCCCACGCCGGGAGTACCTGCTCCACCACGGAGCCCCTCCCCCGTAAGGTCCGGGTACAGACCTCCGGAAACCGCATCCGAAAAAACATCCGCCCGACGTGCGCAAAGTACGCCGGGCGGTTCCTTTTATCCACGACAGAGAGCTCCCCCTCCCCTCTCCCCCGGGAGAGCCGGTCACCTGGCTCCTCTCCCGGTCTGCGGCCCAGATCCAAGGGGCACTCTCCCCCTGTCCCGATCCGGGAATGCTGTTCCCCTGCAAAAAGAGCCCGGCAGAGAGGTTCACACCTTCTGCCGGGCAGGAATTCATGGGATGAGAATCTTATTTCGTGATGTGGGACTTGCTGTGGCTGGGAGCGATCCACTTGCCGTTCTCGTCACGCTTGACGAGCTTGCCTTCCTTGACCAGGTCGCCGGGCTTGTAGATGTCGTTGATGTTCCAGCAGCCGGGGGTGGGAACGGCAATGTTCTCCATGGGGGCCTCCACCAGGAAGGGCTTGCCGGCCTTGTTGGCCTCAACGGCCTTCTGCATGGCGGGCAGGAAGTCCTCGGCGGACTGGCAGCAGATGGAGTCCACGCCATAGGCCTTGGCGACGCCGGCCCAGCTGGGGCTGTAGCGCTCGCCGTCGGGGGTGTGGAACAGAGTGCCGAACTGAGTGCTGTAGTTGGCGTTCTCCAGGCCGGCAATGGTACCGAAGGCGGAGTTGTTCATCACAACCCAGGTGCAGGCAATGCCCTGCTCCACTGCGGTGGCCAGGCAGGTGGGGTTGACACCGAAGCCGCCGTCGCCCACGAGAGCCAGGCAGATCTTGTCGGGGGCAGCCACCTTGCCGCCCAGGACGGCAGAGGCACCGAAGCCCATGGTGGCCAGGCCGGAGGAGTGGTGGATGGTGCCGGGAATGTTGATGTCATACTGCTGCGCCATGCCGTTCTTGTTCCAGCCCACGTCGGTGAAGATGATGGCATCCTCGGGGAGGGCGATCTTCAGGTCGTGGAGGATGCGCTGCGGGGTCATGGGGAAGCGGCTGTCGGTGGAAATGGCCTCGTTGGAAGCCTTGAAGTCGGCTTTCGCCTTGGCGATCTGAGCACGCAGCTCGGGATTGCTCCTTCCCTCGGGGCAGATCTTCTTGACCTCTTCCAGGATCTGAGCCAGGCCGATCTTCAGGTCGCCGATGGCGCCGATCTCCACGGGATAGTTGCGGCCGATCTCCATGGGGTCAATGTCAATCTGCAGGAACTTGGTCTTGTCGGGGTCGAAGGTGACGCCCTGGTACCAGGAGGAGCTGTCCGCCTCGGCGAAGCGGGTGCCCAGGCCCAGAATGACGTCGGCATTGGCGGTCAGGGAGTGGGTGAACTCCAGGCCCCAGAAACCGGTCTGGCCCACCAGCAGGGGATGGCTGTCGGGGAGGCAGCCCTGGCCCATCAGGGTACGGGACACGGGGATGTCCAGGAACTCGGCCAGCGCAGCCAGTTCGTCAGAGGCCTGAGCCAGCAGCACGCCACCACCGGCATGGATGACGGGAGCCTTGGCCTCCACCAGCTTCTGGGCAATGGCCTTGGCCGCTGCGGGATCCAGAGCGGGCTTCATGGTGACGGGGCTGTCCTGATAGGTGCGGTCCCACAGATAATCCTCCATCTCACGGGAGAACATGTCCATGGGCATGTCGATCAGGACGGGGCCGGGACGGCCGGACTCGGCAAGACGGAAGGCCTTGTCCATGATGGAAGGCAGGGCCTCCACATCGTCAATCCGCCAGGCGCGCTTCACGACGGGCTCCAGAATCTTGTACTGGGTGGCGTCGCCGTGCATGTTGACTTCCTGATGAGGATGACGGCCATAGTAGTAGCTGGGAACGTCTCCGGCGATGACGACCATGGGGATGGAGTCGAAGGCGGCATTGGCTACACCGGTGAGCACGTTGGTCAGACCGGGGCCAAGGTGGCACATGACCACGGATGCCTTGTGGGTGATGCGGGCATAGCCGTCGGCAGCGGTGGAGGCCACGGACTCGTGGCGGTTGGAGATGTAGGTGATCTTCTTGCTGCGGGACAGGCCGTCCAGCATGCCGATGACCGTGTGGCCGCAGAGACCGAAGACGTACTCAACGCCGCGGCGCTCCAGATAGTCAACCATCAGGTCGGAGACCAGTTTCTTGCTCATGGGACATTACCTCCTGTTTTTTAGATATGCGGGGAACCGGCCCTGCGGGCCAGGGCCGTGAGGCAACAAAACAATGGGGGGGGAATCCGGGGCTATTCCTCCAGAAAGTCCAGAATGGGCTTCATCCTCTGGATCTCCCCGGTGCTGCGCAGGTAGTCGTGGAAGATCAGCCCGGTGCGCACCACAAAGTCCCGGAAATATTCCGCTGCCGGAGGGATGTACTGGTCCTTGTTCCACAGCAGGTACAGCCTCCGGGTGGGAATGGGATTGGCAATGGGAAGGATCTTCACGTTGTAGGGCGCGCCTCCCAGGGGGAAGGGGGTGATGGCCACCCCGTGGTTGGCCGCCACCAGACCGTAGATGATCAGATCCTGGGCGGTCTCCGTGGTGATGTTGGGATGGACCCCCAGTTCCTGAAAGACCTGATCGGTCTGCATGCGAAGCTGACAGTTTTTGTCAAAGGCGATGAAGTTCTCTCCGTCCAGGTCCCGCAGGTCCACCTTCTCCTGGTGGGCGAAGCGGTGGTTGACGGAGGCCAGCACCACCAGCTGATGCTGCCCGATATAGGTGGACCCCACTTTGGGGTCATCAATCTCCGTGGAGAACACCAGATCCACCTGCCCACCGAGCAGCTGCTCCTTCAGGGCGGTGTAGGTGGCCTCCTGGTTGAACTGCAGGTGCACACCCACCCGGTTCGTCTCGGAGACATAGCGCACAATGATATAGGGGGCAAAGTAGGCCAGGGAGGGGAACCCCGCCATGACCACCGTCCCGGTATTGGGATTGATGTAGTCCGACAGCTTGGCAACGCCGGTATCCAGCGTCTCCAGACACCGCTGCACATAGGGCAGAAACAGCTTGCCGTACTTTGTCAGCTTGATGTTGCGGCCTTCCCGGACGAACAGTTTGGCCTTCAGCTCTCCCTCCAGCTCCTGGATGGCATGACTGAGACTGGACTGGCTGACAAACAGACTCTCTGCCGCACGGGTGTAGTGCTCCTGCTCAGCGATGGCTTTGAAATACTGCAGCTGCCGCAGATTCATAATGGGCAGGCCCCCTTTTCCAGTTCAAAATTCAGCGGCCGGAACCCAAATCCGGTCACCTGTCGGAGTGCTCTATGCCCCTCCGCCTCTCTGCGCCATCCGGCGGGTCTCCCAGGTGTTAAGCACCACATCCAGGGAGATGAGGGCAAGCCCGATAAAGAAAGAGGGCCCGAAGGTCTCCTTCAGGATCAGGGCACCCAGCAGAGCGGAAAACATGGGCTGCAGAGGGTAAAACAGAGAGCAGGTGCTGGCGGGCAGCAGGGACAGGGCCCGGGTCCAGGAGTACTGGGCCAGGCCGGACCCCGCCCAGGCCAGATACAGCACCACGACAATGCTGAGGGGGGTGATCCGTACCGGTGTGGTCAGCACTGTGTACACCCCCAGGGGAATGTGAAAGAGCAGGCTGAACGCCGTGCCGATGGTGGTGACCAGCACCGCCGGGTAACGGGCGGTGAGCCGGCGCATGAACACCGAGGCGATGCCCCAGGTGCACACCGCCACCAGAACCGACAGTTCTCCCGCCATCTCCCCCTGACTGCCTGCCCCGCCCGTGATGACCACGGTGCCGGCAATGGCCAGGCCCAGACACAGCAGCTTCATCGGAGTGATGCGCTCATGGAGAATCAGGGCCGCCATGATGGTGACGGAAACCGGTGTCAGGGCGTTGATGAGGGCCGCCATGGCGGCGCCGGTCAGGGAGATCCCCAGCTGAATCAGGGTGATGGTGGCAAAGTACCCGGTGAACCCCACCAGGAAGAACCATTTCCAGTCCTCCCGGGCGATCTTCACCTTCCCGATGTACTTTGCCGACAGCATCGTCAGGGGGATCATGCCCAGGGTGCAGCGCAGGCAGCCCAGCAGCGCGGGGGGAATCTGATCCGAGATCAGCTTTCCGCACACGTAGATGCTGCCCCAGATGAAGAAGGTCAGAAACAGAAGACCGTAGGCCCTGCTTCCCTGAGAGGGTTTCATGGGCTGGATCTCCTTTCCCGGGAATCTGCCGGTTCAGGAAACCGGGGCTGTCCGGACACAGCCGGGACAGCCCCGGAAATCAGAATGGGGAAACTCAGCCGGCAGCGGCTGCCTCCAGGGATTCCTGAAGGACGGTGGCCAGGCCGTTGGTCTGGGTATCGATGTCCTTGTAGAGGGCGACCACTTCGGTATCGGCAAGGACCTCATCGAAGAAGCTCTCGTCGTACTCGATCAGGGTCATGGGGTTATCGGGGTCATTGATCAGCTTGTCCTTGTTCTCCTGGTCAATCTGCAGCAGCTGAGGCCGCAGTTCCTCCAGGGCCTCCGACACGGCCTGGTTCAGCCACTCCTGCTGTTCCGGAGTCATGGCATCCCAGGTCTTCTTGCTGACGGCCATCTGGTTGACGTAGAGGATGTGGTTCGTGCAGGCAAGGTACTTCTGCACCTCCTGCAGGTTGGAGCCCACGATGGTATCGGCGGCGTTCTCCTGGGCGTCACGGGCACCGGTCTGCAGAGCGAAGTAGGTCTCAGACCAGGCCAGAGGCGTGGGAGATGCGTCAAGGGCCTGCCAGAATTTCACGTGGTTGGCATTCTCCATGGTCCGGATGACCAGGTTCTTAAAGTCAGAGACCTTGTCCAGGGGCTTGTTGGAGGTGGTGAGACGGTAGGTGGCATTCTGGAGGAAGCCCAGCAGATGGAAGCCCGCCTCTTCATAGGCGGCGGACATCTTCTGGAAGAACTCGGAGTCGGGGCTGTTGAGAACCTGGTCGATGGTGTCGCCGTCATACTTGGCGAATACCATGGGCAGATCGAACACAGCCATCTCGGGGATCAGGCTGACCACCGGAGCGGTCTGGCAGACCGCCAGGTCCAGCCAGCCGGCTGAGGTCTGGCGCAGCAGAGTGGCATCGTCGCCCAGGTCACCGTTGGGATGGTAATCCAGGTCAATGGCACCGCCGCTGATCTCGGCCACCTTGGAAGCGGTCAGTTCTCCGAAGAGCTGAGCCGCCGCACCGCGGCCGGCGCTGTCCACGCCCACCAGAACCAGCTTATCGGCATTGCCTCCGCCGCCGCAGGCCGCCAGGGACAATGTCATGGCCACTGCCAGCAGCAGAGCTGCAAGTTTTTTCATAGAGCGTTCTTCCTCCTTTCCGTCAGATCAGTGCCGTGCTGAACCACGGGATGTAGGTAATGAGCAGTAGAGCAATCAGGAAGGTGATGATAAAGGGTACTGCTTTCTTTGCCACCGACATGGGCGGTTCGTTCGCCAGGTTGCCGGCAACGAACAGATCCAGGCCGAAAGGAGGAGTTGCCAGACCGATGGACAGGCAGCACACCAGGACAACGCCGAAGTGGACGCTGTCCACGCCCAGTTCCTGAACGGCGGGCAGCAGCACGGGAGCCAGAATGATGATGGCGGGACCGGTATCCATGACCATGCCCAGAATCAGGAAGATGATCACCAGGGCGGTCAGCACGGTAAAGCTGCTGTGGAAGCTGTTGGTAATGAAGTTGACCACATAAGTGGTGGCACGGGTCAGAGACAGCACACGGCCGAAGGCAGTGGCGAAGGCCAGCACGAAGGCAAGACCGGCATAGTTCTTCACAGCGCTGACCAGCAGGGGAATGACGTCCTTGAAGGTGATGGACCTGTAGATGAACAGGGAGACAATCAGTGCATAGAAGACGGAAATGCAGGCCGCCTCAGTGGGGGTGAACATACCGGAGTAGATGCCGCCCAGAATGATGACGGGGCACAGCAGGGCCCAGATGGAGTCCAGGAACAGATGTCCGAAGCCCTGGGAGCTCAGATCCGCTATTTTTGCCCTGATCTTCTCCTTGTCCTCGCCCTTGGTGACACAGTGGAACACGGCATAGATCATCAGGAAGATACCGATGAGAATGCCGGGGATGATGCCGCCCTTGAACAGGTCGCCGGTGGAAACGCCGGTGGCCAGGGAGTACAGAACGAATGGGATTGACGGCGGTATGATGACGCCCAGACCTCCTGACACCGCAACCAGACCGGCACTCCATTGTCGGTCATATCCCAGACTTACCATAAAGGGAATGCACATGGATCCGACGGCGGCGGTGGTGGCCGGGCCGGAACCGGAGATGGCGCCGTAGAACAGGCAGGTCAGAATGACCGCGCAGGGTACGCCGCCGGGGAGACGGCCTACAAAGTAGGCGAAGAAATTAAACAGTCTGCGGGAGATGCCGCCCTCTGCCATGATGACGCCGCCCAGGATGAACAGAGGCACCGCCAGGATGGGGGTGG
>CAYXVN010000108.1:0-8617 GCA_964468565.1 uncultured Oscillospiraceae bacterium | reverse complement strand
GTGTACTTCACCCTGCCCTTTACGGTATGCCCCTTGAAGGGGGTGTTGCGGGCTTTGGAGGCAAACTGCTCCGGGTCGATGGTCCACTCCTCATCCGGGTCAAAGATCACCAGGTCCGCCCGGACCCCCAGGGACATGTGGCCCCGGGTGAGGCCCAGGATGTCCGCCGGGCCGGTGCTCATGCGGCGGATGACCTCCGGCAGAGTCATGCGACGGGTGTGGTAGAGGTGGGTGAGGGAGAGCGCCAGAGAGGTCTCCAGTCCTATCATTCCGCTGGGGGCACGCACCAGGGGACGGGCCTTCTCCTCCGCCGAGTGGGGGGCGTGGTCCGTGGCGATGGCGTCAATGACCCCGTCCCGCAGGCCGTTGAGAATGCCCTTCACGTCCTGTTCCGTCCGCAGAGGGGGATTTACCCGGGCCATGGAGCCCTGGCTCAGCACCTCGTCCTCGGTGAGAATGAAGTACTGGGGACAGGTCTCGCAGGTGATGTGGACCCCCCTGCGCTTGGCCCGGCGGATGATGTCCACGCTCTTTGCCGTGGACACGTGGCAGATGTGGACGTGGGCCCCGGTCTCCTCCGCCAGCATGGAGTCCCGCATCACCATGATCTCCTCGGCGATGGCGGGCCGGCCGTCCAGCCACAGGCTGCGGGAGATGCGCCCCTCGTTTACCGCCCGGTTGGCCACCATGGAGGTGTCCTCGCAGTGGCTGAGCACCGGCATGTGGAGCCGGCGGGCCCGGATGAGCTGATCCCGCATCAGGTTGGCGTTGTCCACGTTGTTGCCGTCGTCGGACAGGGCAATGGCCCCCGCCTTCTTCAGGGCCTCCACGTCCGTGGGCTCCTCCCCCCCCAGCCCCACAGAGAGGGCGGCGGCGGGGAACACCGCCACCCCGGAGCCCTCCCGGGCCCTTCTCAGCACATAGCGGATCTGCTCCGGGGTGTCCAGCGGGGGGCTGGTGTTGGCCATGCACACCAGGGAGGTGATGCCCCCCCGGGCGGCGGCGGCGGTGCCGGTGAGAATGTCTTCCTTATAGGTAAACCCCGGATCCCGCAGGTGGACGTGCATGTCCACCAGGCCGGGGGCGGTGACCAGGCCGGTGGCGTCGATGACGGTGTCCGCCTCCGTCTGGATGTTGCGCTCCAGCAGGGCCACTTTGCCGTCTTCCACCAGCACGTCCTGGGTGGTGACCAGGTTGTTTACCGGGTGTACCACCCGTCCGTTTCTGATTAACAGCTTCATGTATTTCTGTTCCTCCGCAGGGGGGCGCAGTGAGCCGCCTGCGCCCCGGTAAGTCGAAGTTGCCATGATGCCACCCGCAGCCCGGGAAGGCCGGGGAGCCTGGCAGGGTCCGGCCCGGGGGGAGGGCAGGGCTTCGGAGAGGATGAGGAGGCCGCCTGGTTCAAAGCTCCCGGCCAGGCCGCCCCGGCAGAAGAGCCGGAACCGGTTCAGGACTTCCGGGCCCCCTTAAGTCCAGGGGCAGGGAAATCGCCGGGAGGAGGCGGTGGCAGAGGGAATGCCCTCTCCGGCCCGCGCCGCACAAGAGCGTACGGCGCAGACCGGAGAATCCGGGCAAAAAATCTGGGCAGGAACGCAACCGACCAAAGCGCCGTTCCTGCCCTTACCAACCGCCTCAGGCGTCGCCTCGAAACGGGTAGCATCATCATGATACCACAGACGGGCCAGGAATGCAAGAAAAAGTTCAGCGCAGGAAGTGTTAAATTTACGGAAACAGTCTGGCCCCTCTTTTGTGTATTGTGCAGCAAAGAGCTGCCGGCTTTTCCTCTCAGGTTCCCTCCACCTGCACATCCTCGGGGCCGAAGCCCCAGGGGAGCAGTTCCCGCAGGGTGAAGGTGCGCCACTGTCCGTCCCCTCTGGCGATAAGCAGGCGCAGGTCCGGGGCGAATTCGTAGAGCATCTGGCGGCAGGAGCCGCAGGGCCAGCAGTAGTCCGCCCCCTTGCCGGCCACGGCAAGGGTGACAAAGTCGCCGGTGTGCCCCTCGCTCACCGCCTTCACCAGGGCGGTGCGCTCGGCGCAGATGGAGGAGCCGTAGGCGGCATTTTCCACGTTGCAGCCGGTGTAGACGGTGCCGTCCTTACAGAGGAGAGCGGCCCCCACCGGAAAGTGGGAGTAGGGGACGTAGGAGAAGCGGTGCATGGCAAAGGCCATCTCCACCAGTTTCTCATCCGATACGGTGGGCATGATGGGTCCTCCTTTCCAGAGCGCGCCGCATGATCTATCGTTTGGCGGCAGCGAAATCATGGGCCTCCCGGATCCAGCCCATCAGTTCCCGGTCCAGCTGGGCCTCTTCAGAGATCATAATGTGGTGGGTCCAGCGCCTGGGGGCTGCCTCCGTTGCCCGGTCAATCCGGGGGGAGTCCAGGGGGTGGTCCAGTCCGAAGGTGACGGTGATCCAGGCGGCAGGTTTCTTCCCCCTGCGGGCAGGGAGAAAGGAGACGCAGGCGAACATCCGCCGGGCAAAAAAGCTGATCTGGGTTCTGGAGACCTTCACGGTGGTGTCCGGGTCCAGAGCCAGAACCTTTTCCTGGAAGGCCTCAAAGAGGGGAAGGGACTCCCTGTGGTCCTGGAAAAAAGAGAGAATCTCTACGGTCACCTCTGTCACCTCCGGATGCCATTATCCCATGAAACCGGGGTGGCTGTCAAGGGAATTTTGTGAAAAATGCCGGAGAAAAGCAGACCTCCCGGTGGGCTGCTGCAGGGAAACATGCAGGGGAAGGGGAAAGTCCCTGGGCCAGAGGGACTTGGAGGTCTTTTGCCGGGATGCTGCCCCTCCGGGAGGGACTGCCTGGCCGGTCCGGGGTTCTCCGGAGACAGGGGCCCAGAGGGCTCCCGGCCTCTCCGGACCCCTGCCCGCCGGCTCTCCCAGCTACAGCCTGCGGTTTCCAGAACATCAGTTTCCCTCCGAAGGAAGGGCAGGGGGAGAAGGGAGAGACAGGACGGGAGCTGTCCCAGGGGGAGTTGGCCTCGCCTGGGCTGTCCCGGGCGGTGTGCCGGGTGCCGGGGGAGTTCCCCGGAGTGAGAGGGCCCGGAGCTCTCCCGGGGGCAGGGGAGCCCATACGGGAGGAGAGACAGTCAGGTTTCCTGTGGCCCGGTGTTCCGGGCATCCCACGGTGTAAGGCAGCTCTGTGGCGGGGGAAGGACTGAAAACGCTGCAGCGGCCGGAGGGCAGAGGGCACAGAGGCCCCGTGACGGGAAGTAGGGGGGAGAAAATTGGGGGACCCCGTCAGCCGGTCTCCCCCAGGTTGTGCCCGGAGGACATGTTCTGAGGGGGCCAGGTCAGGGCAATGGGACCGGGGACAGCTTCCCGGAGGAGCCTTTTTCTTGCCTGAGGGGGGATTTCGTGGTAAGATACCCTTAACCGATCCGTGTTTGCAGCCATGGCAAGGAGGAGTCCCATGAAGGTTTCGCCCGATCTGTTTCTGCCGGTCTCCCGGGAGGATATGGCCGCCCGGGGCTGGGACTTCTTTGACTTTCTTCTCATCACCGCAGATGCCTATGTGGACCACCCCTCCTTCGGGGCGGCGGTGATCGGGCGGGTGCTGGAGGCGGCGGGCTACCGGGTGGCGGTGCTGGCTCAGCCGGACTGGCGCCGGCCGGAGTCCTTCACCGCCCTGGGCCGGCCCCGCCTGGGGGTTCTGGTCTCCGGGGGGAATCTGGACTCCATGGTGGCCCACTACACGGCCTCCAAAAAGCGCCGCCACGACGACGCCTACTCCCCGGGGCGGAGGGCGGGGCTGCGGCCGGACCGGGCGTCCATTGTGTACTGCAACCGGGTGCGGGAGGTCTTCGGGGACATCCCCCTGGTGGTGGGGGGCCTGGAGGCCAGCCTGCGCCGCTTTGCCCATTACGACTACTGGGAGGACCGGGTGCGCCGTTCCCTCCTCTTTGACGCCCAGGCGGACCTGCTCAGCTACGGCATGGGGGAGACTGCCACCCTGGAGATTGCCGCCCGGCTGGCCTCCGGCACACCGGTATCTGAGATTACGGACATCCGGGGCACCTGCGTGGCGGCCAGGTGGCCCACCCTCTGTGCCTACCCCCGGGTGGAGGTCCCCTCCTGGGAGGAGGTGAGGGCCTCCAGGGAGGCCTACGCCCGGGCCAACTGGACGGAGTACCAGGAGCACGACCCCTACGGGGGAAAGGCGGTGGTGCAGAAGCACGGAAACCGCTTCCTGATCTGCAATCCCCCGGCCTACCCTCTGTCCACGGAGGAACTGGACCGGGTGGCGGAGCTGCCCTACGTCCGGGAGCCCCACCCCATGTATGACGCCCTGGGCGGGGTCCCCGCCATTGAGGAGGTGCGCTTCTCCATCACCCACAACCGGGGCTGCTTCGGGGCCTGCAGCTTCTGCTCCCTGGCCTTCCACCAGGGGCGCACCGTCACCTCCCGCAGCCAGGAGAGCGTGGTGCGGGAGGCTGAGAAGCTGACCCGCCATCCGGGTTTCAAGGGGTACATCCACGATGTGGGAGGCCCCTCCGCCACCTTCCGCCGGCCATCCTGTGCCAGACAGCTGAAGACGGGCATGTGCCGCAACCGGGCCTGTCTGGCCCCGGAGCCCTGTCCCAACCTGGATGCGGACCACACGGACTATCTGAACCTGCTGCGCAGGCTCCGGGCCCTTCCCGGGGTGAAGAAGGTCTTCATCCGTTCCGGCATCCGCTTTGATTTCCTCCTCCAGGACCCCAGCGGGGAGTTTTTCCGGGAGCTGGTGCAGCACCACATCTCCGGGCAGCTGAAGGTGGCCCCGGAGCACTGCGCCCCCGGGGTGCTGGACTGCATGGGAAAGCCCCACATTGAGGTGTACGAGCGCTTTAAGGAACAGTATGAGCAGCTCAACCGGCGCTACGGGAAGAATCAGTACCTGGTGCCTTACCTGATTTCCTCCCACCCCGGCTGCACCCTGGAAGATGCCGTCTCCCTGGCCCAGTGGCTGAACGCCCAGGGGCACATGCCGGAGCAGGTGCAGGACTTCTACCCCACTCCCGGCACCCTGTCCACCTGCATGTGGTACACCGGCCTGGATCCCCGCACCGGAGAGAAGGTCTATGTGCCCAGATCCCCCCATGACCGGGCCATGCAGCGGGCCCTGATGCAGTGGCGGAAGCCGGAGAACCGGTCCCTGGTGCTGGAGGCTCTGGAGAAGACGGGGCGGAGAGATCTGATCGGGTACGGGCCCCACTGCCTGGTGCCTCCGGAAAAGGAGGGGAGGGCCCCGGCAGGGAAGGGGAAGGACGCTGGCCCCTCCAAGGGACACCCCGGTTCCCGGCCTGCAGCCGGGGAGAAAGGGTCTCCCCGGGGGGAGGGCCACCGGAAGCGGAAGGCCGGCTGGGCAAAGCCGAAACCGAAGAAGAATGCCAGAAAGAGGTGAGAGGATGGGCAGGCTGGTGGTTGGAATCCTGGCCCACGTGGACGCGGGCAAGACCACCCTCTCCGAGGGGCTGCTCTATGTAAGCGGCACCCTGCGGAAGCTGGGCCGGGTGGACCATAAGGACGCCTTTCTGGATACGGAGGCCTTGGAACGGGAACGGGGGATCACCATCTTCTCCAAGCAGGCCATGCTGCACTGGGGGGACACGGAGATCACCCTGCTGGACACCCCGGGCCATGTGGACTTCTCCGCCGAGGCGGAGCGAACTCTGCGGGTGCTGGACTGCGCCGTGCTGGTGATCAGCGGGCCGGACGGGATTCAGGGCCACACCCGCACCCTCTGGCGGCTTCTGAAGCAGTACGCGGTGCCGGTGTTTCTCTTCATCAACAAGATGGACCAGGTGGGGGCCAACCGGGAGGAGATCCTGGCCCAGCTGCGGGAACGGCTGGACGGCAACTGTGTGGACTTCTCCGGCGATCCGGAGGTGCGGAACGAGGGCGTTGCCATGACCTCCGAGGAGGCCCTGGATCAGTTTCTGGAGACGGGCACGGTAGAGGATGAGACCATTGTGCGGCTGGCCGCCAGCCGTCAGCTGTTCCCCTGCTGGTTCGGCTCCGCCCTGAAGCTGGAGGGGGTGGAGGAGTTTCTGGAGGGCCTGTGCCGCTACGGGGATCCGGCGCCCCGGTCCAGCCTCTTCGGGGCCCGGGTGTTCAAGATCAGCCGGGACAGCCAGAATGTGCGCCTCACCTGGATGAAGATCACCGGGGACAGCCTGAAGGCCAAGGATGTGCTCACCGGCGGGGAGGGAGACGGGGTCTGGACGGAGAAGGCGGACCAGCTGCGGCTCTACTCCGGAGAGAAGTTCCGGCCCCTGGACCGGGCGGAGGCGGGCAGCGTGGTGGCGGTCACCGGCCTCACCCGCACCTTTCCCGGGGAGGGGCTGGGCTTTGAGAGAAACTGGGCCGGCCCCCTGCTGGAGCCGGTGCTCAGCTACCGCATGGTGCTGCCGGAGGGGACGGATCCCCACGCCGCCCTGCCCAGACTGCGGCAGCTGGAGGAGGAGGACCCCACCCTCCGCTTCCACTGGGACGAGCGCTGGCAGGAGCTGCACGTGCAGCTTATGGGCCAGATCCAGCTGGAGGTGCTCCAGCGGCTCATCCAGGACCGCTTCGGGCTGGCGGTGTCCTTCGGCGCCGGCAGCATCGTCTACCGGGAGACCATCTCCACGACGGTGGAGGGGGTGGGACACTTTGAGCCCCTGCGCCACTACGCCGAGGTCCATCTCCTGATGGAGCCGGGGGAACGGGGCAGCGGCCTGACGGTGGCCTCCGCCTGTCCCACAGACCAGCTGGATGTGAACTGGCAGCGGCTGGTGCTCACCCACCTGCTGGAGCGCCCCCACCCGGGGGTGCTCACCGGCTCCCCCCTGACGGATGTGAAGATTACCCTGATTGCCGGCAGGGCCCATCTGAAGCACACGGAGGGGGGCGACTTCCGCCAGGCCACCTACCGGGCGGTGCGCCAGGGCCTGATGCAGGCCCGGAATGTGCTGCTGGAGCCCTTCTACGACTTCCGGCTGGAACTGCCCCCGGACTGTGTGGGGCGGGCCATGATGGACGTGCAGAACATGGGGGGCTCTGCGGACAGCCCGAAGACGGAGGGAGACTACACCCTCCTCACCGGCCACGCCCCGGTGGCGGGCATGCGGGATTACTGGCAGGAGGTGGCCGCCTACACCCGGGGCCTGGGAAGGCTCTCCTGCATTCCCCGGGGCTACGAACCCTGCCGGGACCAGGAGGCGGTGGTGGCCCGGCTGGGCTACGACCCGGAACGGGATGCGGACAACCCCACCGGCTCCGTCTTCTGTGCCCACGGGGGCGGCTATTACGTCCCCTGGAACCAGGTGCGAAGCCACATGCACATCGACACCGGTCTGCGCTTTGGCCAGCCCGGACCAGCAGATGAGGAAGAGGACACCCCCCGTTCCTCCCGGCCCCTGACCTCCTTTGAGAGCGATAAGGAACTGCAGGCCGTCTTTGAGCGCACCTACGGCAAGGTGGAACGGGAGGCCTTCCGCCCCCAGAAGAAGCCCGCCTATACCCAATTGCAGGACAGCTACACGATCCGGGACCAGAAGAGCGGACCGGAGTACCTGCTGGTGGACGGCTACAACATCATCTTCGCCTGGGAGGAACTGAACAGCCTGGCCCAAAGGGATGTGGCCGCCGCCCGTTCCGCCCTGGAGGACATCCTCAGCAACTACCAGGGGTACCGGAAGTGCGTGGTGATTCTGGTCTTCGACGCCTACAAGGTGAAGGGAAACCCCGGCTCCGTGGAGAAGCGCAACGGCATCTACGTGGTCTATACCAAAGAGGCGGAGACGGCGGATGCGTACATAGAGAAAACCACTTATGACCTGAGCCGCAACTACCGGGTACGGGTGGCCACCTCAGACGGACTGGAACAGGTCATCATCCTGGGCCACGGGGCCCTGCGCATCTCCGCCCGTACCTTCCGGGCCGAGGTGGAGGAGGCGGAGGGGGAGATTGCCAGGATCATTGCCCGCCTGAACTACCGGAGCATAGGCTCCGGGCAGCTTCGCCATACCGCCCACATTGAAAAACGGAAAGATTAGAGGATAAGCGTCCCCTTTCGGTGTCCTGTGCTCCGAAGGGGGCGTTTTTCTGCCATCTGCTGTATCTGTGACGGCAGGGCTGAACAGGCCTGCAGGATGCAGGTTGGTGGTCCGGTCAGGGAACTGCCGGGGGCGCCAGGGCGAACAGTATGCTAGGGGTAATCCAAACGGTACCCTTTAAGGAAGCAGAGATGCCGGAATGTGGTGTAACAGGGGGCAGAATCAGGGTGATGGGCAGTGTCCATGGGGGCGAGGACGGGCAGAAGGTTGGGTTTGGTGCTAAAAACCGCAGAATCAAACCTGAAGCTGGGGTGCCGGGGCCCACCGCCGTTTTTGATTATGCGATTTGTTGCACCAGGTCCGCTGCGTGGTGCCCACCGTGGCTGCTCCAGGAGGGGCTTCGCCAGGAGAACCTTTCCCGGAGAACAACACCAATTCGTCGTTCTCCCGCAGGGGAACAGCCCCGAGTGGTGTGAAAAACCGCAGAATCAGGTCTGGAGCTGGGGCCTGCCGTGGTCCGTCGGTTTTGATTCTGCGATTTGTTGCACCAGGTCCGCTGCGTGATGCCCACCGTGACTGCTCCGGGAGGGGC
>CAYXVN010000107.1:2041-8855 GCA_964468565.1 uncultured Oscillospiraceae bacterium | reverse complement strand
TGTTTTGGAGATGCCGGACCGGGGAGTTCCCCGCGGGGGCACAGCACTCCGGCTCTCCCCGGAGGGGATTATCAGACGTATACCTCCTGCTGGGTCTCCAGGCAGATGCAGGCCAAGGGTCCCCCGAAGACGCAGCCACAGTCAATGTCCATATAGCTCTCCGTGTGGAAGATCCGGGATCCGGAGGAGATCCGGTTGGGGGAGCCGTCCAGAAAGCAGACCGGGGTGTGTCCCAGAATCACGGTCCTGTCCCGGTAATACCGGGTGTCCGGCTCAGGCCGGGCCCACACCACTTCATCCTCCTGGTAGCTGTCCAGAGGGCGCTCCGGGAGAAAGTTCTCCAGCCCTCCGTGGACCAGCACGTACTTCCGGCCGCTCACCTCCGCCTCCCGGTACAGGGGCATGGAGGTCATGTAGCGCAGCACGGTCAGCTGCTCCTCGGAGGAGAGTTCCATGAAGTCGGCCAGAGACTGCTCGCCCCCGTTGTAAAACCACAGCTCCATGGCGTCCTGGGCCTCCTGGTCCAGTTCCCCGTTCTCCTGCATCAGGCAGTGGAGGAGACTGAGCAGGGCATGGCTGGCCATGGCCTCGTGGTTGCCCCGGATGCTCAGCACGTTCTTCCGGGAGGCCATGTCCAGCAGAACCCGGAACCCCTCCGGCCCCCGGTCCAGCGCATCTCCCAGAAAGTAGAGGGTATCCCTTCGTCCGAAGTGAATCGCATGGAGAAGGGTCTCGTACTTTTCCCGGCATCCATGTATGTCAGACACCACGTAGTTCATGACTCCGTACTCCTTTCTCACCCGGCGAACCGGGTGGGGGAATATGCCTCGCTCAGGGAAAAGGGCCGGATGCCGCTGCCGGGAAGGTCCCGGGTTCCGGCCCGGAGGGCTGCCGAGGGGAGTGCTCTGGAGGGGGACCGGGTTCCGGAAGTTCCGGAGGACCCGCGCCTCACCTGCATATCTGTATTGGAGGAATTGACATATGAATCCCATGAAGAACCTGTCCCATCTGAAACCGCCCTGTGCCCGGTGCCCCTATCAGCTTGGCACGGTGCACACCGTCCGCAACCCCTGTCCGGAGTGCAGGCAGAACGGCTATCGGAGCTATGATGTGTTTGTGGAACAGGCGGGCCGGAGGGGGAGACCGGAGAACCGGAAGTGAATCAGGTCTCCCCGGCCGGGGGAGGTTCTCCTCCCCCGGAGGGCAGTGGGGGTCAGTTTTTCTGCAGAAGGCTGGCGGTGGACTCCAGGGGGTAGCCCAGCAGCAGCCCGGTGGTGATGAGTTCCGCGGGGGTACAGGCACTGGCGTACTGGAAGGGGACCGCCCCGGTGCCGAAGCGGCGCATCTCCAGGGCGCAGTTTCCCCTCACCAGATCCTGCACCGTCTCCGGAAGGGTGACGCCCAGCTGGACGTAGTAGGCAAAGACGGCGTCCAGATCCAGGTAGTCCCGGATGCACCCGGTGCGGCAGATGTAGGTGTTGAAGCCCCGGTTGGGGGAGGCCTCAATGCCGGCCACCGTGCCCTCCGGCAGCTCCAGGTTCTCAAACTCCCGCTCCAGTTCCGCCTTGGTGGGAAACCGGCCTCCGCTCTCGGAGAAGGCCTGGGAGCGTCCGGCGTAGAGTTTCTTTCCCTCCTGGACCGCGGTGTCCAGATAGGAGGCGTCAAAATCCCAGGCTCCGCAGCAGTCCAGGTTGGCCCAGGAGAGCCAGGGCGAGGAGAAGGGCTCCTCCACCCGTGCAAAGCGGTAGGTCTGGTACACCGTCTTCTTCTTTCCCTTCTCCAGCACAACCTGTACCTGACTGCGGGTACGGAAGTCCTTGCGGACCATGCGGACTCCGTGGGAGTTTTCATGGATGATCTCCGGCATGCTTGTCTCTCCTTCCTTTGGATAGGGGGGATGCCCCTCTGCTGCAGACCCGGAGGCCGCCGCAGAAGGATGATAGGGTATTTTACCCCGAATCTGTCCCGGTTGCAAGTCCCGGGCGCCGCAAAAGCCCTGGGAGAGAGGCCGTCTGCAGGAGTTTTCCCTCTGCCCCGGAGGCGATTCCGGAGCGGAGGGGTGCCCGGAGGCCGGGAAAATGCCCTTCTCTGTCACCGGAACCGGGCCCCGGGGAAACAGCGCATTGACAGAGAAATTTTTTGATGATACAATATTCCCGGTTTCCCATATTCACAGGAGGTGGGGGCAGATGCTGCCTGTTGTTTGGGAGGATACCATACGGGTTCTGGGACTGTCTGAGGAATCGGTGTACTATCTGCACGAGAACAGCATCTATACGGTGGGCCATCTGCTGGACGGCTACGCGGACAATCTCCCCCTGGCCCCGGATCACCCGGAGATCATGAAAGCGCTGCAGATCCTGCGGGGAAACGGAGTTCTGGTGATGCCCACCCTGGAGGATGCCATCGCCTGGTGGAGAACCAAGGGACGGAGCTTCTCCATCACCCGCCTGGTGCCGGAGGCCGGCCGCCAGGAGGCCACCTGGACCTACGTGGAGCGGACCTTCCCGGACCTGCGCTGTCTCCTCTCCGTCACCGAGGAGGAGATCTTCACCTTCCGTCTCAAGAGCTCCGCCGCCGTCAGCATCCGCCGGAAGCTGGCGGCCCTGAAGGAGGCCAGCCCCACGGAGGAGGAGCTGCAGGTGGTGGAGGCCCCGGGCTACCGGGATCCCTTCGGCAGGCCCCAGGTCTATCAGGTGCTGGAGGCCATCGGGGAGGCGGTGGGGGAAGACCGCAGCTCCCTCTGTGCCCTGCTGGGCTGCTCCGCCTCCCAGCTGTCCGAGCTGCTGGACATGATGGAGCAGGACGGACAGATCATGGTGGACGAGGACCAGGTGATGAGCTGGTTCTGGTCTCTGGGGGACTGGGTTCAGAGCCTCCAGCCCGGTCAGGGCCGTACCGTGCTGGAGGCCCTGCTGGCGGGAGAGACCCTGGCAGAGGCGGGGCGGAAGCTGGGCCTGAACGCCAGCGGCGCCCGCAGCCGGATGCTGGCCGCCCTCCGGGACCGGCCCATCCTCCAGGAGGACCGGTACCGCTGCGTCATCTCCCGCTACCGCATGACCCTGGAGGAGTTCCGGCAGTGCTTCCATGAGCCTCCGGAGGTGTACCGCTATCTGCAGATGACGGAGGCCGCCAAGCGGCCCACCCAGCCCCTGGAGGAGATTCTGGACGACAGATCCGTCCCCGGAGTGTACCGCAGAAAGATCCGCCGGGCCCTCTTCTCCCCGGCGCCGGCGGGGGAGGGGAAGGGTACCCAGGCGCCCCCTGTCCCGGAGATCCGGGAGGACCGGCAGCCCGGCCCCTGGACCGGTCTGGACCGGACCTTTCTGGACGCCCTCTCCCTGGACCGCTACCGGGGCCAGGATGTGAGCAGCCGCAAGCTGTGGCTGGACGCCCAGGATACCATGGAGCGCTGCGGCATCCGGGACGAGTATGACCTCTTTGATGCCCTGCGCTCCCTGATCCCGGAGCGCAACCCCTGGTATCTGAAGTTCGGCACCGCCCCCCAGCTCCAGTTCGGCAAGGTGAATCCGGGCCGGCAGGTGCGGGATCTGGTCCGGGCCTATGAGCCCCTCACCATGCGCCAGCTGGCCGGCCTCTTCGAGCGGGAGTACGGCTACACCCCGGGTCAGTTCCTGGCGGGCTACGCCCGCTACGCCAGACGGTTCCTCTTCGGCACCCGCCTGATGAGCGTGGTCACCATCCGTTCCATGATTGAACAGGATGGCCATGCCGGCCTCTCCGGCCAGGAGGCCCCGGAGGAGGCCCCCCTGGACCCCCGCCCCGGTCTGTCCCGGGCCCTCTCCGAGGACTGCTACCTGGAGGAGGACATGGCCTCCATCGGGCGCAGGGCCGTTCCGGAGATGCGCATCAGCACCCTGATGCAGGATCTGGGCTTCGCCATTGTGGGGCCCTGCTTCCTGCGGATCACCTGGAGGAGCCTGGAGGAGTACTTCCGCCACTTCATTCTGGAGCGCGAGGAGCTGAGCCTCAGCCTGGACGCCATGGGGTTTGCGGACCTGCCCGCCTTTGCCTCCGCCCTGGAGGACCTGCGCCGGGAGCGCCTGGTGCTGGAGTACGAGCCGGGGGTCTACATGACCTTCCGGCGCATGCAGCGGGAGAACCTCTTCCGCAACGTGCTGGAGGACTACTGCCACAGTGTGGCGGTGGAGTTTGGAGAGGGGGAGTATTTCACCCTCACCTCCCTGCGCCAGGACGGCTTCCACCATGCCCTGGAGCGGGCCCCCTACGGGTCCTGCTTCTTCGCCTCGGTGCTGCAGGGGGACCGGGACCACTTCGCCAGCTGTAAAATGGGGGACAGCATCCTCTTTCGCCGGGGGTCCTCCCCCTTCCAGCCGGAGGACTTCATCCGGACTCTCTCCGGAGCCCGTCCGGATCCGGATACCGCCGTGGCCCGGGCCCGGGACACCTACGGGATCTACCTCACCCCGGAACAGGTGGCCGGGGCCTACATGTCCAGGAGATAATCCTCCTGCCGGCCCGGCGGAGAAGTGTCCCCCGGGAATTCAGGTTCCCCGCTTCTTCCCGGCCGCCCCGGCCGGCAGCGGGAGGGGGAGAGAACCGGAGTGCCATGACCCCTTCCCCTGTCCTCACCGGCCTGTCCGGAGGCAGAAGGCCCCTCTTCCGGCACTCCCCCGGACCGGGGAGAGGAGAGCATTCCGGGCCGAAACCGGCTCTGCGCCGGCAGCGGGATCTCCGCTCAGGAAGCCCTGTGGCCTTCCGGGACCGGGCACAGGGGCTTACGGAGGGAGCTGAAGGACCGGAGGCCTCCGCCCCTCAGGGGGAGGAGAAGGGACCGGGGCTGGAGCCAGGTCCGGGTCTCCCCGCTCACTGCGCAGCTTTCTCCGGGTCTCCCGGGGGCCCGGGGACAGAGGGCCCGGCAATCCCGGAACCGGGGCAGTTTCCCCGGAGAGAAGGCCGGGATGGCTCCCGGCCAGGGGTACCGGCGGAGGGAAAAGGCCGGAGTTCAGATTCCGGAGGGGGCAGATCTTCCCTGGGCGAAGCACATCCCCCGAAGGGGAACCCGCCGCCCAGGAGAACCGGACCCCCGCTTCCAACCACAGCCCCCGGATTTTCTTCCGGCAGGACCTTCAGGGGGGAACAGACTCCCTGGGGGAGCCTCTCCCGGAGCCGGGGGCCAGGTTTCATGAAAGCCATCTCCCCGGGGCAGCCCGGAGGGGATTTCAGCCCCGGACCCTGGAAAGTCAGGCGGCATTCCTGTGCTGCGGCGCTACGGCCCGGGTACATTTGAATTTACGAAGGGAGGAAGGCACGGCTGCGCCACGGCGTGGCCGCGCGGAAGATATGATCCAGGAAGATGCCCTGGAACTGGCCCGCCAGTTTGCCCAGGCGGTCAGACAGGTGCTGCAGATTGAGGAGATCCGCCTCTTTGGCCCCTGGGCAGAGGGGACCGCAACCGGAGGGGAGGACATTGACGTGGCGGTCATCGCCGAGGAGACCACCATCCGCTATGGCGGGGAGAGCACCGCCCTGGCCCTGTGGAATCTGTCCCAGTCCGTCAGCCAGCGCATCGACCCGGTGCTGCTGGTGCGGGAGCGGACCGACCCCGCCTTTCTGGCCAACCTGGAGGAGAAGGGCATCCTTGTCTGAGGGGGAGAACCCCAGGAGGGGAGCAGCCCATGTGTCCCGTTTTGGGGACATGGACCATCCGCCTCCGCACTGCGCCCCGGCAGGGGACACCCGGTTCCCCAGGCAGAGGGACCCCGGCAGGGAGTCCGGGGAGGAAGACAGGCAGCATCCTGTATATTGGCGGGCCCCGGCGGCCAGGGGCGGGGCCTGGAGGACCGGATTCCCTCTGGGACTGGGAGCAGGTTTTCTCCAGGGGACTCCGGGGGGAGCACCTTCTGGTGGGCCTCGGTGTGCTCCCGGGCCTGGTCTTCCCTGCCTGCCGGTGTCCTGGTCTCCAGCCGGCACCCCACCTGAAGAGCATGCCGGGACCGGTATGGAGCCCCCCTGGGGAGCAGGCCTCTGACGGAGACCGGTCCGCCCCCCGGTGTTCCCCTCCGAAGTCCGGCCTGCAGCCCACCGGACCTGCTTCGGGACCCGGCGGCAGCGGGAGGGTGATGCCCGGGGATGGATCTCCAGAGGACTTAAACCCAAGGAGGGACTGGTGAGGTTTGGAGCCTGAGGATGTCCCGGAGGGAGAGGCCCGGGGGCAGTTCAGGGACTCCCCCAGGGAGACCCAGGGGGGGAACTGCCCCCCGGCGGATTTGCTTCTCTGGTGGTCGGGCTGGGAGCAGAGGAGGGCGATGCTCAGGGTGTTCCAGGGTCCCGGCTGCCGCTGCAGCCCGCTGCTGCTCATCTGCCTCACCGGGGAGGGCGCTGGGCCGAGGTCCGGTGCCTGTGCCTGCTCCCCCCTGGGAGTGGTCCGCCGGGGCTTGGGTATGACGCCCCCGGGAGGATTCTCCTGTACCACCGCCTCCGGCAATGCCATCTCTCTGGGGATGTCACCGGTGGGGGAGAGGCCGGGAGGGCCACGGAGGCATCCCCAGGTCCGGATGGCCGGGCCCCATCTCCTCCTCCGGCCTCTGGGGAAGAGGGCACCGGGAAAACCCTGGCCGGGCAGATCCCCGTCTGGCCATGAACCCCAGGGGGTGGACAGCGCCGCCAGGCTGCGCTACAATAGGGGGAATCCCCTGGAGGGCCGAAGACCTGGGGAGGGGGAAGCTGCCACGGCAGGAGCCGGAAGGGCCGCCGGCACCAACAGAGTCTGTCCTGGGGGAGAAGGACAGCGGGTCCGGACCGGATGTCTGTGCCAGGTTCATCGGGGGGA
>CAYXVN010000107.1:0-1941 GCA_964468565.1 uncultured Oscillospiraceae bacterium | reverse complement strand
GCCCCCGGCAGCAGAGGAAAGCTGCCCCTTCCGGCAAGGAATAGGGCGAGATCCGGAGTGGACTGCGGGCCTGCCATTTTCCTCTCCGGACCCGGACAGGAGGGGCCGGGCGGGGACAGAGAAGCGTGGAGCCGGCCGCCCGGGCACGCTCTTCAAATGGGCTGCGGAAGATCTTGGTTTTGCCGGGCGACCGGACCCCCCTTCCCCAGGTTTTCCTCTTCCCCATGCCCGGGGCTGTTCCCGGAATGCCCTCCGGGGCCGGGGTAAGCCCAGCCCCAGCTTCCCTTCCTTTCACCTGATCGCAACGGTGGGGGACCTGTCCGGTTCCCTGATGGCACCACCAAAGGAGATGATCACCATGTTTACTGACCGGGAGGACACCCTGCTCCGCTTCCGGGGAGATGACCGGGAGGTGAAGATTCCCGCCAGAATCCGGCACATAGGGGAGAAGGCCTTCTGCGGGAACAGAACCCTGGAGCGCATCCGGCTGCCCGCCACCCTGCGGAGCATTGGGGAATCTGCCTTTGCCGGCTGTACCGCCCTCCGGGAGGTGGTGCTGTCTCCCAGACTCCAGGACATCGGGGCCAGGGCCTTTCAGGGCTGTTCGGTGCTGGAGCATCTGGATCTGCCTCCCTCCCTCCGGACGCTGCAGCCCTACAGCCTGGCGGAGACCGGCCTCACCTCCATCACCATTCCGGGAAAGACGGTTGAGGTGCCCCACCACCTTCTGGCGGACTGCCCCTCCCTCCAGAGCGTGGTGGTGGAGGAGGGGGTGAAGAAGATCGGGGAGGGCGCCTTTGCCAACTGCGTCTCCCTGCGCCAGGTGACCCTTCCCCCCAACCTGCGGAAGATTGAGAAAGACGTGTTCCGTGACTGCAAGGCGCTGGAGTCCATTGAGATCCCCGAGGGGGTCAAGGTGATCCTCCCGGAGATCTTCTGCGGCTGCTCCAGCCTCCGGAGCATCCGGTTCCCCGCCACCGCCGCCGGCATCTCCCCCCGGTGTGCTCTGGCCTGCTTTGCCCTTCAGCAGGTGGAGGTGGCCCCGGAGAATCCGGCCTACCGCAGTGAGGACGGCAAGCTGATGACCGGAGACGGCCGTACCCTGATTCTCTGCCCCGTGGGGGACAGAGGGGTGTGCCGCATCCCGGAGGGGGTGCAGCGGGCGGATCCCAGCGCCTTCTGCGCCGCGGTGGAGGCCAAGGAGCTGCACCTGCCGGAGTCCATGCGGGACATCACCAGCATTCCCTCCTTCTTTCTCCACAGCGTATCCGTGATCTATGCCAAATGTCCCCTGTTCGTGTTCACCGCCTGCCCCCCGGGCACCTTCCTCCCGAAGGTGGCCGTGATCGCGGACCACCTGCCCATCCATCAGGCCCCCTCCTGGCTTCAGCGCCTGCTGCTCAACGGGTTTATTCTGCGGGAGAAGAAGAGGGTGAAGATTCCCACCCGGGAGGTCTTCCTCCGCTATATCTCCCAGCACACCCTGGAGCTCTGGAAGGAGAAACGGTGCCGCAAGGTCATCCTGAAGGAGGGGATGATCGCCGCTGAGGACTACACGGCGTTCTACAAGTGCCTGAAGCCCAAACGGGAGAAGAGGATGGTGGCCGCCATGCAGGAGTACCGCACAAAGCATTTCCCCAACGGCGAAGTGGAGGCCGCCGATGCCATTGAGGCCGCCCGGATCGCCAGCAGCCAGCCTGCCCCCCAGAAGTCCTCCTCTGCCAGGAAGTCCAGGTAGGGAGCCCCGTCACAGACCGCAGGACACGCTGTCCGGAGGGTCCCGGAATCTGCTCCTTCCCTTGGGATGGTCACAACGGGGCCACAGGCTCATCATACTGACATCTGATCCATGCTGCAAGAGGCACCCGGTCCCACCGCCAGGTGCCTTTTTTGCTGCCCGCAGTGGGGAAAGGACACGTTGGCTGGTGCGGATCTCCCAAG
>CAYXVN010000106.1:6698-8878 GCA_964468565.1 uncultured Oscillospiraceae bacterium | reverse complement strand
GTACAGGAGGACGGTATCCGCCTTGCCCACCGCAGCCTCCTGCCGGATCAGGGGAGTCTCCTCCCAGTAGGTGCTGTAGGGTGTCACCACGACGATGTCTCCGGTGTCACAGTTCTGGGCAATGACTCTGCCGTTGACGTACTCGGCGGCATTGTAGCGGGAGAAGTCGAAGGTCTCGTTTTTGACCGTCTCATCGCTGATCTGTTGCTTGTCGGTGCTGAACCAGCCGTACTGCAGCAGGCCCCGGGAGTAGGTCTCACTGCCGTAGAGCTTGCCCTTCTCCAGTGCTCTGGCCTCCAGATCTTCGCCGCTGTCCTCCAGCCGGACGTTTACAATGGTCTCGTTGGCGGCGAAGTCGGCGATCACCACCTTGAACTCGGAGCCAAACCCGCTGATATCAAAGTCCACCGTGTACTCCTTGTTGGGGACAAAGCCATCTTCAGGATCGTCTTCATCTGCCGGGAAGTCGAACTTGCCCATCATCACCTCGTGGGGACTGACGAACAGGAACCCGGCGATGTTGTGGTTGTCCGTCACGGTGAGGGTGAGGGTACGTTTTCCGTCCTTCATGGAGACGTAGCTGTCGTCCAGGCACCCGGGGCTCTCAGCATCCTCCGCGATTTTCTCGGTATCCCCGTCCTTGTGGCAGATGACTTTGGGGTACTCCGTGTCCACGATACAGTCGAAGGAGAACTGGCCGTCCACGATGTCGTCCCCGTCGTCCAGCTTGCCCTGTACCGTGTAAGTGAAGCTGGTGCCATCGGGGACATTCTCGCTGCCCTTCCACAGCACATCCCGGGTGTTCAGGTAGGCGGGGACGATCATGCCGTAGTTGGAGTCGTAGTAGGACTTGGGTACGTCCTCCACGGTGTTGGTGAAGAGTTCCTTGCCTGACTCCTTGTCCGTTACGGTGAGCCTCAGCTCCTTGGCCCCCCGCATCAGGCCGAAGTCCAGTTCGTAGAGGAAACTCTGCTGGGAGACGGCGTTGTAGGGGTTACCGCCCCGCCTGCTGGAATAGATGTAGGGATTCATGTTCAGCTGGTGATACAGACCGTAGAAATACTGGGGGTACATGCTGGGGTTCTCCGTGTCGTCGAAGAGCTGGGGTTTTGACCAGTCGCCGTAGAACCCCAGAAGGGGCATGCTCAGCTGAACCGGTGCGTGGCCCTCCGGGTCCGTGGAGTAGCGGCTGGCGTACAGGTATCCCTCCACGAAGATGCCGGCAGTGAAGGCACTCAGTGTTTGGATGTCTTCGGGGTCCTGGATATGGATCTCGGCCTCAAGGGTCTTTGTCTCTCCTGCGGGGACGGTTACGGCGTTGTACAGGTAGTCCAGCTCGGCGCAGTAGTCGGTGATGACCTTTACATCGGCTTCGTCGTACTTTCCGTCCCCGCTCAGGTCAGCCATCTGCTTCTCTTCCTCTGTCAGCTTGTCCAGGTGAGTCAGCAGGTACTGTGCATCCGCTGTGTCCGTGTCGTTATCGTGGTCAAAGTCCGCCAGCAGGGTATCCAGCCCCTTGGTGATCTTCACCTTCGTGTTCAGGGGGCTGGGAGCACCGGCGATGTAGTCCTTTCCGCCTATGTTCCGGATTGACTCTGTCACCAGGTCGCTGCTGATGGTGTAGATCTGATCGGCCCTGGAGAGGTTGCGGATCTGGAAGGAGAAGGTGTAGGTGCCGTTCGTACTGTCCCCCAGTTCCGCCTTGGGGCGACCGTCAATGGTGCTCCCATTGGCCAGGCAGGCCTCAGCGGTGACCGCCCTGTTCAGGTTTGCCAGCCCGGCCCCCTGGCGGCGGGGTGAGATCACCGTACCGTCCGTTGTGGTGAGGGGGGTGGCGGTGCTCATCAGCAGGTTGAGGACAAGATCCCCGATCTCGGTCTGCTGGACATTCTGGAATGTATCATCCTCCAGTTTGGAGCGGACATACTGGGTGAGCACTGCGGAGGCTCCGCTCATCTGGGGCGTCGCCATGGAGGTGCCGCTCATGACCGCGTAGTTGGAGCCGCTGTTGCCGGAACTGAGGCTGCCGCCTCCGGAGATGTAGGGGTCAACCGTGGAGAGGATGTTGCCGCCCACGCCGGTGATCTCCGGCTTCAGCTTCATGTCCGGGGTGACCCCCCAGGAGGAAAAGCTGCTGACCACACGCTCCAGTTCCATGGTCTTCTTTTCGGTGGAGGCTC
>CAYXVN010000106.1:0-6688 GCA_964468565.1 uncultured Oscillospiraceae bacterium | reverse complement strand
GGGCCGCGTCCTGTTTCTCCTGGAAGGTGTTCTCCCCCCGGGAGACCAATGCGACCTTATCTGAGATGGGTACTCCTTTTGCGTTCAGGTCCTGGTAGTCTGTGGAACGGCCAAAGCCTGCATCCACCAGTTCCCATTCCTTGGTATTCGTAAGATTCAGTACATGGGTGAGATGGTTCATCTCCCAGCTGGCGGTGTCGGTGATGGGGATATCTCGTCCATTGCAGGTGATGTAGTCGGATTCCTGGTGGTCGTTGTCCGCAGAGGCCACAGCCACCGCAGCGGAGAAGGTGCTGGGGCTGCCCAGAATGCCGGTGTCCGGGTTCTTCACCAGATTCAGGTCCGTTCCCGTCAGGTTGCGGTAGCTGCTGCTGGAGTCGTTGCCGGCTGCGGCCAGCAGCTGAATGCCGGCGTCCTCGAAGGATTTCATCACCTCCAGCATACGTTCATCGGATTCCGGGTCGGTAAAGCCCGCGGAGGAACCCAGAGAGAGGTTCACCGCATCCACGCCCAGAACCACGCAGTCCTCCAGTGCAGCCAGCACGGTGTCCCACTCGGCACCGCCGCCGCCGAAGACCTGCATCACCACCAGCTGGGCGTCCGGGGCTACACCCACGACTTTAGCGGCGTCGCCCGTCTCGCCCTCCAGCCTGTTGGCTGCAGCGATACCCGCCACGTGGGTGCCATGGTCGCTGCGGGCGGTGGTGTGGTCGGCAGTCAGGTTGGGGTGAACATAGTTGAAAGCGTAGGGGATTTTCGTGGAAACATAGTACTCCGAACTGGCATCTTTGGCTTCACCGGCATGCAGGTTGTCCCATTTCGACTGGATTTCCTCTTTCGTCAGGGATTTGCCATCCACCAGCTTGTCTTCGGAGAGCGCCTGGAAGTTGGGGTGATCCAGTTTGATGCCGGTGTCCACGATGGCAATTCTGGTGCCCTTGCCGGTATATCCGCTGGTGTTCACCTCCGTGGCTCCAATCATCCCTGTGGCGTTGTCCGTCAGGGGGGAGAGATCCGGCGGGGTGGGCACATCGTCCAAGAGCCGGAAGGTGGGGGCCACGTAGACATGTTCCACACCGGGCAGGCCCTCCAGAGTCTCCTTATTGCCGTAGGCAGTGGTGACGGACAGTCCGGTGGTGGCCACGGTGTAGCGGTACCCGATCTGGCAGTCACCGCCCAGGGCCTCCCGGATATCTTGGGACACAACCTCCAGAGCCGTCTCCCGTGCCTTCTGGCTGCTGCGTACCGCGCTGGTCTGTCCGGCGATGGCGAAGACGGTGTAGATCTGCATCAGGGGTTTCTGCCGGGTCTCCACGATGAAGGTGACCGGATCGTCCGCCTTCCAGGCGTTGGCCGCCTCGCTGTCGGAAAACCGCTGCGCCCCAGGGATGGACTCTCCCTCTGCTTCAGCCTGCTGCCGGGCAAGCTGTGCGTATTTGCCGGAGGTGTGCTGGGCGCCGTCTCCGCTGAGGGAGGGCGGGGTGCCCGGCTGGCCCGGATCTTCTGGCTCTGTGGCCAGGGGGACGGGACCGCCGTAGTCCATGTCCTCATACTCCGTCCCAGTGGTGCCCACAGAGAAGCCGCTGTCATTGGCAGCCGAAGCGGGGATCATGGACATGATAAAGGTAAGGGCCAGAAGAAGCGCAGAGCCTCTTCGCAGCAGATGGGACTTTTTCATGATGTGCTGCCCTCCTCTTTCTCCAGCCGAATTGCCTCATGAAGCATCATGCGGTAGAACAGTCTGGCGGCGTCCAGCCGGGTGATGGGCTCCAGGGGAGTGAGGTTCTCCCCCGCCCTGCCGGTCACTTCCTGCCGTACCGCCCACTTCATGGCGTTGAGGGCAAAGGGCGCCACCTGATCCCGGTCACTGTACCGGTTCAGATCTGCCGCCAGTCCGGTGTCAAAGTCCATGGCCGCGGCGTAGCGGTAGAGGAAGGTCACCAGCTGCTGGTGATCCAGAATCATGTCCGGCTCAAAGGTGGTGGGGGTGGTGCCGATGGCCAGGCCGCTGGCCCAGGCCCAGGCCACCGCGGACCAGTAGTAGCTGTTCTCCGGCACGTCCGTGAAGGGCATGGAGCCGGAGACTGCCGGGGAACCGGTTGCCCGGTACAGCAGGGTTACGGCCATGGCCCGGTTGGTGATCATCTCAGGGGCCATGGAAGTGGCGGAGATGCCGTTCATCAGGCCGGTCCGGATCATGTAGTCCATGGCAATGTGGTCCTCTCCGGTGAGGTGCAGATCCTGGAAGGGCCGGGTGGGGCAGGTGCTGTCCCCGGGGCAGGGTTCCGGACTTGTCTCCGGAAGGGGAACGGCCGTGGGATGCTCCGGCCTGGCAGGGGGCTTCTCCTGGGGAGTGGTGCCCGGGTCCGGAGGGGTGGGAACGGGGATCGGGTCCTCGTAGCCGGGATCTTCAGGTTCGTCATCTCCCGGGTCCGGGTAGCTGGGATTGCCGGGGCTGGGGTTGTCTGTCCCCGGATCATCCGTACCGGGATCGTTTTCCCCCGGGGTATCCCCGCCGGGGCTGTCCGGACCGGGGCTATCCCCGGGATCGTCCGGACCCGGCTTCTCAGGCTCGGTGTAGTTGGGGTCCCGCGCTCCGCAGACCGTGCAGGTGCCGTCCTGGAAGTGGTGGGGGACCATGGGGATGGTCTCGGTGTGGGTCTCCTGGCAGTACAGACACTGCTGCTGTCTCAGTCCGGTTCTCTGGCAGGTGGGTTCCAGGACGGTGACCCACTCCCCGAAGACGTGGGTGTGCTGCCCCTCCGGCCAGAGGACGATGGTGCCGGAGCAGCTCTCATAGTTGTCCGAGTCCTGGGGCGTGAAGGTCCATGGGTAGGCGGTGCCCTGAGTGATCTCGGTGTTCTCCGGCAGGTCCCAGGTTACCCTGCCCGGGACGTTGAAGGACCCCTCTACGGTGTGAAGGTATGCGTCTGCCAGGGTCTTGCCGGGTACATCCCATTCGGTGTATTCGGGAGTCCCTGAGGTGGGAGCCTTGCGTACCGTAATGGTGATGGTTCCGGTGACGGACCCGTAGCGGCTGTCCGCCGGGGTGAACACCCAGGTCAGGGTGTGCTGGCCGGCGGGAAGGGGCTCCTCCACCGGCTGCCAGGCAAATGTACCATCTACCGGCTGGCCATCACAGGACATGGAGCCGCTGAGTTCGATGCTGTCAATGTATTCCCCGTAGGTGATCTCTTTGGGGCTGGCGTCCACCCTGCCGGTGACGGTTCCCCCGTGGCCGGGACCAGGGTCGGGGCCGGGACCTGGATCAGGGCCGGGAACACTGCTGCGCTCTACCACGATCTGCTGCGCGCCGCTGCCGGTAAAGGACCCGGCAGGCTTTCCGTTGGCGTAGCTCTCCGCAGCGATGTGCAGATTGCTGACGCCCACGGTGTCCGCATGGAACGTCAGGGTGAAGAGGGTCCCGGCTCTGGCGGGCTGATCTGCGGCCCAGGCTACGATGACCTTCTTCGTCGAGATCACCATGCGCTCATTCTCCGAGTGCACCAGGTGGGCCTCCTGCGGCCAGGCCTCCGGGGCAACAGTGATGGACCGGTAGCTGGCCACGGCGGCGTTGTCAAAGGTGATGGATACCTTGCCGTTGGTGATGTCCTCCCTGAGGGCCTTTACGGTGACGGTGACCGAATCACCCACGTGATATGCGGCTCCGTCTCCGGTGCCCACCTGCAGTTCCAGTGCGGGGACAGCTTCCGCTGCCAGCACCCACGTGGGCAGAAGCCCGGCGAGCATGACCGCTACCAGCATGAGCGCCAGGATTCTTCGCGGTTTCAATCTTTCATTCCTCCTTGTTGTCTTCCTTTCCAGGGAGCCGGATCCGCATGCCACGATCGGGGCGGATGGGACTGGGTCCGGTGGCCTGGGTTCCGGCCTCATGTTTACACAGTGTAGTATAAACCCGGAGGGCAGGAAAAGCAAGCAGATCACAAAAACCTGGAAACTGACGATTTCAGGCAAAGACAGGGGCAGATTCAGGGAAAGTGGGGAGAATCTGCAGGGAAATGGCTTAAGAGGGGAGCAGATCCGATGAGGATCCGTAAGGCGATGGAGCCCGGGGAGAATGAAGGGGCCCGGGTACGGGTGGAAGGGAGTGAGGCTGAAGGTTCAGCGGAGGAAATCCCCTGGGAGAGTTCCAGTTCTCGGAAGGAGCAGCACATAGACGGGGAGAATATGCAGGCTGCTCTGGATTCAGGAATGCAGAGATTGGCCCACCGGATCCGTCAGAGCATGCCGCTTCGCGGAGGGGGCTGCCGTCAGATTCAGATCCACGGTCCGGGGTTCTTCTGGGATGCTTTTCCAGGGGTGGCTTCAGAGGGTTTCCGGGTTTTCCTGGACTGACGTGGACTTTCCCTGCAGTAGGTTGCAGACAACTGTCCTCCCAGGTCGCTCCGGCTGAGATGAAAGGCAGAGGTCCAGCCGGGGATAGGGGGTCAGGGACCTGCGGCTGCCTGGAGCACCGGTGGCGGATCCAGGTGTTTCTCTTAACGCCGGGAGAGCGGGGGAGACACGGCAGCGGGTCTTGCAGTGGGGGGCGGGATTCGGATGCACTTCCCAAGTGTACTGATCCCGTTGTCCTACAGATGCAGCCCGGCAGGCAGGTGCAGCCATGAATACGGGCTGGCCATCGGATTAGGGTCTTGAACGGCCTGAATCTCAGGACGGATCCGCCATGCGGCAGGACAGATGCACCATTGCACCTCCCAGGGACACGGCACTCTGGCAGAATTCCATGACCGGAGCCGATGATCGGTCGGCGCGGCCGGTGGTCCATGACTGCTGACCGGGAAAAGGGCACGGTGCCATCGTCGTATTGTCCAGCAGGTAGAAGGGGGGAGCCGGCACAAAACCGGCTCCCCGCGCAGAAGGTCTGTCAGTGCCCCGGGGGCAGTGACACTGTGTGCTGTGTGGATTGGTACCGGGGTTCAGCTGGCCAGAAGTCGGCAGAACCGCATCAGAAGTGGTGCCACCTGGGAGCGGCTTGCACTGCCGGCCGGGTTCAGGGTGCCCTCGCCGGTGCCATTGATCAGCCCCTCAGAAACAGCCCAGCGAAGGGCGGGAACTGCCCAGCCGCTGACGCTGCCGGAGTCCTGGAAGGAGCTGAGGCTGTCCTGGCCGGATAGGTCTATGCCTTTGAACTGGGCATAGTTGTAGAGAATCATGGCCATCTGCTCTCGGGTGATGGTGTCATCCGGTCCGAAGCGGCCGTCATCGTAGCCCTTGACCACGCCGTGGTCTGTGGCCCAGGTGACGGCGTCGGTATACCAGGCGCCCTCAGCCGTGTCCGGGAACTCCGGAGCACCGGCTTCGGGATTGTTCTCCAGATTGTACAGCAGCATGGCAATGGTAGCCCGGGTGGTGATTCCCTCCGGGTTGAAGATGCCGGGTGCGGCGCCGTTCATCAGTTCATGGCTGGAGGCGAAGTCAATCTCGTCCGCATACCAGGCCCTGGGAGAGACGTCCGAGAAGTCCTTGTGGTTGTCCAGGATCTCCAGAGAGACGGAGCCGTCCACAGTGGCGAAGAGAGAGCCGTCTTCCAGATCCGCAAGGGAGGTGCGGATGATCTCACGGGTGCCGTCCGGATGAACAACCGCTGCCACGGTGCTGTTGGTGAGGCCATCCTGAGGGATTTTCACCTTCATGCCTCCGGGAACAGTGTCCACCCTTTCATCCCCCATTTTGATCTCCACATCTACGCCGCGGTCAGTCCTCTCGGTGGATACGGTCAGATCTCCGGTTCCGCCCAGATCAGCGAGGGCTCCATTGGGGATGGTGACGTCCGCAGCGGGGGTTTCCACCCGAAGGTCGGCACCGGTTCGCTCACCGATCTGACCCACCGTCCGGCCTGGGAGGGTGACCTCTGTCTTTCTGGTCTCTCTTTGGATGTCCGGGGAGACAACCACGGTTTCGCTGTGGTTTTCTTCTGCCTGCCTGACCATCTCATCGCCCATGGAGGTGCTGACATCCGCTTTCGTGGTATCACCTTCGGTTGAGACAGATGGTCTTGCAGTGGTCTCGGTGACGGAGGGGTTCTGGGTTTCCGTGCCGCCGGGCACACTGGGGTCGGGATGGTTCTCTGTATCCACGCCGCTGTTGGGCCTGGAGGGCTCGGATGGTTCAGAGGGTTCAGATGGACCGGAAGGACCGGAGGGTTCGTCGTCCGGTACATAAGCCTCATAGACCGACACGGTAGCCGTGGCGGTTCTGGTCAGGGTTACGCCGTCAAGGGTAAAGGTCATGGTGGCAGAGAGGGTGGCATTGCCCGGGTGGAGCGCCTGGATGGTGGCACTCAGTCCACTGCCGGGCCGGACCCGGAAGATGTGGGTATTGCCGGAGGCCCAGGTGATACGGTCCGGAACCGTTGCCGCACCGTTTACGCTGGCAGTGGCGGTTACGGTTTCCCTCTGCCCCACTTCCAGAGTGAGGCTTCGAAGGGATACGGTGATTTCCGGCTCCTGCCTGGCGGTAACGGTGACGATTGCGGTATCCCTTACCGGGATTTCCGTGCCGTCGTCTTCCGTCAGAATCGCGGAGACGGTCAGGGTGGCCCTGCCCTCTGCCATGCCGGTAATGGTGGCACTGAGGCCCGTGGCCGGTGTCACGGTGAACACGGAACTGTCTCCGGAGGTCCAGGTCACGCTTCCTGGAACCCGGGTGGTGCCGGCCACCGTTG
>CAYXVN010000105.1:0-8956 GCA_964468565.1 uncultured Oscillospiraceae bacterium | reverse complement strand
CAACGCCGGCATGCTCCAGCTGCGCCGGGAGATTGCCGCCTACCTGAAGCGCCGCTTTGATCTGAGCTACGATTTCCGGGATGAGATGCTGGTGACGGTGGGGGGCAGCGAGGCCCTGGACCTGGCGCTGCGGGTGCTGGTGGAGCCGGGGGATGAGGTGATTGTCCCCACCCCCTCCTTTGTCTGTTACGGCCCCCTCACCGAGATGGCGGGGGGCGTGCCGGTCTATGTGGAGCTGAAGGCGGAAAACCGCTTCCGGCTGACGGCCCGGGAACTGAGAGCCGCCATCACCCCCAGAACCAAGGTACTGGTGCTGCCCTTCCCCTGCAACCCCACCGGGGGCATCATGGAGCGGGAGGACCTGGAGGCGGTGGCGGAGGTGCTGCGGGACACGGACATCATGGTGGTCTCCGATGAGATCTATGCCGAGCTGACCTACGGCCAGCGCCACGTCTCCCTGGCCACCCTGCCGGACATGGGGGAGCGCACCGTGGTGGTGAACGGCTTCTCCAAGAGCCACGCCATGACCGGCTGGCGGCTGGGCTACGCCTGTGCCCCGGCTCCCGTCATCTCCGCCATGACCAAGCTGCACCAGTTCGGCATCATGTCCGCCCCCACCATGAGCCAGTATGCCGCCATTGAGGCCATGAAGAACGGGGATAAGGACATCGAGCAGATGCGGGACGAGTACGACGGCAGGCGCCGCTTCCTGGTGGAGAGCCTGAACCACATGGGGCTGCACTGCTTTGAGCCCAAGGGGGCCTTCTACGTCTTCCCCAGCATCCGCTCCACGGGACTGAGTTCGGAGGAGTTCTGCGAGCGCTTCCTGATGGAGCAGCGGGTGGCCGTGATTCCCGGCACCGCCTTCGGCAAGGGGGGAGAGGGCTTCTTCCGGGCCTGCTATGCCTCCTCCATGAAGGACCTGGGGGAGGCCATGCGCCGCCTGGACCGGTTCCTGAACACCCTGTCCGGGAACTGACCGGCCGGGAAGGGCGGGGGAGGCGGATCCTCCGCCGCCCCGGTTTCCTTTCTTTTGCGAGAAATGCTTTGCTTTTAAGGGAGAGATTGAGACAATTATGGATATTGTGTGTCTGGACATGGAGGGCGTCCTGGTTCCGGAGATCTGGATTGCCTTTTCTCAGGCCAGCGGCATCCCCGAGCTGCGCCGCACCACCCGGGATGAGCCCGACTACGATAAGCTGATGACCTGGCGCCTGGGGATTCTGAAGGAGCACGGCCTGGGCCTGCGGGAGATCCAGGACGTCATCGCCACCATCGACCCCCTGCCGGGGGCGAAGGAGTTTCTGGACGAGCTGCGCAGCATCACCCAGGTGCTGATTCTCTCGGACACCTTCGAGCAGTTTGCCCGGCCCCTGATGAAGAAGCTGGGCTGGCCCACCCTGTTCTGCAACACCCTCCAGGTGGGGGAGCAGGGGGAGATCACGGGCTACCGTATGCGCTGCGCCCAGTCCAAGCTGACCACCGTGCGGGCCCTGCAGTCCTGCGGTTTTGACACCATTGCCGCCGGGGACAGCTTCAACGATCTGGCCATGATCCAGGCCAGCCGGGCGGGATTCCTCTTCCGGAGCACCCAGGCCATCCGGGAGGCCCATCCGGAACTGCCCGCCTTTGAGGAGTTTCCGGAGCTGCTGAACGCCATCCGGGGCGTTCTCAACTCGTGAGCCTGGGGAGGGAGAGCAAGATGAGCAGCGTGTTTGATACCCTGCCCTTCCGGCCGGCAGACATTCTCATGCCCACGGTGCCGGATCTGACCCGCTGGAGTGTGGTGGCCTGTGACCAGTACACCTCCCAGCCGGAGTACTGGCAGCGGGTGGAGGAGTTTGTGGGCCGGGCCCCCTCCTCTCTGCGCCTGATCCTGCCGGAGGGCTGTCTGGAGGGCCCGGACGTGGAGCACGACATCATGGAGATCAACAACTCCATGGCCCGCTACCTGCAGAAGGGGCGCTTCGCCTCCTGGCCGGACAGCCTGTTCTACGTGGAGCGCACCCTGGAGAGCGGCACCGTGCGCAAGGGGCTCATCGGCATGGTGGACCTGAAGCAGTACGACTATGAGGAGGGCTCCGTCTCCCCGGTGCGGGCCACCGAGGGCACCGTCCCCTCCCGCATTCCCCCCCGGGTGGCGGTGCGCAAGAACGCCCCCATTGAACTGCCCCACACCATGCTGCTGGCGGACGATCCCGACTTTACTCTGATTGAACCCCTGGCCTCCCAGACCTCCTCCATGCGCAGCCTCTACGACTTCGAGCTGATGGAGCACGGGGGCCACATCCGGGGCTGGGTGCTGACTCCGGAGCAGAAGGAGCAGGTGGGCCAGGCTCTGAAGGCCCTGGCGGACCGGGCGGCCGCCAAGAGCCAGCACCCCATGGTGCTGGCGGTGGGGGACGGCAACCACTCCCTGGCCACGGCCAAGGAGTGCTACGAGCGCCAGAAGCGCCTTGTGCCTCCGGACCAGTGGGACCGGCTGCCCGCCCGCTTCGCCCTGTGCGAACTGGTGAATCTCCACGACGACTCCATGGTCTTTGAGCCCATCCACCGGGTGCTCTTCGGGGCCGGGCTGGAGGACGTGACCGCCGCCTTCACCCGCTACTACCCCCAGGCCCAGGGGGAGGAGATTCCCGTCTGCGGCCGGGACAGCTCCGCCACCCTCCGGGTTCCCGCAGGCATTCTGCCGGTGGCCTCCGTCCAGGCCTTTCTGGACGATTACCAGAGCCGGCGGCCGGGGGTGCGGGTGGATTACATCCACGGCGACGATGTGGCCCGGGACCTGGTGCGCTATCACCGGGACGCGGTGGCCTTCCTGCTGCCCCCCATGGACCGGAAGGATCTGTTCCCCGCAGTGGAACAGCAGGGCTCCCTGCCCCGGAAGACCTTCTCCGTGGGACACGCCCAGGACAAGCGGTTCTATCTGGAGGCCCGGCGCATCCGCAACTGAAAGACTGTTCAGCCAGGAGGAGAACTCTCATGGACTATGCTGCAACCGTGGCCCAGATGAAGGAACTGGACCGCTGCGCCATTCAGGAGCTGGGGATCCCCTCTCTGAATCTGATGGAGTCCGCCGCCGCTGCCGTGGCCCGGGCCGTCATGGAGCGGGTGCCCCTGGCGGAGGGGGCGGGGGAGAGTCCCGCCCCCCGCATTGCCGTCTTCTGCGGGCCGGGCAACAACGGCGGAGACGGCGTTGCCGCCGCCCGGCTCCTCCGGGAGGCGGGGTATCAGGTGCGGGCCTTTCTGGTGGGAAAGCGGGAGAAGATGACCCCGGATGAGCGGGCCATGGAGGAGAAGCTTCTGGCGTGCGGGGGGACTCTGGAGCCTTTCGCCCTCCCCCCGGAGGCCCCTTCCGGGGAGGACTCCCCCCTTCTCTCCTGGCTCTCCGCCTGTGACGGTTTTGTGGACGCCCTCTTCGGGGTGGGCCTGAAGCGGCCGGTGGCGGGGGACTTCCGGATCGCAGTGGAACTGCTCAACCGCCTGGGCTCCCGCGCTCCGGTGGTGGCCTGTGATGTGCCCTCCGGCCTGGATGCGGACACCGGGTCCGTGCTGGGGGTGGCGGTGCGGGCCAGCTGCACCGTCACCTTCTCCTGCTGCAAACCCGGCTTCTTCCTGGCGGAGGGAGAGGAGTGCTGCGGGCAGGTGGTGGTGGCGGACATCGGGATCCCCCGGGAACTTATCGATCTTCAGGTCCGGAAGGGTCCCGCTCCGGTGCAGGTGATGAGGCCGGGGGAGCGGATATCTCTGCCCCGGCGGCCCCGCAATGCCCACAAGGGGGTCTTCGGGCGGCTGTTTCTGCTGGCGGGCAGCCAGGGCTACACCGGTGCCCCGACCCTGGCCGCCCAGGCCGCCCTGCGCACCGGTGCCGGCCTGGTGTTCCTGGGGGTCCCCCGGGACATCTACCCCATTGTGGCGGTGAAGTGCCAGGAGGCCATGCCCTTCCCTCTGCCGGAGTCCTATGAGGCCATCCGGGCCAGGGCGGAGGGCTGCGATGCCGTGCTGCTGGGCCCCGGCCTGGGCCGGGCCGCCGCCACGGAGGAGCTGGTGCGCTCCCTGCTCCAGGATCTGACCGGGCCGGTGGTGCTGGATGCGGACGGCATCAGTGCCGTTGCCGGCCATCTGGACATTCTGGACGCCCGCCGGGGGCCCACCATCCTCACCCCCCACGACGGGGAATTTCAGCGCCTGTCCGGGTGCACCCTTCCCATCCGGGACCGGGTGGGAGCCGCCCGGGACTTTGCCTGGCGCCACCACTGCATCCTGGTGCTGAAGGGCCACGGTACCGTGGTGGCCTCCCCGGAGGGGCGGACCATTCTCTGTGCCGCCGGCAATCCCGGCATGGCCACCGGAGGCTCCGGGGACGTGCTGGCCGGCATTCTGGTCTCCCTGCTGGGACAGGGGCATCTCCGGGGACCGGAGGAGGATCTCACGGAGCTGACCGCCGCCGGGGTGTGGATTCACGCCCTGGCCGGGGATCTCTGCGCCCGGGAGCTGGGGGAGTACGGCATGCTGCCCTCGGACATGATTGAGGCCCTGCCCCGCATTCTGCGCCAGCTTGAGCAGGGGGGAGACAGGGCCGGGGGGAGAGGATTCCGGCTTTCGGTGCAGAGGTAATGAGGGGAGAGGGGTTTATGAAGGAGAGACAGATGAGGACCTGGGCGGAGATCAGCCTGGACGCCCTGGCCCACAATTATTATACCCTGCGGGCCATGGTCCCCCGGGACTGCCGCTTCCTGGGGGTGGTGAAGGCCAACGCCTACGGCCACGGGGCCATTCCCGTGGCCCGGAAGCTGGTGGAACTGGGTGCGGACTACCTGGCGGTGGCCTGCCTCCCGGAGGCGGCCCAGCTGCGGCAGGCGGGCATCACCGCCCCCATCCTGATTCTGGGCCACACCCCGCCGGAGTACGCCGGGGAGCTGGTGGAGCTGGACATCACCCAGGCGGTGGGGGATCCCCTGCTGGCCCGGGCCCTCTCCCAGGCGGCGGGTGCCGCGGGGAAGCGGGCCAGGATCCACGTCAAGCTGGACACCGGCATGAGCCGTCTGGGCCTGCTGGCCCAGGATGGGGAGCAGACTGCCCGGACGGTGGCCTCCCTGTCTGAGCTGCCCCACCTGGAGCTGGAGGGCATCTTCACCCACTTTGCGGTTTCGGACAGTGAGGGGGAGGGGGACGAGGCCTACACCATGCTCCAGTTCACCCGCTTCCTGGATGTGCTGAAGCTGCTGAAGGACGGCTGGGGGCTGGAGTTTGCCATCCGCCACTGTGCCAACAGCGGCGCGGTGCTGCGCTACCCCTGCACCGCCCTGGACATGGTGCGCCCGGGCATCGCCCTCTACGGCCACTATCCGGATCCCTGCTGCCAGGGGCTGGACGGGCCGGGGCTGCAGCCCCTTATGACCCTGAAAAGCCGGGTGGCCGCCGTGCGGGAACTTCCACCGGGAACGCCTGTGAGCTACGGCCGCACCGCCTCCCTGGAGGGGGAGGGCCGGGTGGCGGTACTGCCCATCGGGTACGCGGACGGCTACCACCGGGTGCTCAGCAACCGGGGCAGCGTCTGGCTGGGGGGACGGGAGTGTCCCATCCGGGGCAGGATCTGCATGGACATGTGCATGGTGGCTCTGGGGGAGGACCAGCAGGTCAGAACCGGAGATGTGGCGGAGATCTATGGCCCCCACATGCCGGTGGAGCGCTCCGCCGAGCTGGCGGGGACCATCCAGTACGAGATGCTCTGCGCCGTGGCCCCCCGGATTCCCCGCATGTATGTGGAAAACGGTGTGCTGCGCTGAGGGCGCAGGCCTCCGGCGGCAGGCCCTGGCCTCCTCCGGGAAGTTTCGCCGCCGGGATGCGGCCGGGGACCGCCGGAAGGGGTTCCCGGAGAACGAAATGGAGGATGAGTCGTGAAAAAGAGCAGGAGATGGATTGCCCTGGTCCTGGTTCTCGTTCTGGTGACCCTCTGCGGCGGGGCGGCTCTGGCCACCGCCGGCGGAAAGGATGACCCCCTGGTCACCCTCAGCTATCTGCAGAAGATATTCCTGCCCCAGGTGGTGGAGGAAGTGGGGAAGAAGACCGAGGAGAAGCAGAAGGAGCTGTCTCAGGACCTGTCTGAGCAGATTGCCGCCTATAAGCAGGAGTCCGGCACCGGAGGCGCAGGGACCACCGGCGGGGCGGGCTACACCCTGCTGAAGCTGACCACCGGCCAGACGGTCCGTCTGGAGGTGGGCTGTGAGGTGCTGCTGCGGGTGGGCTCGGCCACGGTTCAGGCCGACACCGCTCCGGCTCTCATCGACCTCACCGAGGGGGGCGCCGTGGGCGGCGGCAGTGATCTGATCAAAAACCACCTGTACATGGCCACCATCTCAGACCGGACCCTGACCCCCACGGCCTGGGATACCAAGATTCTCATCCGGGGCGGATACTCCGTCCTCTGAGTTTTCCTCCCGGAGGGTTGCCCGGGCCTCTGCGCGGAGCTGCCCCCGGCGGGGGGAGCCGGTAATGCAGACATGGGAAAAGGCGGCCTCCGGATGCCGGAGGTCGCCTGCTGCTCATTTTTTCCGTTTTTCCTCTTCTTCCTCTTCGCTGCGGTGGACCCAGCGGCCGAAGAGACTGCGGCGGAAGCGCTTCAGTTCCTCCTTGGCGGGCAGAAAGCCGTTGTCCGCCGCCTCCCGGAGAAAGCCCACTCCCTTGCGCACGTCCTCCTTCACCCCGATGCCGTCGGCGTACATCAGGCCCAGTCCGTAGAGCCGGTAGTTGGAGGGGCGGCTGGTCTGCTCCAGCAGGGGCCGGGCCCGCTCCGGCTCCTGGTCGCAGCCCTGGCCCAGCAGGTAGCACAGCCCCAGATAGGGGCTGCTCCAGTCGCTGCCCAGGGCCTGGGCCTCCTCAAAGTAGCCCACCGCCCGGGCGTAGTCCTTCTCCATGCCGCCCCGGCCCAGGAAGAGAATCTCTCCCGCCCGGTTGCGGCATTCCGCATGGGTGGGGTCCTCCATGCACCGCTCATAGCACTCCAGGGCGAAGGGGACGTTGCGCCGCACCATGGTGCCCTCCTGGTAGAGCAGCCCCACATCGTACCAGGCGTCCAGCTGGCCCTGGCGGGCGGCCTTGAGGCTCCAGTCCGCCCCGGTGCTGGCCTGTCCCCGCTCCCGCAGCCGGCGGCCCCAGCGGGCCTGCCACTCGGGAAAACCCATCTCGGCGCAGGTGCGGCACAGATGCCAGGCCTCCTGGGGGAAGGGGCGCACCAGTTCCTCCTCCCCCTCCAGGTAGAGCCGGAACAGGTTGCGGGCCGCCATGCCCATGCCGCCCCGGACGGCCTGCTCATACCAGGGGATGCAGGCGTTCAGGTTGTCCCGCAGCCAGGCAATGCGCTCCGGGCGCAGCATGCCGTCCATGTCCGGTTTCTCGATGCGCAGCATGTCCCCCCAGTAGTAGCTGTCTCCGATGAGACTGGCGGCAAAGGCGCAGCCCTCCTCCGCCATGGTCCGCACCGCCTCCCAGGCGGCCTTCAGACTGGGGAAGGGCATCTCCGCCTCCAGCTGATCCGTCAGGACATCAGCCCGCAGGGCCCCCAGAACCCCCATGGCGCTGCCCTGGCGCACGCTCCACTGGAGGAGAAGCTCCTCGGCGTGGGCGTCCTCCGGGAAGGCGTGGTACTTCCAGCGGTAGGCGGGCCCCCCCAGACAGCGGGCCAGCAGGAAGGCGGCGTCGCCGTCTCCGGCCCGGGCGGCCTTCTGCAGAAGGGGGAGGGCGGCGGTGGCCCTCTGGTTGTCGTAGCAGTAACAGATATCCGCAATGGCCTGCTCCACGGCAGGACTGAACCGGCTGGGCATAATGGGCTCCTTTCCAGGCAGGGGTCTCCGGGGGGCTGCTCCGGGAGAGGACCCGGCACGGCCGGTACCATGATAACACAAGCCCCCTTCCGGTGCAAGGGCCGGGGGAAAAGGGCGAGAATTTTCAAAAAAATCTGTTGCTTTTCCCGGCGGGCTATGCTACAATACCGTTTGCGCTTTTTTGGAACCCCTCCCTGGAGAAAGAGGTGAGAGAGATGAAGGAAGGAATCCACCCGAATTACCAGCAGACCACGATCCGCTGCGCCTGCGGCAATATCATCGAGACCGGATCCACAAAGAAGGACATTCGGGTTGAAGTCTGCTCCAAGTGTCACCCCTTCTACACCGGAAAGCAGAAGATGGTGGATACCGGCGGCCGTGTCAGCCGGTTCAAAAAGAAATTCGGGCTGGCCTGAATCCGTATACGCCAAAGCCGTGCCGCTTCAGGTGCGGCTTTTTGCGTTTTCGCCCGCCCCGGGTTGTGGGAGGTCTGCTCCGGCAGGCCTCCTTTTCCGTCTCCGGGCAGGAAGACGCCCCCGGCCACAGCCGGGGGCGCAGTGAAAGCTTCAGTCCTCGTAGGACATGCCGGACAGATAGCGGCGGGCCAGATCGAAGGCGTGGTGGGCGGTCTGGGTGCGCAGGCGGGCCCGGACCGGACGGGCGCCCAGGGTGAGGGGCCGTACATGGGTGCCCTCTCCGGTGGCGATGGCCACGAACATGGTGCCCACCTCGTTGCCCCGCTCGTCCCGGTCGGGACCGGCCACCCCGGTGGAGGCCAGAGCGATGTCGCAGCCCAGCACCCGCCGGGCCCCCTCCGCCATGGCCCGGGCCACGGGAGCGGAGACTGCGCCATGTTCCTCCAGCAGGGCGTGGGGGACCCCCAGGACGGATTCCTTGATCTCGGACCAGTAGGAGACAATGCCCCCCTTGAAGACCTGGGAGGCCCCGGGCAGATCGGTGAAGCGCTTGGCGATGAGTCCCCCGGTGCAGCTCTCCGCCGCCCCCAGGGTCATGTGGCGCTCCACCAGCAGGTTTTTCACCACTTCCTCCAGGGAGGAGACGTCCACCCCGTAGACCAGGTTGCCGAACAGGCCCCGGATCTCCTCCACGGTGGGCTGCAGCAGCCGCTGGGC
>CAYXVN010000104.1:0-9083 GCA_964468565.1 uncultured Oscillospiraceae bacterium | reverse complement strand
GCCAGGTACCGCCCTCCGGGCCTGGCACAGGGTCCAGGACCTGCTGCCCCCGGTCTCCCGTCCCCTCACTTCTCAGGGGGGAGGATATCCCTGGGAGGGGGGGAGGCTTGCGACAGGGCCCATCCTGGAGTATGATTCTCTGAGGCGGGAGATTGCTCCGGTTCTCTCCATCCCCGGAGACGGACAGGGAATGGGGGGCCGGGGAGCGGGGCCTCACGCCCCAACGGCTCTCCCTGCCCTCTCCGGTTTCCAGAAGCCGTCCCCCCAATTCAGACAGAACTGAGGTGTCCCAGATGACAGACGGAATCCCCGGCAGGAGCGGCACACGGACCCGCTGGCATGTGCTCCATGACAGGATGGCGCTGCGTGTGTGTGACCGATCCTTTTTTCACCAGGCCATGGCAATTCCATTGGACAGGCGGGAGTTCTTTCACATTGCAGATCTGCGCCCCCGGGAGATCCGTCCCTGTCAGATCCTCTTCGAAGGAGGACAATATCCGGCCCACTTCATCCGGTCTGACCGGAACCAGATCCACCTTTCCTGGCGGAAGGACCTGGGTGCCCGGCTGGGGGCATTTCAGGAAGCGGTGCCGGTCCCCTGGGTGCTCATCACCTGCCAGGCTCCGGACCTTCTGCGCTTCGAGATGCTTCTGGGGAGCCAGGTGCAGAAATATACGGGCTTTTCCCGGTGGCTGCTGCCCTGGAACCCGGACCCCGGGGCGGGGCAGGAGGCTTCTGTCCTCCGCCTGCCCCAGCCGGAGGAGATGGAGGAGGTCTCCCCCAACGACCATGTCTTTCTCTATCAGGGGGATCCGGTGAACGCCATCACCCATCTGGGACTGGTGAGACAGACCGGAATCCTCCATTCCCGCCGCTCCGGCTCCGGAGAGGAAGGGGAGAGGGCTCTGACTCATGACCGCCTTCTGGAACTGCAGCTGTGCCGGGGGTGGGGCCCTTGGGAGGGGCTCTCCCTGGAGGCTCTCCTGGCTCACGGTCTGGAAGCTGTGCCCCAGGGCCCGGTCCGCATCCGGGGAGCGCTGGCCGCCCATCTCCGCCAGGCGCTCTCCATGCCGGACGGACTGCCCTGGTTTCCGGACCCGGTGGCCTTCACCCCCCAGGACCGCAGCGCAGCCGCCACCCTTTCGCCTGAGGGACTGCGCCTTGTGGTGAAGCGGGAGTCCTGTCTCCCGGAGGACTTCCCCAGGCGGGCGGGCAATCCCTATGTGCGGGAGCAGGTGCTCCGCCGGGCGGGAGGGTGCTGCCAGCTCTGCGGACAGTCCACCCCTTCTCTGGAACTCTGCCGCCTGGAGCGGGGGGCCGGGGACAGCCCGGAAAACATGGTGGCCCTCTGTGCCCCCTGTCACCGGAGGGTGCTGAGCCGCCGGGAGGCCCGGGACCTGGAGAAGCTGAAGGGGGCGGCACGGATGCCCTGAGGCGTCCGGGGAGAAGAAGAAACTGCATTTCCATACGGGAACAGGAGGGCAGGCAATGAGTCAGAAACTGGAGAGCAGACGGGGAAGCAGAACCAGGTGGCACATTCTCCACCCCCAGGTGGTGCTGCGGGAGTGTGACTGGTCCTTTTTCAAATACGACGGCATGGCGATCCCTCTTGGCATGCGCTCCTTCTTCCAGGTGGAGGACATGCTTCCCGGGGAGCGGCGGGACTGTCTGGTGAGCTACGAGGGAGTCAGATATCCCGCCAATTTCATTCTGTCCCGGCAGTCTCACCGGGAGGAGGCCCGGCTGCGGCTGTTCTGGAGCAGAGAGCTGGGGAACCTGCTGCGGCTCTTTCAGGATGCGGACCCCATCCCCTCGGTGCTGGTGATCCGCCGGGAGCGCAATATCTTCGTCTTCGAACTGCTGCTGGGCAGCGCGGCGGACTTCGCCCTGGCAGCCCAGTGGCTGCTGCCCTGGGATCCGGACCAGGGGACCACTGCCGCCTGCTTTGCCCGCAGAGCTCCCCTCAGCTGGCCACAGGAGGGGGAGCTGGCGGATGCCCGGGTGAATGACCGGGTCTTCGTGTATGAATCGGCGCCTGTCCGGGCCATCACCCACCTGTGTGTGGTCCGCCGCACCGGGGCGGGATTTTCAGGGGAGCCAGGGGAGGCACCCCTTCTGGAACTGCAGCACCAGCGGTCTCTGGCGGGCATGGAGGAACTGGGTCTGATGGCCCTGATGGCCCACGGCCTGCCCCGTCCCCCGGTGGTGCCTGTGCGCTCCGGCAGGGAACTGTCCCGGTACCTCACCGCCGTGCTGGCGGCATCCTTCCGGGAGGACAGTCCGGAGGGGGGAGAGGACCTGGGCTTTCTGGCATTGGCAGGGTCCGGGATCTCTACGGAGCAGGACGCCGCCGTGGCCGCCACCCTGTCTGATGAGGCCCTGGTCCACCTGCTGGGGCACCGCCCCTCCCCCGGGAGCCGGGGCAGCTCGCCGGACCCCTACCTGTGGGAGGCCGTGCGCCGCAGGGCGGAGAACCGCTGTCAGCTGTGCGGAGGGCCTGCCCCCTTCCTGGACCTGGCAGGCAGACCCTATCTGGAGGCCCACCACATTGAGGCCCACCCGGAGACGGGCAGGGATACCCTGGAGAACCTGGTGGCCCTGTGCCCCAACTGCCACCGCAGGGTTCACGTGCGCCGGGAGCCCCAGGACATCCGGCGCCTGGTGGAGGCGGCCCGGGACCGGTAGGCGGATGCCGCCGCCGGGGCAGGGGTGAGAGAGGAAAAATGCAGCCTGGCCGGCCTCTTCCTGCACTTCCCGGGAAATGCACTCTTGACAGCACACCATATATTGGCTATGATAGGAAACATGACCACGCTGCCATCCGTCGGCAGCAGAAAAAGGAGGGGGTGCCCATGCAAGGGGAAATTTCGGCTCTGCGGGAGCATCCGGTATTCCGGCACTTCTGGGAGATCTGCCGGATCCCCCACGGCAGCGGCAGGGAGAGGGCCCTCAGCGACCGCATCCTGGCCTGGGCCGGGGAGCAGGGCCTGGAGGCGGAACAGGACACATTCTGCAACGTACTGGTGCGCAAACCGGCCTCTCCCGGTCTGGAGAACGCCCCCGGCGTCATGCTGCAGGCCCATCTGGACATGGTCTGCGAGAAGGCGGCGGGGGTGGAGCACGATTTCACTTCAGACCCCATCCAGTGGGTGGTGGAGGGGGATGTGCTCTCCACCGGAGGGCGGACCACCCTGGGGGCGGACGACGGCCTGGGGGTGGCCCTTATCCTGGCCCTTCTGGAGGACCCCGGTCCGGTTCATCCTCCCCTGGAGGCCCTGTTCACCACCAACGAGGAGGAGGACATGTCCGGGGCGGAGGGCTTTGACTGCGCCGCCATGAACTCCCGGTACCTGATCAACCTGGACAACACCCTGGAAAACCAGATTCTCTGCGGCAGCTGCGGGGGAATTCAGGCGGATGTGCGCATCCCCCTTCCCACAGCGCCGGTGCCCGGGGACCAGGGCACCTACCGCCTCAGTGTGTCCGGGCTCCGGGGTGGACACTCCGGGGAGGACATCCACCGGGGCCGGGGCAATGCCAACCAGATGCTGACCCGTCTGCTGCTGGCGGTGTGTGAGCGCTGGGACACCCGGCTGGTGTCCATCCGGGGCGGGTCCTTCCGCCTGGCCATCCCCCGGGACGCCGAGGCGGTTTTCACCTTCCCCCGGGAGGCGGAAGGGGAGGTGCGTCAGGTGGTGGAGCGGCTCCAGGAGGACTTCCGCCGGGAGCTGGCCCTCACCGCAGATGGGGTGACGGTGAAGCTGGAGCCGGCAGAGCCTGCCTCCCTGGGGGCCCTGCCGGACAGGGTGCTGGACGCCCTCACCCTGGCGCCGGACGGCATCTGCCAGATGAACGAGGCCCTCACCGGTCTGGTGGACACATCTGACAACCTGGGGGAGGTGTATCTGGAGGGGGAGCAGCTGCACCTGGTGCTGGAGATCCGCTCCGCCCGGGAGAGCCTGCGCACCTGGGTGGTACAGCGCCTGGAGCGGCTGGCGAAGCTTCTGGGAGGCACCCTGGAGACCTGCCGCAGCTACCCCAGCTGGAACTTCCGCCCCCGGTCCCGGCTGCGGGACACGGTGGCCCGGGAGTACCGGGCCTTCTACGGCGGAGAGCCGGACATCCGCACGGTTCACGCCGGTCTGGAGGTGGGCTATCTGCTCTCCGGGAAGCCGGAGGTGGACGCCGTCTCCCTGGGGCCGGACTGCTGGGACTTCCACTCCCCGTCCGAATCCCTGCGCATCTCCTCGGCGAAGAAATTCCTGCCCTATCTGCAGCGGATTGTGGCCGCTCTGGCCCAGCCGGAGGATGCGGGAATGAAGGAGTGATTGAGAAAAATGAACCAGAAGGAACCTGACAATACCCTGAACCAGGAGAAGAAGCAGAAACAGATAAAGGCAATCAACCCCATGCTGTTTCTGGTGGTCATCCTCCTCATCGTGGCCCTGGCGTCCTATATCGTCCCGGCCGGCACCTATGACCGGGTGTACGACGAGACCACCGATGCGGAAATCGTGGTGCCCGGCAGCAACCACTCTGTGGACCGCAACCCCACCACCCTCTTCGGCCTGCTGATGTCCGTCACCCTGGGCATGCAGAATGCGGCCTACATCATCTTCTTCCTGCTGATCATAGGCGGCATGTTCGCCATCCTCAACGGGACGGGGGCCATCAATGCGGGCATGGCCAATGTGGTGCGGGCCATGAAGGGGCGGGAGTTCCTGATGATCCCCGTGTGCATGATCGTCTTCGGATGCGGCTCCGCCTTCTGCGCCAACTTTGAGGAATTTCTGGCCTTTGTGCCCCTGGTGCTGGCGGTGTGCCTCACCATGGGCTTTGACTCCCTCACCGCCGTGGGAATCATCTTCTGCGCCGCCGCCTCCGGCTACGGCGGCGCCATCACCAACGCCTTCACCACCGGTGTGGCCCAGGGCATCGCCGGACTGCCCATGTTCTCCGGCATGGGACTGCGGGTGGCCCTGTTCATTGTCCTCATCAGCGTCAGCATCTGCTACGTGACCTGGCACGCCCTGCGGGTGAAGAAGGACCCCAGACGCAGCTCCACCTATGAGGAGGACCGGATCACCGCCCAGAACGTGGCCATCAACGTGGACGATGTGGCCCCCCTCACCACCAGGCAGAAGCTGGTGCTGGTGGTCTTCGTCCTGGGCATCGCCTTCACCGTGTGGGGCATTGTGACCCAGGGCTACTACATCGACGAGCTGGCGGCCATCTTCCTGGCCATAGGGATCATCGGGGGAGTCATCGGGGGACTGAAGCCCAGCGAGATCTGCGACCGCTTCGAAGAGGGCTGCAAGAACATGCTCTTCCCCTGCATCATGATCGGGCTGGCCAATGCGGTGATCATCCTCCTGCGGGACGCCTCCATCATGGACACCATCATCTACTACATGTCCAGCTGTCTGAACAACCTGAGCCCCACCGTGGCCGCCTGGGGCATGTTCGTGGTCCAGGACCTGTTCAACGTGCTGGTTCCCTCCGGCTCCGGCCAGGCCGCCATCACCATGCCCATCATGGCGCCTCTGGCGGACATGCTGCACCTGACCCGTCAGACCGCCGTCCTGGCCTTCCAGCTGGGGGATGCCTTCACCAACGTGATGGCCCCCACCGGCGGCGAGATCCTGGCCGCCCTGGCCATGTGCGGCGGCGTCTCCTTCAAGAAGTGGGCCAAGTACCTGCTGCCCCTGTTCCTGATGTGGTGGGTGGTGGCCTTCATCTTCCTCTTCATCGCGGTGAAGATCAATTACGGTCCCTTCTGAGCAGACCTGGCGTTCCCTCTCTCGGGGTCGGGGTCCGGCGTGTTCCGGGCTCCGGCCCTGTTCTTCTGTCCCGGACTCCGGGGTTCATGGCACCTCCGGGCGGTGGAGAGGGCGTGAACCCCTCTTCCCGGCTCCGGCCCGGGGTTCTCCCCGGCTTCGCCCTTCGCCTCAGGCATCCGGCACCGGTGGTGCGGGGGCCGGCGGGGCCGGGGGGGCAGCCGGGGGACTTCCCCGGAGTCCGGGAAGAAAAATTATTTTCCCCCGGGGCTTGACAGCCTCCCCTGCCCTGTGCTATTCTTGCACCAGAGGTTCATTAGTCCCTATAGGAACCACCAAACCTCAGGGGATGGAGGGCCCCGTTCCCCCGGACCGGGGGGAAGGCCCTCCCCCTGCCGGCACCTGGTGCCGGGCAGACACCCTGGAGGGGCCAGGGTGCCCGGGGGAGAGATTCCCCCTGAGGCCGGACAGCTCCCCCGCCGGGGGGCTTCACACCCCAGGTTCATCAGTCACTATAGGAACCCGTGAACCGGAACAGGAGGTGATTCCATGACCCCATCTTCCGGAGGCCAGAGCCTGGTCTATCTGGAGGTGGCCCGCCTGGTGGAGGACCGGATTCTCCGGGGCATCTACCGGGAGGGACAGGTGGTGGCCTCCACCAACGAGCTGGCCAACGACCTGAAAATCAATCCCGCCACGGCGGCCAGGGGGCTGAACCGGCTGGTGGCGGAGGGAATTCTGGAAGTGCACCGGGGCATCGGGATGTTCGTGGTCCCCGGCGGGGCGGAGAAGATCCGCAGCGCCCGCCGGGAGGCCTTTCTGGACACCTATGTGCGGCCCCTGGTGCGGGAGGGACGGTCCCTGGGTCTGGACGAAACCCAACTGCTGGAGATGGTGGCCCAGGCCATCCGGGAAGGAGAAACAACATGAACGACAAGGTACTCAGGGCCCAGGGCCTGTGCAAGTCCTACGGCAGAAAGACGGTGCTGCAGGATCTGGATCTGGAGGTGCTGCCCGGGAAGATCTACGGCCTCATCGGGCGCAACGGCGCGGGGAAGACCACCCTGCTGGGCATTCTCACCGGCCAGAACACCGCCAGTGCCGGCTCCGTCACCTACGGAGGTGAGCCGGTGTGGGAGAACGCCGCCGCCCTGCGGGAGATGTGCTTCTCCCGGGAGCTGCAGAGCACTCTGGGGGGCAGCGCCAACAATCTCAGCATCGCCTGGTATCTGCGGGCGGGGTCCATCTTTTTCCCCAACTGGGATCAGGCCTACGCGGACGCCCTGCTGAAGGAGTTTGACCTGGAGCCCAGGCGGAAGATCTCCAGACTGTCCAAGGGGATGATGTCCATGGTGACCATCCTCCTGGCTCTGGCCAGCCGGGCCCCCCTCACCATTCTGGACGAGCCGGTGGCGGGGCTGGACGTGGTGATGCGGGAGCGGTTCTACCAGCTGCTGCTGGAGGACTACACCCGGACGGGGCGCACCTTTCTGGTCTCCACCCACATCATGGAGGAGCTGGCCTCCCTCTTCGAGCGGGTCATCATTCTGGACCGGGGACGCATCCTGGAGAACTGCGACGTGGAGGACCTGGTGGCCCAGTTTCACTTCATCAGCGGCCGGGAGGACGTGGTGGACCGGGTGACCCGGGATGTGAAGGTGCTGGCGGTGCACCAGACCGGTCTCCATAAGACGGTCTCCGTGCGCTGTGAGCTTGAGCAGCTCCGGGAGGCCCGGGAGGCGGATGTGGACATCGGTGCCATGGATCTGCAGCAGGTCTTTGTGGCCCTCTGCAGCCACCCTGACGGGGAAGAGGGAGGGACCTGACATGAGCAGATCCCTTCGTGTACAGCTGCTGCTCAGCGGTTCCTCCCTGGGGGGTTCCTGTGTGGCCGCTCTTCTGCTCACCCTGCTGGGGGGTGTGGTGGGAAGCCTGAGGGGGGCGGGGACAGTGTTCTCCCAGCTTGCCTTCATGTCCAGCATATTCATCCCCATCGCCCTCATCCTGACGGCCTTCAACAGCGGCGGCAACGCGCTGAATCTGTGCCTGTCCCTGGGGGGAAGGCGGCGGGACTGGTTTGTGGCCATCCAGGGCTTCTTCCTGGTGTGCCTGGTGGTGGGGAGGGTCACCGTTCTCCTGGCATTCGCCCTGGTGAACCTGGCCGGCTGGGTCCCTCCCCAGGGGCAGAATCTGCTGAGCCTGCTGGGAAGACCGGGGGTGTGGCAGTACGATCTGCTCTGCCTGGCCGGCATGGTGGCGGGCACCCTGGGGGGAATCATGCACCTGCGAAAGCCGGAGGGGGGCATGCTGATCTTCTTCCTCGCCCTGCTGGCGGCAGTGGCCGGGCTATGCATCCTGGGTCTCACCATGGCCCTTGCCGGGAGGATACCGGATCTGTCCGGCCCGGTGTGCCTGGTGGCCCTGGGGGTGCTGGTGCCGGGAGAACTGGGGCTCTGGCTGAGTGTGCGCAGAGCCTGCGTGGTTTAGGAGGTACGGGTGGTGACCATGATACGAAATCAGGTGCGGCTGCACCGCAGGGACTTTTTCCTGTGTGCCGCTCTCATGACCGGCGTGTTTCTGGTGGCGGAACTGGTGATTGCCGCCGTCATGCTGCTGAGAAAGCCCAACGACAGCATTCTGGTGATGTCCGGGGTGCTGGGGGTGCTGGCAGCCGGGCTGGTGGTGCTGTACACCAACATGAACTTTTCCACCAGGTTCACCCTGTCCCTCACCTTCAGCCAGACCCGCCGTGCCGCCCTGCTGGGCACCCTGGGGTTCAGTGCCCTGGAGGGGCTGCTGTGCACAGGTCTGGCCCTGGGCTTCTCCTGGGTGGAGCGGCACCTGTGTACCCGCCTCTGGCAGGTCCTGGCGGGAAAATCCGACCTGTTCATCCAGCAGGGGCTGGAGATGCCCCAGGGGGATCCCTCCTCCTTCCTGATGGTGCGGGATTTCTCCTTTCTGGACTGGAGGGTCATCCCCCTGGTGGTGGCGGGGTGCCTGGGGATTGGAGTGGTCATGGGCGCCGTGGTCCAGCGCTTCGGAAATCGGGGCATGTGGTGCTACGTGGCCCTGGCCTGGGCCCCTCTTCTGCTGAGTTCTCTGGGGGTGAACATCAACAATCCCCTGCTCCTGGGGGCTGCGGCTGCAGTGGCGGTGGTGCTGGGGGGCGGCTGGGCCATCTGGTCCCTGCTCCACGCCACGGTGAGGATCTGACCGGGCCGGAGGGCAGGAGAGACATCCCGCCCCGGGGCTTCCCATGCTGAAAGATGGGCTGGGGCGCATCTCCATCTGCCCTTCCCCATAGCC
>CAYXVN010000103.1:0-9378 GCA_964468565.1 uncultured Oscillospiraceae bacterium | reverse complement strand
TCATGCCGGAGTGCATGAAGGTGGAGTCGCCGATGACGGCTACCGTCCTCCCCTCGGTCTCCTTGCCCCGGGCCTTGTTGAAGCCGTGGAGGGCGGAGATGGAGGCGCCCATGCACAGGGTCATCTCCATGGCGGCAAGAGGGGCCACCGCGCCCAGAGTATAGCAGCCGATGTCCCCCAGAACCGTGCAGCGGTTCTTGTGCAGGGTGTAAAAAAGGCCCCGGTGGGGACAGCCGGCACACATGACCGGGGGCCGGTTGGGAATGGGTTCGTCCAGGGACAGTCCCTTCTCGTGGGGAATGCCTATCTTTTCGGCCACCACGGTCTGGCTCAGTTCTCCCTCCAGGGGGAAGAAGTCCTTGCCCATCAGGGAGAGTCCCAGTTCCCGGCACCAGGATTCAATGAAGCCGTCCAGTTCCTCCACCACGCAGAGGCCGTGGACGGAAGCGGCAAAGTCCCGGATTTTCTGTACGGGCATGGGCCAGATCATGCCCAGCTTCAGGATGGGAAAGCGGTCCCCGCAGACTTCCTTCACATACTGATAGCTGGTGGAGGAGGTGATGATCCCCAGGGTGTGGTCCTCCCCGGGCTCCACCCGGTTGATGGAGGCGGTTTCGGCCCATTCTGTCAGCTTCTGCATGCGCGCTTCCACCGTGGGATGGCGGCGGATGGCGTTGCCGGGCATCATCACGTATTTCCCGATGTTCTTCTCATAGGGCTTTTCGGCGGACTCCACCCGGGGGGAGGTCTCCACCAGGGACTGGGAGTGGGCCACCCGGGTACACATTTTCAGAAGGACCGGGGTGTCAAACTGCTCGGACAGATCATAGGCCAGCCTGGCAAAGGCCAGGGCCTCAGAGGAGTCGGAGGGCTCCAGCATGGGCAGTTTGGCGGAGCGGGCGTAGTGGCGGGAGTCCTGCTCGTTCTGGGAGGAGTGCATCCCGGCATCGTCCGCCACGGCAATGACCATGCCGGCGTTGACCCCGGTGTAGGAGACGGTGAACAGCGGATCGGCGGCCACGTTCAGGCCCACGTGTTTCATGGCACAGAAGCTGCGCTTCCCTGCCAGGCAGGCGCCGAAGGCGGTTTCCATGGCCACCTTTTCGTTGGGAGCCCACTCGCAGTAGATCTCGTCGTATTTCGCAGCCTCCTCGGTGATCTCGGTACTGGGAGTGCCGGGGTAGCTGGAGATGACGCCGCATCCTGCCTCATACAGGCCCCGGGCAACGGCAGCGTTGCCCAGCATCAGTTGTTTCATGGAGAAAATCCCTGCTTTCTGTCAAAGAGTGAGTGGAGTATATATAGGTGGAGCGGGATCCTCCTGCCTTCATTCCGGACTGGCGCCCCATTCCCGGAGAATGACCTCCTGCATGACGCCCCCTGCTCCGTTGTCCAGCATGGAGCGGCGGACGCGGCTGATGGTGGCGCTGCTGGCACCCGTCTTCTCCAGAATGTCCAGATAAACCCGCCCCTGCTGCAGGTAGACCGCAACGTCAAAGCGCTGCTCCATGGAACGCAGTTCCGTGGGAGTGCACAGGTCGTCAAAGAAACGGCAGCACTCATCCAGGTCCTTCAGTTTCAGGATGGTCTCGTAGAGCGCCATGCTGCGTTCCCGGCGTCCTGCTTTCGCCATGATCCCATCGCTCCTTTCAGATTTCCATGTGGTTCAGGCTGCCGGAGCAGTCTGCTTCCCCTAAATATAACACCTTAAAGCGTGAAAGTAAACAGGAAATTTTGCCGGGCAGGTTCCCTGTGCCCCGGGAGAGGCTGCTGAGGGGGAAGATTTCTGAGAAAATCCCCGCTTTCTGCACATTTTCTCCTTGACAGGGGGGCGGGGATACGGTATCATTCACTTCACCGGTTTAAAGGAGAAAACCAGTGAAGTACTGAACAGGAAAGGAACGTCGAACGCCATGCCCATTACCGATCTGCTGGAGCGCAACAGCAAGCTGTACGGCGACGAGGTCGCCCTGGTCGAAATCAACCCGGAGGTCCAGGAGGTCCAGCGGGTTACCTGGAAGGAATACGAACTCATTCAGCCCGTCAACCCTATGCCCTATCGCCGGGAGATCACCTGGTCCGTCTTTGACGAGAAGGCCAACCGGGTTGCCAATCTGCTGCTGGGGCGGGGGATCCGCAAGGGACAGAAGGTTGCCATCCTGCTGATGAACTGCCTGGAGTGGCTGCCCATCTACTTCGGAATTCTGAAGGCAGGTGCCATTGCCGTTCCCCTGAACTTCCGCTACACCGCCGAGGAGATTGAATACTGCGTCAAGCTGGCCGATGCGGACGTGCTCTTCTTCGGCCCCGCCTTCATTGGCCGGGTGGAGAGCATTGTGGGGTCCATCGGGAAGGACCGTCTGCTCTTCTTCGTGGGGGAGACGGTGAGCCCCACCTTTGCCGAGGACTACCACCTGGCGACCGCCAACTGCTCCAGCGTGGCCCCCAAGGTCCTCATTGACGATGATGATGAGGCGGCCATCTACTACTCCTCCGGAACCACCGGCTTTCCCAAGGCCATCCTCCTCCGTCACCAGGCCCTGTCCCAGTCGGCCCACATGGAGGCGATGCACCACGAGACCACTCACGATGACGTGTTCCTCTGCATCCCGCCCCTCTACCACACAGGGGCCAAGATGCACTGGTTCGGCTCTCTGTTTACCGGCAGCAGGGCGGTTCTGCTGAAGGGCAACTCCCCCGAGGCCATTTTTGACGCCGTCTCTCAGGAGCGCTGCACCATCGTGTGGCTGCTGGTCCCCTGGGCCCAGGACATTCTGGCGGCTCTGGAGCGGGGGGAGCTGAAGATGGAGGACTACCACCTCTCCCAGTGGCGGCTGATGCACATCGGCGCCCAGCCGGTGCCCCCCTCCCTGATCCGCCACTGGCTGAGCTACTTCCCCAACCACAAGTACGACACCAATTATGGCCTCTCCGAGTCCACCGGTCCGGGCTGTGTCCACCTGGGGCTGGACAACATCCACAAGGTAGGGGCCATCGGCATCCCCGGCTACGGCTGGGAGGCAAAGATTGTGGACGAGCACAACCAGCCTGTGAAGCAGGGCGATGTGGGGGAACTGTGCGTGAAGGGGCCCGGCGTCATGGTCTGCTACTATCACAACCCCGAGGCCACCGCCGAAGTGCTGGAGGAGAACGGCTGGCTTCACACCGGGGACATGGCCCAGCAGGACGAGGACGGCTTCATCTTCCTGGTGGACCGGAAGAAGGACGTGATCATCTCCGGGGGCGAGAACCTGTACCCGGTGCAGATCGAAAACTTCCTCTCCGCCTGCCCCAAGGTTCACGATGTGGCGGTGATCGGTCTGCCGGATAAGCGGCTGGGAGAGATTGCGGCGGCCATCATCCAGGTGAAGGAGGGCATGACCTGCACGGAGGAGGAGATCAACGACTTCTGCATGGGTCTGCCCCGCTACAAACGGCCCAGGAAGATCATCTTTGCCCACGTGCCCCGCAATGCCACCGGCAAGATCGAGAAGCCCAAGCTGCGGGAGCAGTACTGCGGTGTGCGCCTGGTGGAGGCGCAGAACAGAGGCTGATTCCTTCGGGAACAGGCATATGGGAGACGGGGTGGGAGACCGGTCTGGCCGGTTTCTCACCCCGTTCCGGTCTGTCCCCGCCCGCTGACAGGCAGCAGAAAAGGCGGGAATCCGGAACATCCGGCTTCCCGCCTGCAGGGACAGATTCAGTTTTCGTCCGCCGCGGCGTTGTATATGGAGCGGGAGGAACTGCCGCCGGAGGAGGAAGAGGGAGCACCCATGCCGGCGATGGAGCGGAAGCGGGCCCGGGATTTCTTGATGTCATCGTAGGTCTCCGCCACGGCTTCCTCCGTGCGGCGCAGGGCGTCCTCGCAGAACTCATGGGCCGAGATCTTCAGGTCCCGGGAGCGCTGTTCGGCCTGCTGGATCATTTCGTTGGCCCTGGCCTTGGCGGCCTGGAAGATGGCCTGCTCCGCCAGAAGCTGTCTGGCCCGGTCTTCGGCGGCCTTGCGGATGGAATCGGCTTCCCGCTTGGCGGAGGCGATCATCTCTGCCCGGGTGGCAATCAGTTTCTTCGCTTCTTCCAGTTCCATGGGGAACTGTCCGCGGATGTCATCAATCAGGTCCAGGGCCCGGTCCCGCTCGATGATGCATTTGTCATTGGAAAAGGGAGCGTTTCTTGCTTCATCGATCATCTCGAAGAGCATATCCAGTAATTCGTCCACGCCGCTTGCCACGCTGCTCAGCCGTCCTTTCCTTCGAGTTTTCTCATGCGCCGGTTTACGTCATCCTCAATTTCGGCGGGAACGAAACCGGTCAGGCTCGCTCCGTAGCGGGCCATCTCCTTGACAATGGTGGAACTCAGGTAGGTATACTTGTCGCTGGAGGCCAGGAACATGGTCTCCAGCTGGGGATTGAGCTTGCGGTTGATGACGGCCATCTGGACTTCCTGTTCATAGTCCGATACCGCCCGCAGACCCTTGACCACCACTCTGGCACCTCTGCGCCGGGCGTAGGCGGCCAGGAGTTCGTCGGAGTGATCAACTTCCACGTTGGGAAAACGGCCGGTCACCCGGCACAGGAGTTCCACCCGTTCCTCGGGAGTGAACATGCCCTGCTTGCTGGAGTTGACCATGACGCATACAATGAGCCTGTCGAAGCAGCTGGCTGCCCGCCGGATGATGTTCAGGTGTCCCAAAGTCACAGGGTCGAAGCTTCCGGGGTAGATTGCGATGCTCATTCAGCGGTCTCTCGCTCTCAGACGGCGGCACAGAGTCAGCTTGATCTTGCCGTACCGGTAGTCTTTCCCCCAGCGGTAGGGGGCTTCCGCAGGAGGCATGGGACGGTCCGCGGGAGATTCACAGATGATTATACCATTTTCCCGAAGAATGTCAAATGAAATGATTTTATGAATGCTTTGTTCCAGCAGATCAGTCTGATAGGGAGGATCCAGAAAGATCAGGTCGAAGGGTTCCCGGCAGGTGGCGAGGAAGGCGATGGAGTCTCCCTGGAGGATCCGGGCACGGTTCCCATAGCCGCACAGGGCCACGTTTTCCCGGATGACGGCCACGGCCTCCCGCCGCTGGTCCACGAAGGTGCAGCTCTCCGCCCCCCGGGACAGGGCCTCTATGCCCAGCTGGCCGGTACCGCCGAAGAGGTCCAGGACCCGGCGGCCCTCGATTTCAAACTGAATGATGTTGAACAGGGATTCCTTCACCTTGTCGGTGGTGGGGCGGGTCTCCATGCCGGGGAGCTCTTTCAGCTTCCGGCTTCTGGCGTCCCCGGCAATGACACGCATGGGGTCTCTTCCTTTCCTCCGGATGCCCAGGGTTTCCCCATGGGATCAGTCTTTTTCCGGGCAGACTGATGCAGCAGCCCGGGAAACCCGGTGGATCCGGTATGGCTTTGTGCTCATTTTTGAAAAATCAGGCAGCCGAACCCGCACCCGTCCGGTGAAATACGGCGGGTGTGAGAAGGGATGAACCGGTACGCCCGGAGATGGATCGGGCCGGTATTCAGTGTATCGGGAGCAGAGCGCTTTCGTCCTGCCCGGGAGGAGGCAGCGGCTGGGCTTTATCCCCGACTTCATCCGTAAGTTCCCCGGGATCCGGTCCATGTGCCGGTTCAGGTGCCGGGTGCCTGGAGCCCGGAAGGCATCCGTCCGCCCGGCACTTGTCCAGGCTGTCCGCCATCTGCTCCTGGCCCTGGGGCGGCTGACCGCCACCGGGCTCCCCGCCGGATCCCGCCTGCGGTCCAGCGGTTTCCTCCTGAAAATGTGCCGGCAGGGCACTGGGCCCCGGTCAGACCGGGGCCTCCCTGACCGGACAGCCCCGGGCAGTGCAGACGGATACGGGAGCCCGTGTGTGCGGGCTCTCGATCCCCCGGAGCCGAAACTCCTATGGATCAGGGTTTTCTTCGGTGGGCTGAGGGTGAAAATACTGGTAGACGGCCTGGCCGGTCCGGGTCCCCACCGCCTGTTTCAGCTCCTCCAGGGAGGCGGCCTTCACCGCCTTCACGGTGTGAAACTGCTTCAGCAGCTGAGCGCGGCGTTTCTCTCCCACGCCGGGGATCCGGTCCAGCACCGAGGTCTTCACGTGGCCGGCCTGCAGCTGCCGGTGGTATTCGATGGCGAAGCGGTGGGTCTCCTCCTGAATCTGGCCGATGAGAGCAAAGACGGCGGGAACGGACTGAATGCCGATCTCCCGTCCGTCGGGATGGACGAGGGCCCGGGTGCGGTGCCGGTCGTCCTTCACCATGCCATAGGCGGGAATGTCCAGGTCCAGGGACTTCAGCACCCGCTGTGCCACCCGCACATGTTCCAGCCCCCCGTCGATGAGCAGCAGATCCGGCCGATCGGCGAACTTCTTGTCCCCCTCCAGATAGCGGCGGAAGCGGCGGGTGAGCACCTGCTCCATGGAGGCGTAGTCATCAGGGCCGGTCATGTCCTTCAGGCGGAAACGGCGGTAGTCCTTTTTCAGGGGTTTTCCGTCCTGGTAGACCACCATGGAGGCCACGATGTCGCTGGCGCCCTGGTTGGAGATGTCGTAGGACTCCATGCGCCGGGGCGGTCCCTCCAGGGCCAGCATGCGGCCCAGAAGTTCCAGCAGGCGGTTCTGACGCTCCTCCCGGGTGGTGGCCCGCTCCACCTCTTCATGGGCGTTCTGATTGGCCAGCCGGATGAGATCCATCTTGGCCCCCCGCTGGGGCGTCACCAGATCCACCCGGTGTCCCACCTGCTCCGAGAGCATCCGGATCAGGGGAACCCGGTCGGGGAGCTCACAGGGGAGCAGGATCTGTTCCGGCAGGCGGGTGCGGTCCACATAGTACTCCCGCACCAGGGAGGAGAAAATGCTCCCCTCGTCCTCCTCCACCGGTGTCTCCAGCAGACTGTAGTCCTTGGCGGCGAGATCGCCGGAGATGTAATGCAGGACCACGAAGGCACTTTTGGCGGTGCCCCGGTAAAAGCCGATCACATCGGTGTCCGCCAGGGAGCCCGCCACCACCTTCTGTCTCTGGGTCAGCAGTTCGATGGCCTTCAGACGGTCCCGGATCTCAGCGGCCCGCTCAAAGCGCAGTTCTTCGGCCGCCTGCTCCATTTCCGCAGTGAGGTCCCTCTGCACGTCCAGAAAGCGGCCCTCCAGAAGGGAGATGGCCTGGGCAATGGCCTGATCGTGCTGCTGCTTCAGTTCCGGTCCCCGGCAGTAGCCGTCACATTTTCCCATGTGAAAATTGAGACAGGGCCGCTCCTTGCCGATGTCCCGGGGAAACTGCTTCCGGCAGGAGGGAAGGCGCAGGGCGGCCTGGAGGGCATCGATGATGGCCTGGGTGTTGTGGCGGCTGGCATAGGGGCCGAAGTAGCGGGCTCCATCCTCTGCCGGTCTGGAGGCCAGGGAGAAACGGGGATATTCCTCCCGGGAGAGACGGATGTAGGGATAGCCCTTGTCGTCCTTGAGCACGATGTTGTAGCGGGGCTGGTGGCGCTTGATCAGGGAGCACTCCAGCACCAGGGCCTCGAACTCGGTGTCGGCTATGATGACATCGAAATGGTCAATCTGGGAGACCATGGCCCGGGTCTTCTCCGAGTGGGAGGCAGAGTCCTGGAAGTACTGGCTGACCCGGTTCTTCAGGGCCTTGGCCTTGCCCACGTAGATGACCTGGTTCCCCTTGTCCTGCATGATGTAGACCCCGGGCTTCAGGGGAAGGGAGCGGGCTTTCTCCTTCAGTTCGTCAAACGTCATGAGCTCATCCTCCCAGAATGTGGAACAGGATCAGACGGAGAGATGCGGGATAAAAAAAGCGCCGCAAAGGCGGCGCTTTTTCACAGCAGACTGGCTTACTCGGAAAAATCAGAGGAGATCATCTTATACAGCGCCTCGACCGCTTCCTTCTCATCCGCTCCGTCAGCGATCAGCTTGATGGGGGTGCCCTTCACGATACCCAGGGAGAGGACGCCCAACAGGCTCTTGGCGTTCACCTTGCGCTCCTCTTTCTCCACCCAGATGGAGCTCTTGTACTCGTTGGCCTTTTGGATGAAGAACGTAGCGGGTCTGGCGTGCAGACCGACCTGGTTGTTTACGACTGCTTCCTGACTATACATACGCCGTACCTCCGAATCGTCGTAATGTGTAAAGATAGAATACCATTCCAAACCCTTCTGAGTCAATGACAATTTCCACAAAAACCGGGCTCCATTTTCACAAAAATTGAGAGGGCCCAGAGGGGTTTTTTATGCAGGTTCCTTCCAAAGTGGCCTGAAATCGCCAGTGCGGCCCCCTCAGAAGGGGGAAAAGAGGGCTCCTTGGGACCGGCCCGGTGCCGGTGCAGGGCCTCTTACTTCAGTTCCACCACCGTGACGCCGTCCTCCCCCTCGCCATACCGGCCGGGCCGGAACCGCTTCACGTAGCGGCTGCGGCGCAGGTAATCCCGCACGGCCTTGCGTACCGCGCCGGTCCCCCGGCCGTGGATCACCGTCACGGTCTCCAGCTTTCCCATGACGGCGGTGTCCAGGTAGTTCTCCAGGGCCAGGATGGCCTCGTCCGTCGTCATGCCCCGCAGATCGATCTCCGAGGGGGTGGCGGCGGTGCGCAGGGTGTGCTCCGCCTGAGCCAGGATGCGGCGGGTCTCCTTCTGGGTCTGGGTCTCTCCCTCGATGACCCGCACCTCCTCCTGCCGGGCGGTGATCTTGAGAATGCCCGCCTGGAGCTGGAGGGTGCCGTCCCGGTTCACACTGATGACGTTGGCCTTGGTGTGCATGGAGACCAGTTCCACCGTGTCCCCGGCCTTTGCAGGCCGTGTGGGGGGAGGGAGTTCCTCCTCAGGAGTGTCTCCGCCGATGTTGCGCTCGGCCTCATTGAGCAGCCGGCGGGCCTCGGCCCGGCCATCGTTGATCTGCTGCCAGTCCAGGCGATCCTGCTGCTTCTGCAGGTCCTTCAGCTGGGAGATGGCCAGGTCGCTGGCCTCCCGGGCCTCCTGAAGGATGGCCCTGGCCTCGGCCTGGGCCTTCTGCACCACCTCGGAGCGCTCCTCCTCCAGCTTCTTCCGGTACTCCCGGGCCGTCTCGGCGGACTGCTCCATCTCCAGGCGCAGCCGCTTCGCCTCGTCCCGTTCGTGTTCCAGCTCCTGGCGCTGCTGGTCCAGATTGGTGAGCACATCCTCGAAGCGGACGTTTTCGGCGTCCAGACGGGCCGCGGCTCTGGCGATGATGTCCTCCGGCAGTCCCAGACGCCGGGAGATGGCGAAGGCATTGGAGCGGCCGGGAATGCCCATGATCAGCCGGTAGGTGGGGGCCAGCGTATCCACATTGAACTCGCAGGAGGCGTTCTCCACTCCGGGGGTGGTCATGGCGTAGACCTTCAGCTCGGCGTAGTGGGTGGTGGCTGCCACC
>CAYXVN010000102.1:0-9401 GCA_964468565.1 uncultured Oscillospiraceae bacterium | reverse complement strand
AAAGGCACCGAAGGTCATCAGCCTGACAATGCGCACGTTGGCCACGTCACCCACCTTGTAGGTGTTCATGAAGACGGTCCATGGCTCCTGGGTGCGGTCCTTCATGCCCAGGGAGATCTTTTTCTTCTCCCGGTCGGCGGAGATGACGTACACCTCCACTGTGTCACCCACCTTCACCACTTCCGAGGGGTGCTTGATGCGGCTCCAGGAGAGCTCGGAGATGTGGACCATGCCGTCCACCCCGCCGATGTCCACAAAGGCGCCGTAAGAGGTCAGGGACTTCACGGTGCCGGTGTAGCGCTTGCCGTCCTCAATCTCGCTCCAGACCTTCTCGGCGGCTGCGGCCCGCTCGGCCCGCAGCACCATGCTGATGGAGCCCACCACACGGCGGCGGGCACGGTTGACCTCGGTGATGATGAGACGGACGTGCTCATGGAGCAGGGCGCTCATGGGGGTCTCCCGGGGCAGGCCGGTCTGGGAGGCGGGAACAAAGACCCGGACGCCCTTGACGGTGACCACAACGCCGCCCTTGTTATCCTCGGTGACAACGCCCTCCACCACGGTCTTGTTCTCCCGGGAGGCCTCAATCTCCTCCCAGTTTCGGACCGCGTCCAGCCTCTTCTTGGACAGGCGCACCATGCAGTCCCGGTCGCTGACCTGGATGACAAAGGTCTCGATCTCGTCGCCCACCTTGACAACCTCTTCCGGCTTCACATTGGGATCGTCGCTGAGCTCGTTGAAGGCGATGTAGCCGGGGTACTTGAAGCCCAGTTCCACCTGGACCTCGGTGGGGGTGATGGCAACAACCGTGCCGCGGACCTTATCTCCATTATTTATAGGCTTGAGCGACTCCTCCAGCATCTCATCGAAGGACTTGTCGATCTCCATGATTTCCTCACTCATTTTGTCAATTACCTCCTTAATTATCCACGCAGGTGTGGAAGCACCTGCCGTGATGCCCACCGTTCCCTCCGGTGGAAGTCCGGCCAAATCCAGGTCCCGGGCGCGCTCGATCAGCCGGACGCAGGGGCAGATTTCCCTGCAGAGTTCCGCAAGTCGTGCGGTATTGGAGCTGGTCCGGTCCCCGATGACCACCATGGCATCGCACTCCCGGGCCAGGCGCCTTGCCTCCTCCTGGCGCCTTGACGTGGCTCCACAGATCGTATCATAAAACACCGCATCCCCGCAGGCCTGCCGGGCCTTCTCCTTCACCCCGTCCCAGATGCGGCGGGTGGAGGTGGTCTGGGATACGAAGGTCAGGGGTGCGGCGGGGTGCTCCGGGCTCTGGCACAGCCACTGCTCCAGCTCCTCCGCCCCGGAGACAATGAGGGGGTCCCGGCACCATCCTGCAATGGCCTCCACCTCCGGATGGCCCCGCTTTCCCACAATGACGGGCCGGCGGCCCTGCTGCTCCGTCTCCCGGACGATTTCGTGGATGCGGATCACGTTGGGGCAGGTGGCATCCACAATGGGGACCCCTCTGGAGCGCAGGTCCTCATAGACCTGCCGGGGCGCTCCGTGGGAGCGGATCAGCACACAGGCCCCCTCCGGCACCTCCTCCACGGAGGACACCGTGCCGATCCCCAGGTCAGCCAGACGCTGCACCACATCGTGGTTATGGATGATGGCACCCAGCATGACGCAGGGCTGTCCTCCCGCCGCCGTCTGCTCCGCCAGCTCCACTGCCCGGCGCACACCGGAGCAGAAGCCGGCGGACCGGGCCAGCCGGAGGGTTCTCATGGCTGCCCCTCCCCCAAAGCCTGGATCCGCGCCATCAGGTCCTCCGTAATGGTCTCCAGCTCCTCGGAGGTGGGCTTTCTCCCGGCAAAGGAGGGCATGTAGGGCTCCCCGATCACCACGGTGTTGAAGCGGAAGAGCCGCTTATGGGCGGGAACGTACACCGGCAGCAGGGGTACTCCGGTGCGGGTGGCAAAAAGGGCAGCGCCGGTCTTGGCCTGGACGTTCTCCCCCTCGTGGACCCGGGTTCCCTCGGGGAAGATGAGAAGCTTCTCCCCATCCTTCAGACAGCCCAGGGCGGTGCGCACCGCCTTCATGTCCGCATGTCCCCGGTCCACCCCGAAAACCCCGGCCTGGCCCAGAATCCACCCGATGAAGGGCACCTTCATCAGCTGCATCTTGGCCATGCAGCGCATGGTGTACTTCCGGCCGAAGGCGAAGACCACGTAGAAGGGATCCCCGATGCTGGTGTGGTTGGGACAGATGACCACCGGCCCCTCCGGTATGTTCTCCTTGCCCCGGCCCCGGATGGGCCGGAACAGGTTGAAGAAGGGCCAGATCACCGTATAGAGGAGGTAGTACATGAAGCGGGTGCGTTTCTTCTCGTTCACGGGGCATCCATCTCCTTGACCAGCCTGACAAGCTCCCGGAGACTTTCGGCCAGAGTCAGATCCGAGGTGTCCAGCACCACTGCGTCCTCCGCCTGGCGCAGCGGGGCCACCGCCCGGCTGCGGTCTCTCTCATCCCGCAGCTGCATCTCCCGGAGAATGGTGTCAAAGTCCGCCTCCTGACCCCGCTGGTGCAGCTCCCGGACCCGGCGCCCTGCCCGCTCCCGGGGGGAGGCGGTGAGAAAGATCTTCACATCCGCCTGGGGCAGAACCACCGTCCCGATGTCCCGCCCGTCCATGATGACGCTGTGCTCCCGGGCGGTGCGCCGCTGGAACTCCAGCAGAAAGGCCCGCACCTCCGGCAGGGCGGAGATCTGAGAGGCAGTTCCCGACACCGCGTTGTCCCGGATGGCGGAGGACACGTCCTCCCCGTTCAGAAACATCCGCTGCTCTCCCTCCGGACTGTAGTCCATCCGGATGGACATGCCGCCAAGGAGGGGGACCACCTGGGCCGGATCCGCCGGATCCGCCCCGGCACGCAGCACCCCAAGGGCCACCGTGCGGTAGATGGCCCCTGTGTCCACGTAGAGGTATCCCAGTTCCCTGGCCGCCTGGCGGGCCAGAGTGCTCTTTCCCGCTCCGGCGGGCCCATCGATGGCGACACTTCTCAGCTTCTTCATGGCTTACGTACTCCAGTCTGTGTGGATTGGGCCCAGATAGGCGGGAGCCACGTGCTCCACCAGCCAGACCCCGTTCTCCGAACACAGGAAGGGGATCCCGTCCCGGGCCATGTCCCCTGCCCGGACGGTGAGCACCGCCGGCTTTCCGTGGCGGCGGCCCACTGCAGCGGCGGTCTCCTCCCCGGCGGAGAGGTGGACGTACTGCCGGTTCATCCGGCAGATCCCCTCCCGCAGAATGGAGGGTACCGAACCCTGGGCTGTCCCGTGCCAGAGAATCTCCGGCGGCTGCTCCGGCTCCAGGTCCAGCTCCACGGGAATGGAGTGGCCCTGGCGGGCCCGGATGCGTCTGCCGTCCCGGCTGATGGCAAAGCGCTGCTTGCTGTTGCAGGCCACGATGCGCTCCAGCTGGGCGCGGGTCATGGAGCAGCCGCGGAGCAGGGCGTCGATGTCCGCCCAGCCGTGGGCGTCCAGGGTGATGCCGGCGTCCTCCGGCCGGTGCCGCAGCACCCGGCTGAGAAAACGGCTCAGGCCCACCTCCTGCCTGGTCAGCGGCTCCATCTCAGGTCCCTCCCCCACAGGCGGCGGCCCCCTCCCCCGCAGCCCGGCCTGTGGCCCAGGCGATCTGCAGGTTGAAGCCTCCGGTGAGGCCGTCCACGTCCAGCACCTCTCCCGCCAGAAAGAGGCCGGACACCCGGCGGCTTGCCATGGTGCGGGGATCCACTTCGGAAACCTTCACCCCGCCGGAGGTGACGATGGCCTCCTCCACCGGCCTGGGGCCGGACACCGGAATGACCAGGCCCTTCAGGGTCTCCAGCAGACGGCGCCGCTCCCCCCGGGTCACCTCCCGGGCCTTCCGGTCCGGGGGAATCCGGCTGCGCTCCAGGAGGATGGGGATCAGGAGCCGGGGGGCCAGGGTCTCCATCACATGGCTCATGTTCCGGTTGGCCCCCTCCCGCAGCTCCCGCTGCAGGCGGGCATCCAGAACCGTCTCCTCCAGAGCCGGCTTCAGATCCAGCCGGCAGGTGAAGCTGCGCCCCCCAAAGGGCCGCATACGGGAACTGGCGGAGAGCACCAGGGGACCGGAGAGTCCGTACCGGGTGAAGAGCAGTTCCCCCTGCTGTTCAAACAGCATTTTACCCTTCTCGTCCTCAACCGTCAAGGAGATATTTCGCAGGGAGAGCCCCTGCATCCGGGGACAGCAGTCATCCGGGGACTCCAGCCCCACCAGGGAGGGCTCTGTGGGCACCAGGGTGTGGCCCAGGGCCCGGACCATGGCATAGCCGTCTCCCGTGGACCCGGTGGCGGGATAGGAGAGGCCTCCCGTGGCCAGCACCGCGGCGGCGCAGGGGCGCTGTCCGCCCCCCTCCAGGTCCACCCCGGTGACCCGGCCGCCCTCCGTCCGGATCCCGGTGACCCTGGCCTGGACAAGGTCCACGTGGAGGCGCTTCAGCTCCCGTTCCAGGGCCGCCACCACGTCCTCCGCCCGGTCCGACCGGGGAAACACCCGGTTTCCCCGCTCCACCTTCAGAGGCACCCCCAGGTCGGTGAAGAAGTCCTCCGTATCCTGGGGGGTCATGCGGCTCAGACAGCTGAAGAGAAAGCGGCCGTTGCGGGGCACGCAGGAGAGCATCTCCTCCACGCTGCAGTGGCAGGTCAGGTTGCACCGGCCCTTGCCGGTGATGGCCAGTTTGCGCCCCGGACGGGAATTGCGCTCCAGCAGCACCACCCGGGCTCCTGCCCGGGCGGCGGTCAGGGCCGCCATCATGCCGGCCGCCCCGCCCCCGATGACGGCCACCGGGCCGGAACTCACTCCGGCACCTTCTCGTAGACCCCGTACTCGTCCCAGATCTGCTCCAGGGTGGCGAAGGTCCGGGACAGCTCGCCCCCCTTGCGGCGGCTGATGGCCACCAGCAGGGCGTTCACCAGAGAGAGGGGGGCCACCAGGGAGTCCACGAAGGAGACCATGTCGCTGCGGGCCTTCAGCACATAGCTGCAGAAGCCGGCCAGGGGGGACACGTCACTGTCCGTGATGGCGATGGTGCAGGCCCCCCGGTCCCGGGCGAAGTTGAGGGCCTGGACCGTGCGGCTGGAGTAGCGGGGAAAGCTGACCCCGATGACCACATCCGAATCCCCCACCCGCAGCAGGCTCTCCAGAACCTCGCTGGTGGTGTTGGCGGGCACCAGGGTGACGTTGTCAAAGATCAGGTGTAGGTAGAAACTCAGGAAGGAGGCGATGGCGGCAGAGGAGCGCACCCCGACCACGTAGATCTTCCTGGCGTCCACGATATGGTCCACAATGTGCTCGAAGTTGTCCCGGTCCAGCTCCTCCAGGGTCAGGCGGATCTTGTCCACATCCGACTGGAGAACCGTGGCCACCAGATCCTGGTCACCGATACGGTCGTTGGACACCTCGATGCGCTGCACCGAGGTCAGCCGGCTGCGGATCATCTTCTGCAGGGAGCGCTGCATCTTGGGATAGCCCTCATAGCCCAGCACCGAGGCAAATCTCACCACCGTGGACTCACTGACCCCCACCTGCTTGCCCAGCCTGCTGGCCGTCATGAAGGCTGCCTTGTCGTAGGAGTCCAGAATGAATGTGGCAATCCGCTTCTGCCCCTTGGAAAAGGTATGCATGTTCTCCTGGATCGCGCTGAGAATATCGCGGCCCATGGCACCGTCACCTCCTGAATCAGAGCCCTCCCCCTCAGGGTGCAGAAGGGCAGTTTTTCGTCTCTTATATCTTAATCCCAACTGGGAGAGAATGCAAGCCGTTTCTAACAGAAATTTCCGAAGTTGCCGGGATCCTGATGGATCTTCAGGAACTGGACTGCAGGAGCAGCACCTCCTGCCCGGTGAGATGCCGCCAGGCCCCCGGCTTCAGCCCTGGGTCCAGCCGCAGCTCCCCCTCCCGGATGCGCCTGAGCCGCAGCACCGCCAGGCCGGCAGCGGCGCACATGCGGCGGATCTGCCTGTTTCTGCCCTGGGTGATGGTGACCGACAGCCCCCCGGTGTCCCCCCACTGATGCAGCACCTGCACCCTGGCGGGGGCAAGAAGTTCCCCGTCCAGGGTCATGGGACCGGTGAGGATGGGGAGAGCCGCCTCCAGGCTGCCCCGGACCCGGACCAGGTACTCCTTCTCCACCTGGCGGGAGGGGTGGAGCAGCCGGTGGGTCAGGGCCCCGTCGTCCGTAAAGAGCAGCAGCCCCTCCGAGTCCATGTCCAGCCTCCCCACCGGCCACACCCGCACCCCGCAGGAGGCCACCAGGGAGGCGGCGGTGGGCCGTCCCCGCTCGTCCGACAGGGTGGAGACGTACCCCCGGGGCTTGTTCAGCATCAGGTAGGTGTGGGGAACAGCCTGAGGCAGGGGGATGCCGTCCACCTCCACCCGGTCCCGCTCCGGGTCCGCCCGCTCCCCCAGGGTGGCCCGGCGGCCGTTTACGGTGACCCGCCCGGCGGCAATCCAGTCCTCCGCCCTGCGGCGGGAGGCCAGTCCCCGGGCGGAGATCAGCTTCTGGATCCGCTCCTCCATGGGACAACCTCCTCTCCGGCGGACTGTGCCGCCCCGGAACAGACGAAAGCCCCCCGCCGGCGGGAGAAGCCGCCGCTGCGGTGGGCCTGTCCGGTCATGAGCGCGGCGTAGGTGCCGGCGCGCTCACGGGTCTGCTTCACTCTCCAGGCCTGCCTTCCCCTCCTGGGGGGCCTGGTCCTGGACCTGCACTGCCTGCTTCTCCTGCTTCTGCTTCTCCAGAAATCCGGTGACCTTCTCCACCACCTCGGGGACGGTGTCAATGACCCGGTCCACCGTGGTGGCCGGAGGAGGCGCCACCGGAAGTACCTTCACATTGTTCTCCCGGATCACCAGGAAGGCCACCGGCTCCAGCTTGGCGCTGGCGCCGCTGCCCCCTCCGTAGGGGTTGTCCGGGCCGGACGGGGATTTCTTTGTGGTGAATTCCGCACCGCCGCCGGCCACCCCGAAGGACAGGCGGGACACGGGGATGAGGGTGACGCCCTCCGCCCTGATGGGAGCACCCATGATGGTGTTGGCGTCCGCCATGGCCTTCACGCTCTCCATGGTGGTGCGCAGCAGTTCGCTGATGGGGTTCTTCTTCTCCGGATCCATGAGAGATCATACCGCCTTTCTTGCCTGTTTCCGGCTCCTGCGGACCGCCAGAAGAGTCCGGAGGGCACGGCCGCCGGCGTACAGCCCGATCAGGAGGATCTGCCCCATCTTCAGGGACAGGGCCGCCTCCACATAGAGAAGCATGCCGGGGGCATCAAAGTCAATTCTGGCCCAGGCGTGGCCGTCCTTCACCTGGAAGGCCTCCGTCAGGGGGAACCACAGTGCCCCCAGGGCGGCCTGGGCCCGGCCGTAGAGCATGGCGGCCTGGGCGGGATCCGGCCCGCCGGCGGTAAGCTCCATGGTCAGGGTGTCAATCTGCAGCTTTCCCGCAAAGCGCCTCCCCAGGTCCAGCAGGATGGGCAGCAGCGCCATGGCGTAGCCCAGAGCTCCCCCGATGCGCCGGGACAGGGGCACGGGAGGGGCAGCGCCCTGGCCCTTTCCCCCTTTGCCCGGTTTCTTCTCTCTTTTCTTCTTCTTCCCCGCTGCGCTCTTCCCGGCAGCTTCGCCGCCGGCAGTGCCGGCCCTCTTCCGGGGATAGAGGCGGATGTGCAGCCAGGCGGCCCGGCCGGGACCCAGCCGCACCCGGACAGAGGGTCCCTCCCAGTTGTAGACCACCTGCACGCCCACCCGGAGCTGAAGCACCAGCACAAGGACCAGGAGGATGCCGGCCAGCACCCAGAGCACCACCATGTCCTCTCCCCCTCTGCTGCATCCCCCCGGTCTCCGGGATCTGCAGCAAGGCCGGAGCGGGCAGGAGGCTGTCCCGGCTCCGACCCCCGGGCGGGGGACGGCGGCGCAGGGACCTCCAGTGTGCCTCATTATAGCATTCCCGGGGTGCATTTGCAAGGGATTCCGGGGAAACTTTCACTTCCGGGGATCTCTCTCAGGGGCCTGCCAGGCCCAGCCCCGCCAGCAGACGGCCCGTCAGCTCCTCCCGGCCCTGTCCCGTGCGGGCGGACACCGGGATCACCGGCACCTCCTGCCCCAGGTCCAGGGTCTCCCGGATCCGCGCCAGGGAGGCGGACACCTCCCCCGACTTCAGCCGGTCACACTTGTTGGCCGCCACCACCAGGGGGCAGCGGCTCCGGGCAAACCAGCGCTCCATGGTGCGGTCGTCCTCCGTGGGGGCGTGGCGGGCATCCACCACCAGAAGCCCCAGGGCGATGCGGTCCCGGCGGGCAAAGTAGCACTCCATCAGGCCGGCCCAGCGCTGCCGCTCCGCCTTGGAGACCCTGGCATAGCCGTAGCCCGGCAGGTCCGCCAGATAGAAGCTCCCGTCAATGAGAAAGCAGTTCACGAAGGCGGTGCGGCCGGGGGAGGAGCCCACCCGGGCCAGACTGCGCCGCCGGGTCAGACAGTTGATCAGGGAGGACTTGCCCACGTTGGAGCGGCCCGCCACCGCCACCTGGGGCAGGTCCCGGGGGAAATCCCCCTCCCCCGCCGCCGAGCGGACAAAGACGGCTCTGCGCATGTCAACGGCCATGGTCTCCTCCTCTCCCCTCTCCCCCTGCTGCGGCAGGGGCTGTTCCGCCCTGAAATCCCCTTTCCCGGCTCCCCGGGGGCAGCCTCAGGGCCCTGTGGTCTCTCTCCCCGGGTGGGGGCCAAAAGCCCCGCTGGAACCGGGCTTCCCAGGTTCCGGCGGGGCAGTGTGTCCTCATCAGCCTGCGTTGGAACTTCCCACGTTCCGGCGGTACCGGTTGCTGCTGCGCACCCGGCGCCGCCGCACCCGGTCCCGCTCCAGGACGGGCGGAGTGTGGTCCTTCAGGCACTCCGGCCCCACCGTCACCCGCACGATGGTGGGATCCGAGGGGACGTCAAACATCACCGGAGTCATCACATCCTCCAGCACCGCCCGCAGTCCCCGGGCTCCGATGCCCCGGTCCACCGCCGCCTGGGCCACCGCCTGAAGGGCGTCCGGGGTGAACTCCAGCTCCACGTCGTCATAGCTCATCAGCTTCTGGTACTGCTTCACCAGGGCGTTCTTGGGCTCGGTGAGGATGCGCACCATCTGGTCCTTGTCCAGGGCGTCCAGGGTGGTGATGACAGGCAGCCGGCCCACCAGTTCGGGGATGATGCCGAACTTCAGCAGGTCCTGAGGCTGGATCTCCCGCAGCAGCTCTCCCACACCGGTGTCCTTGCGGCTGCGGACGTCCGCACCGAAGCCCAGGGAGCGCCGGTCCAGCCGGTGCTCGATGATCTTGTCGATGCCGTCAAAGGCGCCGCCGCAGATGAAGAGGATGTTGGTGGTGTCGATCT
>CAYXVN010000101.1:0-9429 GCA_964468565.1 uncultured Oscillospiraceae bacterium | reverse complement strand
AAAAGCGCCCCTGTCCGGTCCGAACAGGAGCGCTGGATTTTCTTTGGCCCACCTCGCCTCAGAACGTCAGGGTCTTCACAGGGGTCAAGCCCTCCACAAACTGAGCGGTGCCGTTTTTCAGGTAATACACCTCCGTGTTGCCGTCCCCGGGCCGGTACATGGCCTGGAGGGAGGGGTAGGCGGCCAGCATGTGCTCCTGGGCCGCCACATTGTCGTCCAGAACCGCCTCAGCGGTGATGCGGATCCACTGGCCTTCGTGAATGGCAGCCAGCTCCACCTTGGGATTGGCCTTCATCTGGGAGGCCACCGCCTTGATCCTGCCGGTCTGGATATACAGCTTCCCCTGGTAGAGATCAATGGTGCCGAAGGGCCGCACCCGGGGCTGGTCCCCGTCCATTGTGGCGAGGAAGTAGACCCCGCACTGCTTCAGAAATTCGTATATTTCTTCCATGATGAAACTCCTTTCCCGGTTCAGGCCCGGTTAAGAATGTGGGAGGCAAACTCCGCCGCCGCCTTGAGATCGTCGCTGTTGGGCCGGCCCCGGTGGAGGACAGTGAAGGAACCGCGGCAGTGGAACTCCTTCTCCGACATGGCCACCCCGCAGGCCTGGGCCACCTTTTTCACCTGGCTGTAGGTGGAACTGAGCACCGCGGCGGTACTGAAGTTGTAGATGGTCCCGATTTTCTCCCGGTTGTCCTGGATGAATTTCTTCACCGCCGGATCCACGTTAGCGGCGTACACCGAGCTGCCCAGAAAGAGGATATCCGTCTTCTCCTTCAGGGGAACGCTCACTTCCTCCGCCTTCACACCCGCCGCTCCGGCAATGGCCTGAGCCAGCTTTCCGGTGTTGCCCGAACGGGTGTAGTAGCGTACCGCCACCTTCATGTGCTCTCTTCTCCTTCCTCCTGCTGGGCCTCATAGGCAGCCCGCACCGCCTTGGCCAGCTGATCTCCGCAGGAGGTGGGACGCATGCCGCAGGTGATTCCCCCCAGCTTCTTCTCGATCTGGTCCACCGTCCAGCCGTCCACCAGAAGGGAGATTGCCTTCAGATTGCCGTTGCAGCCTCCCAGAAAGGAGATGTCCGTCACCACGTCTCCGTTGATCTCCATGCTGATGACCTGGGAGCAGGTGTTCTCCGTCAGGTAGTCGAAGTGCATCCCAGCGCCTCCTCTGTCGCTTTTTTCACGTCCTTCATGTCCGCAGTGGGCTCGAAGCGCTTCAGAAGCTCCCCGTCCCGGCTGATGAGAAACTTGGTGAAGTTCCACTTGATGGCACCGTTGTTCTTGTAGTCCCGGTCCGCCTTCTTGGCAATCTGGTTCAGCAGCACCGCCATGGGACCCTTGCCGAAGCCCCCGAAGGTGGTGCTGGAAGTGAGATACCGGTACAGGGGAATGGCATTCTCCCCGTTTACATCGATCTTGGTGAACTGGGGGAAGGTGACACCGTAGCGTCCGGTGCAGAAATCGTGGATCTCCTCGTCGCTGCCCGGCGCCTGGCCCCCGAACTGGTTGCAGGGGAAGTCCAGAATCTCCAGACCGTCCCCCTGGTGGGCGGCATAGAGTTCCTGCAGTTCCGCGTACTGGGGCGTGAAGCCGCAGCCGGTGGCCGTATTCACGATCAGGAGAACCTTCCCCCGGTAGCCGGCAAGAGGAACCTGGCTGCCGTCCTGGGCGGTCACGGTAAAGTCGTAGACATTCATGTGGACACCTCCGTTTAACGTAGTCCAATTTAATTGGATCAAATTTATTCTACTCCTCTTACCCTCTCCCTGTCAAGAGATGGAGACGTATTCTTTTTTTCCTATATCCCCCCTGGAGAGAGGAAGCAGCCCTGCTCTGCAGGCGAAGGCGCCCTCCCCCGGCCATACCCGTCCGCCGGAGGGCGGAAAGGCGGCTGGAGGAGAGCGCCGTGGAGGATTTCACAGCAGCGCGAAGTAGTTCCTGCTTACCTCCTGATACTCCTGGTTGAAGGCCTCGTCCTGACCGGAGTGAACTTTGGCAAGATAGGTGTGAATCTCGTGCTGGATCTCCGGGTACACCCGGGCGATGGTGGCCATGCCGATGTTGGAGCAGATGCCGGCCAGGTTCTGAACCTCCGTCAGCAGATTGAGAAATTCGGTGCCCACCGCCACCGACCACTCGCCGCTTTTCAGCCGCTTCAGGCGGTGATTCCTCAGGGTCTCCACCATGTCATCCATCACCTGAACCAGCGGTTCAATGTGCCTGGCCGCCTCCACATCACGCCGGCGGAAGGTCTGTCCCGCCAGCTCCAGGAGATTGGTGGTGAGAAGACGCAGCACAGACAGTTCGTTTACCGCCGCCGGCGGGAACTTCTCACCCCGCTCCAGATTGCCGGCAATCTCTGCCATATTCTCCGCGTGGTCGCTGAGCCGCTCAAATTCGTTCACAATGGAGTCGTACTGATTCAGGATTTCCACCTGGTTCGGGGCGGTGATGTGGGGCGCCATCTGCACCAGGTAGTTGCTGATCCGGTCGGCCATCACGTCCACCTGGGTCTCCTGAACCTTCACCTGTTCCGCCACCTCCGTGTCGTAACGGGCCAGCAGGTCAAAGGCGTGGACTACGTTGCCCTGGGCATCCTGGAACATCAGGGTCAGGGCATCGTAGCAGCGGCCCAGTGCCACGGCAGGTGTGCTGAAGAACACCGGGTTGAGGGCGTCCAGCGCCTCGTCCTCCGGGGATTTCACCACCGCTGCATCCCGTACCAGCACATGACTCAGTTTTTCAAAGAGGGGCAGCAGGGGGAAGAGCAGGACGGCGCTGACCAGGTTGAAGATGGTGTTCGTGTTGGCAATCCCCCCGGAGAGGAAGATGCTGTTCCAGATCCCGTCCAGGAAGCCTGCGGCATGGAGGGCCGTAACCCCTCCGAGAATCACCACGGTCTTGCCCAGGTTGAATAAGATGTTGGTGATGCCCACCCGCTTCGCATCCGGCTTTGCCCCGATGTTGCAGACAATGGCAGTGGTGACACAGTCGCCCAGGTAGATGCCCACCAGCACCGCGTAGATGGCACTGAAGGTAAGCTGTCCCGAGGTGGAGAAGGCCTGGAGGATACCCACAGTGGCGGAGGAGCTCTGGAGCACGAAGGCCACCCCGGCGCCGATGGCGTAGGCCAGTACGGGGCTGCTGTCCAGGCGGCTGAAGAGGCTCTCAATGACGCCGCTCTCCTGCAGCACCTCCACCGCATCCGTCATGTTCAGAAGACCGGAGAAGAGAATTCCGAACCCCATGATGATCTCCCCGATCTTCACCGGCCCCTTCGGCTTGAAGCCCATGATCAGGATGATGCCCACGATCATGGCCAGGGGGGCCAGGGTGGAGGGCTGGAAGAACTGGAGGATGGAGGTTCCCCCCGGGTTCAGGTCCAGAAGCCGGATGATCTGGCCGGTTACGGTGGTACCCACGTTGGCACCCACGATGATTCCCAGGGACTGGTGGAGGGAGAGAACCCCGGCCCCCACCAGTCCGGAGGTCAGCACAATCGTTGCGGTGGAGGACTGAATCACCGCCGTGATGGCAAGCCCCAGGAGAAAGCCGCGGATGGGGGTACTGGTGAGCTTCTCCAGAGCGGTTTTCAGCGGTCCGGACGAGCTCTCTTTCAGAGCGTCCCCCATGATCCGCATGCCGTACAGAAACATGGCAAGGCCGCCCAGCAGGGAAATAAGGTTGAAAATACTCATATGGCACTTCCGTTCGTTACGGCCTGCTGCCGGCAGGTGCAGCACAGGTCGGTTTTCCGTGGGTCAGGCCCGGACTTCCCTCTGTCCGGGCCCCCATTCCGGGCATGAAACAGCCCCCGTTGCGCGGACGGGGGCTGTTTCGCTCTCACTTGGCAGGTTTGGCGCAGATGCGCTGGTAGATGTTGATATACTGCCTGGCGGAGGCGTCCCAGGAGAAGTCGGCGGTCATGTCCGCCACCTGCAGCTTCTTCCAGGCTGCCTTGTCCCCGTGGTAGAGCTCCACGGCCTCCCGGATGACCCAGACCATGTCCGATGCATTCACGTTGGAGAAGGTGAAGCCCCTGCCCTCGCCGGTGTAGCGGTTGTAGGGCGTCACGGTATCCTTCAGGCCGCCGGTCTCCCGGACGATGGGCACGGTCCCGAAGCGCATGGCAATCATCTGGCTCAGCCCGCAGGGCTCCGAGATGGAGGGCATAAGGAACATGTCAGCCCCGGCGTAGATCATGTTGGACAGGGGAGCCGAGTAGGTCAGCTGGGCGGAGAAGCGGCCGGGATACTGGGCCTGGGCGTGGCGGAAGGCCTCTTCAAACTGCCACTCGCCGGTGCCCAGCACCACCATCTGCACGTCCATGGCCATGATCTCCTGCAGGGAGTCGGAAACCAGTGAGAAGCCCTTGTGGCCGGCCAGACGGGAGACGCAGCCGATGATGGGCACCCCCGGGTCGGGCTGCAGACCCACAGCCTCCTGGAGGGCCTTCTTGCAGGCCGCCTTGCCCTCATCCAGGGTATCCACACTGAAATTGCGCTCCAGGCCGGGGTTGGTCTCCGGATTGTAGAAGTTCACATCCAGGCCGTTGAGGATCCCCTCCATCTTGTTGCTCTGCTGCTGAATGACCCCCTCCAGGCCGTGGGCGTAGAAGGCGGTGCGCAGTTCCTTGGCATAGGTGGGAGATACGGTGGTGACAAAGGTGGAAGCCATGATGGCACCCTTCATCAGGTTCACATCATTGTAGAAGGACAGCATCCCCTCATTGAAATAGCTGCGGTTGAGGCCGATGACGTCCCCCAGGACGGACTCGCCGTAGCGGCCCTGGTACTCGATGTTGTGGATGGTGTACACCGTCTTGGTGTCCGCCAGCTGGGGAATCCGGTAGCGCTCCTCCAGCAGGTAGACAGGCACCAGGGCGGTCTGCCAGTCGTTGCAGTGGATGACGTCGGGAGAGAAATCCATCTGACCGTTGATCTCAATGATGACCCGGGAGAAGTAGGCAAACCGCTCGCAGTCATCAAAGTGACCGTAGAGCTGCCACCTCTTGAAGTAGTACTCGTTATCCACAAACCAGAATGTAATTCCGCCCTGCTTGAGCTCGAAAATGCCGCAGTAGACCTGCCGCCAGGACAGCGTTACATTGAAGTTCTTGACAAAGGTCATCTTGGAGCGCCAGTTGTCCCCGATCCCCTCGTACAGGGGAAGAATGACCTTCACCTCGTGTCCGGCGGCGGCCAGTGCCTGGGGCAGAGAGCCGGCAACATCGGCCAGACCGCCGGTTTTGATAAATGGTGCAACTTCAGAGGCGGCAAAGAGAATCTTCATGATCGAATCCCCTTTCGACAGTTTATCAGATACCGGGCGGGACACCTCCCCGGAGGAAGGCGTCTCCGCCCCGGGTTCATCTCCTTACACCACGGAGCCCTTGGCGATGGCCAGGGGGTAGGTGGAGTGACCCATCAGGGTGCGCTGCTCGTTGATGACCACACCCTTGTCGGCCACCACGTAGGACAGGGAGGCGCCGGCCTTCACCACGGCGCCCTGCATCAGAACGCTGTTGACCACCTTTGCGCCGGCCTCGACCACCACTTCCCGGCCCAGCACGGAGTTGACCACTTCTCCCTCGATGTAGCAGCCGTCGGTGATCAGGGAGTGGCGGGAAACCGCATCCGGCCCGTAGTAGGTGGAGGGATTGGACATGTCCTTGGTCCGGATGGGCCGGGCGGGGTTGAACAGGTCGGCCCGCACCCGGGGATCCAGCAGATCCTCGGAGTTCTGGAAGTAATCCGCCACGGACTGGAACCGGGCCACATAGCCCTCGTGAATGTAGGGCATGACCTTGAGCACATTCAGGCGGGGGAGCAGGGTGTCCTTGGCGAAGGTCTGCAGGTCGTGGGCGGCGCAGTAGTCCACCATCTCCAGCAGCAGCTTCTTGGAGACCACGTAGAACTCCAGGGACTCCACGGCACCGCCGGCGGTGGGCGGGTTGATGGACATGTCGCAGATGCGGCCGGTCTCGTCCATGCTCATGTAGGTGGAACTGCGGGGGGAGCCCCGCATCTTGCGGGTGCACACCACGGTCACGTCGGCGCCGGTCTCAATGTGCTGCTCAAAGACCTTCTCCACCGGCAGGTTGATGGCGATGTCGGCGCAGCCCATGATGATGTAGTCCTGACGCACCTCCTGCAGGTAGGAGTACACCCCGGAGAGGGCCTCCATGATACCCCGGTACTCTCCGCCCCGCTCCTCGGCGAAGCTGAAGGGGGGCAGGATCCGCAGACCGCCGTGCTTGCGGCTCAGTTCCCAGTCCTTGCCGGAGCCCACGTGGTCCAGCAGGGACTGATAGCTGGCGTGAACCACCAGGCCCACGTCCCGGATGCCGGCGTTCACATAGTTGGAGAGCATGAAGTCGATCAGGCGGTAACGGCCGCCGTAGGGCAGGGAGCAGGTGTTGCGGTGGCGGGTCAGCTCCCCCAGATTGGCATCGGAATGATAGGCAAACAGAATGCCGTGCAGGTTGTTGCTCACGCCTGCTCGCCTCCTTTCACATTTTCCCGGATCATGGCCTTGGGCGCAACCACGGCCTTCTCTCCCACGTTGAGCCCCGCCGCCACCACGGCGATGCCCCAGTCCTCGCTGCCGTCAGGGGGAGCCCCCACGGTGGCGCCGGCCTCCACGGTGGCGCCCTCAGCCAGGATGGCATAGGAGATCTTGGCCCCGGCCTTCACGGTGGTGCCGGGCATGAGGATGGAGTACTGGACCTCGGCCCCCTCCTCTACGGTGACGGAGTGGAAGAGCACGGAGTTCTCCACCGTGCCGTCCACCTCACAGCCGCCGGTCACCAGGGAGTGGGAGATGACTGCGTGCTCCCCGGTCACATGGGGCGGGCGCACGGGGGTGCGGGCGTAGATGGGCCAGCTGGGGTCGTAGGGGTCAATGCCGCTGTGGGGGGCCAGCAGGTCCATGTTGGCATCCCAGAGGGAGTCGATGGTCCCCACGTCCTTCCAGTAGCCGTCAAAGCGGTAGGTCATCAGCAGTTCGCCGGCATTGAGGAGGTTGGGAATGATGTTCTTGCCGAAATCGTTGGAGGAGTTGGGGTCGGCCTCGTCGGCGATCAGGTACTCCTTCAGCTTGCTCCAGGTGAAGATGTAGATGCCCATGGAGGCGAGGTTGCTCTTGGGGTGCTGGGGCTTCTCCTCGAACTCGTAGACCCTGCCGTCCTCATAGGCATTCATGATGCCGAAGCGCTTGGCCTCCTCGTTGGTGACCTCCAGAACGGCGATGGTGCAGGCGGCACCGGACTTCTTGTGGGCGGCCAGCATGTCGGCGTAGTCCATCTTATAGATGTGGTCGCCGGAGAGGATGATCACATACTCCGGATCATAGAGGTCCAGGAAGCCCATGTTCTGGTAGATGGCGTTGGCCGTTCCCTTGTACCAGGTGCCCTGTTCCCCTTCCCGCATGTAGGGAGGCAGAATGTGGACACCGCCGTCGGAGACATCCAGATCCCAGGGAGCGCCGGACCCGATGTAGCTGTTCAGCTCCAGAGGGCGGTACTGGGTGAGGACACCTACCGTGTCAATGCCGCTGTTCACGCAGTTGGACAGAGGAAAATCGATGATGCGGTATTTCCCGCCGAAGGGAACCGCGGGCTTGGCTACCTGGCTGGTCAGCGCATACAGGCGGCTGCCCTGTCCGCCAGCCAGCAGCATGGCCACAATTTCTTTTTTCATAACTCCACCTCGAAAATTTATTGGACACCCACAGTGTGTCTGCGAGCAGTATGCTCCATCAGGTCCGCCCGGACCCGGGAGGGCCCGGGCATCCCTGTTCTTTTCCCATCAGGTCTCCTTCCTGAATCCGTGAAGTTTTTCGAACCGGATTCACCTGTTTGCGTAAAGATCGGACAATTCCGGCTGAAATCGCCGGAACAGGCGTGTTTTCACCGCTGAAGGTCAGAACCCGGCATACAATACCGCTCCTGATTTGGCACCCATCCGGTGATACACTTCCTGCGATGCATGCCGACATATAAGGGACAGATGATCCGGCACCTTCAAAGCCAGACAAGGCCGGTGTTCAGGCGTACCAGGGTGCAGTGACTGGGCGTTGTCTGTGTCCCATCCTTAAAGATATGGAAGCACCACGGGTGCGAACCTATCCGTTATCTGTGACCAAACCCCGAGGAGTCCGAAAACCCTACGGATTAAGGTTCTTATCTCCGGTCTTCCGGCGGGAGGACCGCCTGGAGGAAGAGACTGCACCCTCACCGGAGGCGGGTTTCGCCCTGGGGGTCCTGGGCTTTCCCTCCCGGGAGGACCTGCGCTCCTTCCCGGGCTTTTCCTCCTTCGCCTCCTTCGGGGGCTTTCCCTCTTTGGAGGTCCGGGAGGTGCGGGTGCGCTTCGGCTTCTCCTCAGGGTCAGTTTCCTTCTCCTTCTTTTCCCGTCCCAGATGGGACAGCAGCCCTTCGCCCTTGGACCTGCGCACCGGGGCCCTGCGGGTGCAGCGGTAGATCATCACCGACATGGGGGGCAGGTCGATGACCAGGGACTGCTCCTGATCGTGGCAGGCGACCTTCTCCGTCTTCAGGGCAGCCTTGTCCCCCAGATCCTGCCCGCCGAACCGGTCCAGATCGGTGTTGAAGATGGGTGCCCAGGTGCCGGCGAAGGGGGCGCCCACCCGGTAGCCCTGGCGGTGCACCGGGGAGAAGTTGCACACCACGATGAGGGGCTTCTTCGCCTGATCCCAGCGGGTGAAGGCGATGGTGTTGGCACTGTTGTCATCGGGAGACAGCCACTGGAAGCCCTCCCAGGAGTCATCCTGCTCCCAGAGAGCAGGCTGGCTGTGGTACATGGCGTTGACTTCCCGGAAGAACTGCTGGTGGCGGCGGTACTGCTCGTGCTCCAGCAGATGCCAGTCCAGGGAGTACTCGTAGTGCCACTCGTTCCACTGGCCCAGTTCCGCTCCCATGAAGATCAGCTTCTTGCCCGGATGGGTCAGCATGTAGGTATAGAAGGCCCGCACGCCGGCAAACTTCATGGCGTCATCCCCCGGCATCTTGCCGAAGAGAGAGCCTTTCATGTGCACCACTTCGTCGTGGGACAGGGGCAGCACATAGTTCTCCGAGAAGGCATACATCAGGGAGAAGGTGATGTCCTTGTGGTTGAACTGGCGGAAGTAGGGGTCCATCTTGATGTAGTGGCAGATGTCATTCATCCAGCCCATGTTCCACTTGAAACTGAACCCCAGGCCACCCTCCTCCACCGGATGGGTGACGCCGGGCCAGGCGGTGGCCTCCTCCGCGATCATCAGAGCATCCGGGTGGGCGGCGTGAATTGCCCCGTTCAGCTTCTGGAAGAACTCCACCGCCTCCAGATTCTCGTGGCCCCCGTAAATGTTGGGGGTCCACTGGCCCTCTTTGCGGGCGTAGTCCAGATAGAGCATGGAGGAGACGGCGTCC
>CAYXVN010000100.1:0-9458 GCA_964468565.1 uncultured Oscillospiraceae bacterium | reverse complement strand
CCCTGGCCATTGAGTGGGCCAAACGGGGTGTCCGGGTCAACTCCATCAGCCCGGGGTACATCGGGACGGATCTCATCGTCACCAGCGAGGACCTGAAGCCCCTGATCCGCCAGTGGAACGCCATGGCCCCCATGGGCCGGCTGGGCCGGCCGGAGGAGCTGGAGTCCATCTGCGTGTACCTGGCCGGGGACACCTCCTCCTTCACCACCGGCTCCGACTTCATCATTGACGGGGCCTTCACCTGCTTCTGATCCTCATCCGGGGGGTATGTACGCCAACGGCGTAGATATAGAAACTACTAGAAAAAGGGGAAAAGAATCATGAAAACACGTATCCTTGCAGTGCTCTGCGCTGCGGCCATGCTCGTCGCCTGCCTGGCAGGCTGCAACAAGGGTGACGGCGGAGGCGGAGGCGGTTCCGCGGCCAGCGGCGGCGGCTCTGCCTCCACCAGCCAGTCCGGCAGCTCCGGCTCCGGCGCCTCCCGCAGCTCCGGGGCCGGCTCCGGCACCTCCACCGGCTCCACGGAGGGGGTCCAGGCCTCTCCCGAGTTCTATGCCAAGGCGGATCTGTCCGTCCTCAGCGGCAAGAAGATCGGCATCACCATCCAGTCCCTGCAGAACACCTACTGGGCCGGCGTCATGACCGCCCTGGAGGAGGCCCTGGAGGCCAACGGGGCGGAGTCCACCATCGTCTCCTGCGACGACAGCTCCGCCACCCAGATCGGCCAGATCGAGAACTTCATCTCCTCCGGCTGTGACCTCATCATGGTCCACCCCTCGGATGCGGCCGCCATTGAGGACGCCTGCGCCGAGGCCCGCAACGCCGGCATCAAGGTCATGTGCTGGGACGACCCCATGACCAACACCGACGGCAACTGGATTCTCAACAACACGGATCTGGGGGTGGCCATCGGGAAGAACGCCGCCGCCTTCATCAATGAGCACTACTCCGAGGACAACCCGGCCCAGGTGGCGGTCATCAACTATCCCCAGACCACCGTTCTGCTGGAGCGGGAGGAGGGCATCCTCCAGGGTCTGGAGGAGGACGCCGCCGGCAGGTATGAGATCGTGTCCAGCCAGGCCGGTCTGGACGCCATCCAGGCTCAGACCGCCATGGAGACCATCCTCCAGCGCTATCCCGACTGCAGGATCGTGGTGGGCATCGGCGCCGGGGCCATGATCGGGGCGGACGAGGCCATGCAGATCTCCACCGGAGGCAACATCCCCGAGGACATGGGAGTGTTCACCACCGACGTCACCAGGCAGCAGCTGGAGCACCTGCAGGATCCCAGCTACCCCGCCAAGGGCATCACCGGGTTTGAGGGCTCGGACGAGGACACCGCCAACGGCTGCGCCTCCATGTTCGCCCTGATCCTCTCGGACTCCCTGGAGAGCAGGAACGTGTTCCGCAGTCTGTGCACCATTGACGTGGACAACGTGGACGACATCATGGCCGGCATGAAATAAACGACACGCCCCTGAAGGCCGCCCCGCCCCGGGGCGGGGCGGCCAATTCATCCGAGGAGGTAACAGCATGAGCGAAGACTATGTTCTGGAACTGGAACACATCCGCAAGGAGTACCCCGGCGTGGTGGCACTGAAGGACGTGACCCTTCAGCTCCGGCGGGGGGAGGTTCTCGGGCTCATCGGGGAGAACGGAGCCGGGAAATCCACCCTGATCAAGTGCTGCTCCGGTGCGGTCATCCCCACATCCGGCAAGATCCGGGTCAACGGCAGGGAGTTCGACCGGATGACCCCCCAGCTGGCGGCGGAAAACGGCATCGCCATCATCTACCAGGAGTTCAACAACGTGGGCGAGCTGTCCGCGGCGGAGAACCTGTTCCTGGGCCGGGCAATCCGCAAGGGCATTGTCATCGACCGGAAGGCCATGGAGGCGGAGGCCGCCAAGGCCTTTGACCAGCTGCAGATCAAGATCAACCCCAAGGAACTGGTGAAGAACCTGTCGGTGGGCTACCAGCAGATGATCGAGATCGCCAAGGCCATCCAGCAGAACGCCCAGGTGCTCATCATGGACGAGCCCAGCGCCCCCCTCACCACCAACGAGGTGGAGAACATGTTCAAGGTGGTGGAGCTGCTGCGGAAGAAGGGCGTGTCCATCATCTACATCTCCCACCGGCTGGAGGAGATCTTCCGCCTTTCCGACCGCATTGAGGTCATCCGGGACGGGGAGTATGTGGACACCCTCATCACCCCCAAGGCCACGGTGGACCAGCTCATCAAGATGATGGTGGGCCGGGAGATGACCCAGAAGTATCCCCCCAGAAAGGACTGCATCGACCACAGCAAAGTGGTGCTGGAACTGCAGAACGTGTGCGGCAACGGGGATAAGAACATCAGCTTCCAGATCCACGCCGGAGAGGTGCTGGGCCTGGGGGGCCTGGTGGGAGCCGGCCGGACGGAAATCGCCGAGGTCATCTTCGGCTCCAAGCCCATGGAGTCGGGGAAGATGATCCTCAACGGCAAAGAGATCCACCCCAGATCCCCCCGGGAGGCCATCGACCTGGGCATCGCCCTGGTGCCGGAGGACCGGAAGCGCCACGGGGCCCTGCTGACCAACTCCATCAAGAACAACATCAACATGCCCATCTACGGGCGCATCTCCAGACTGAGCGTCATTGACGCCAAAACGGAGCGCAATACCGCGGAGAAGTACCGGGAGGAGATTCAGATCAAGTGTCCCAGCATCCAGCAGCTGGTGAAGAACCTGTCCGGCGGCAACCAGCAGAAGGTGATTCTGGGCAAATGGCTGGCTGCGGACTCCCAGCTCATCATCTTTGACGAGCCCACCCGGGGCATTGACGTGGGTGCCAAGTACGAGATCTACAAACTGATCAACGACCTGGTGGAGGCGGGGCGCAGCGTCCTGATGATCTCCTCGGAGATGGAGGAGCTCATCGGCATGTCCGACCGCATCATCGTCCTGGCCGAGCGGGAGATCACCGGGGAACTGCAGAAGGACGAGTTCAACGCTGACAGAGTCATGGCCTATGCCTCGGCCATCAAGGATAAGCAATAAGGAGGTCACAGACATGAAAAACGAAGGGAAAACGCTGGACACCGGAAATCTCCTCAAGTCCAACGCCATCTGGCTGGTCTTCGTGCTGGAGGTCATCATCTTCGCCGTGGCCAGCGGCGGCACCTTCATCTCCCCCAACAACATCATCAACATCACCCGCCAGATTTCCTACTACGGCATTGCCTCCATCGGCATGACCTTCGTCATCCTGATCGCCGGCATCGACCTGTCCATCGGCTCCATCATCACCCTGGTCAACGTGGTCTGCGCCTACCTGATGGTGAACATGGGCATGAACATGTGGATCGCCGTCATCATCTCCATCGCCCTGGCCACCCTCATCGGGGTGCTCAACGGCGGCATGGTGGCCTCCATCGGCATCCCCGCCCTCATCGCCACCTTCGCCTCCCAGACCATCTTTGAGGGCGTGGCCTACCTGATCTCCGGCGGCCGGCCCATCTCCGGCTTTGACTCCAACTTCGGCATCTTCGGCCGGTGGAGTCTGGGGCCGGTGCCCATCTGCGCCATCATCATGGTGGCCTGTTTCGCCATCGGCAGCTTCATCCTCAACAAGTCCTTCTTCGGCCGCTACTTCTACGCCATCGGCGGCAATGAGGAGGCGGCGGAGCTGTCCGGCATCCGGGTCAACCGCATCAAGTACCTGATCTACGCCCTGTCCGGCTTCTTCGCGGGCATGGCCGGCATCATCCTCCTGTCCCGCTCCGGCTCCGCCCAGAGCACCGTGGGCAAGGGCCTGGAGTTCGACGTCATCACCTGCGTGGTGCTGGGCGGCGTCTCGGTGAACGGCGGCGTGGGCCGCATGTCCGGGGTCATCGCCGGCGTGCTCATCATCGGCTCCCTGACCAACGGCATGATCCTGATGGACGTAAGCGAGTATGTCCAGATGGTGGTGAAAGGCATCGTCCTGGCGGTGGCCGTAGGCATCGACTGCCTGTCCAAGAAGCGCCAGGCCACCTGAGTTCCCTTTCGCCCCCCTGCCCCGCCCCTCCGGGGGCGGGGTGTGAGGGGACAGCGCTTGACAATATCTGCCATCCCCTGTATACTTGCGGGATGGCCGGGAGGGGCGGGGAGACCCGCTCCCCTCCTCCCCCACCGGGGGAAACACACGGGAAAATGGAGGTTCCGCCATGGATGCAAGGGAAACCATCGCCCTGGGCCGCACCGCCCTGGGCATCGAGTTCGGCTCCACCCGCATCAAGGGGGTGCTGACCGACTATGACGGCCGGGTTCTGGCCACCGGGGGCTACAGCTGGGAGAACTCCCTGGTGGAGGGAGTGTGGACCTACGACCTGGAGGAGGTGGTCACCGGCCTTCAGGGGTGCTACGCCTCCCTGCGGGCGCAGGTGGAGCAGCGCTACGGCATCACCCCCGTCACCTGCGGGGCCATGGGCATCAGCGCCATGATGCACGGTTACATCGCCCTGGACCGGGAGGACCGGCAGCTGGCCCGGTTCCAGACCTGGCGCAACACCAACACCACCGCCGCGGCGGATGAGCTGACGGAGCTGTTTCATTTCAACATCCCCCTGCGCTGGTCCGTGGCCCACCTGTACCAGCGGGTTCTGGACGGGGAGGAGCATGTGGACCGCATCGCCTCGGTGTTCACCCTTGCGGCCTGGATGCACTACCGGCTCACCGGCCGGAAGGTGATCGGGATCGGGGACGCCGCCGGCATGTTTCCCATCGACTCGGAGAAGCTGGACTACGACAGCACCATGGTGGCACAGTTTGATGCCCTTATGGCCCGCCACGGCCACCCCCTGAAGCTGCGGCAAATCTTCCCCCGGGTGCTGGTGGCCGGACAGCCGGCGGGAGAGCTTACGGCCCAGGGTGCCGCCCTGCTGGATCCCACCGGGAACCTGCGCCCCGGCATCCCCCTGTGCCCCCCGGAGGGGGACGCGGGCACCGGCATGACCGCCACCAACTCGGTGGCCCCCCGCACCGGCAACCTGTCCGCCGGCACCAGCACCTTTGCCATGGTGGTGCTGGAGAAGAAGCTGTCCAGAGTCTACCGGGAGATCGACATGGTGACCACCCCCACCGGCTTCCCCTGCGCCATGTCCCACGCCAACAACGGCACCTCGGATCTCAACGCCTGGGTGGGGCTGTTTCAGGAGTTCTGTTCCCTGATGGGCCTGGAGGCGGACCGGGAGACCCTCTTCACCCGGCTGTACACCCACTCCCTCACCGGGGACCCGGACTGCGGGGGACTGCTGTCCTACGGCTACTGCTCCGGGGAGAACATCACCTTCCTCAATGAGGGCCGGCCCCTGTTCCTGCGCACCCCGGACAGCCGGTTCACCCTGGCCAATTTCATGCGCTCCCACCTGTACACCGCCCTGGGGGCGGTGAAGCTGGGCATGGACATCCTGCTGAAGGAGGAGAAGGTGCCTCTGGACCGGATCATGGGCCACGGGGGCCTCTTCGGCACCCCGGGGGTGATGCAGCGCTACCTGGCCGCCGCGGTGAACACCCCGGTCACCGTGCTGTCCACCGCCACCGAGGGGGGCGCCTGGGGCATCGCCCTGCTGGCGGCCTACCTGGCGGACGGCAGGCGGGAGGGAAAGCTGGAGGAGTACCTGGACCGGCGGATCTTTGCCGGCCTCACCGGCCAGGCCCTGGAGCCGGATCCCGCAGAGGTGGCCGGAGTTGAGACCTTTACCGGGCGATATGTGAAGGGCCTGGAGGCCGAGCGTGCCGCCGTGGCCTGTGCGGACTGGTGAGGGACATGGTGGAGTTTGACCCTGACTGGCAGGCCTATTTCGACGAGCTGGACCCCAGGCTGCGGCTGGTGCGCTTCAACATTCTGGCCCGGCGGCAGGAGGAGCAGACCGGGTTCTGCCGCAGCATCTATGAGCAGCGCTATACCGACCCCAGGCACCCGGACCGGCCGGTGGACACCTGGCTGTGGAAGATCGTCTACCTGCCGGGGCTGTACCGCCGCAGGAAAATGCTGAAAAAGGCCCTGCGCAGGGAGATGGAGCAGACCGCCCGGGAGCTCCATCTCACGGATCCCTCCGCCCTCAGCGACCTGGAGCGGGGGGTGCTGTACCAGGAATTCCGCAACACCGCCCGCCGCTACCTCTCCACCTGCCGGGGCAGCCGCTACGGCCGGAAACTGATGGGACTGAAACCCGCCACCCCCCAGGAGCAGCGGGACCGGGCCTGTGAGGAGATCTGGACCGCCTCCCGGGGTCTGGCCCGGGAGGCCGGCATGGAAGAGAATTTTGCTCTGTGGACAGATGCCCTGCGGGCGGAGCTGGCGGAGTACGACCCGGAGTACTGGCACCACTACGAGGAGCTGGACCGCAGGGCAGGGAAATGAGGAGCTTGCACTATGAAAGGAACCATGTACCAGCAGCGCATGACCGCTCCCGGGGTCATCACCTTCCGGGAGATCCCCATTCCGGAGACCGGACCGGATCAGGTGCTGGTGAAGATCCGGAAGATCGGGATCTGCGGCAGTGACATCCACGTCTTCCACGGCACCCACCCCTACGTCTCCTATCCCCTCACCCAGGGCCACGAGGTCTCCGGGGAGATTGCGGAGCTGGGGGAGTATGTGACGGACCTGCAGGTGGGTCAGAAGGTGACCATTGAGCCCCAGGTCTTCTGCGGGCGCTGCTACCCCTGCCTCCACGGCCGCTACAACCTGTGCGAGAAGCTGAAGGTGATGGGGTTTCAGACCACCGGCACCGCCAGCGAGTACTTCGCGGTGGACGCCTCCAAGGTGACCCCCCTGCCGGACACCATGACCTACGGGGAGGGGGCCATGATCGAGCCCCTGGCGGTTACGGTCCACGCCGCCAGGCGCTTCCCGGAGGTGAAGGGGGCCAGGGCGGTGGTGCTGGGCTGCGGACCCATCGGGATCCTGCTCATCCAGTCCCTGAAGGCCCTGGGGGCCGCCACCGTCATGGCCACGGACATCTCGGACTCCCGGCTGGCCCTGGCGGCGCAGCTGGGGGCGGACGTGACCGTCAACACCGGGAGGGAGGACTGCCGGACCCGGCTGCTGGACACCTTCGGCCCGGACCGGGCGGACGTGATCTACGAGTGCGCCGGCACGGACATCACCATGGACCAGGCCATTCAGAACGCCCGCAAGGGCAGCACCATCATCCTGGTGGCGGTGTTCGGAAAGCAGGCCCATGTGGACCTGGCCAAGCTCAACGACTCGGAGCTGGACCTGAACACCTCCATGATGTACCGCCACCAGGACTACGTGGACGCCATCCGCTTTGTCCGGGAGGGCAAAGTGCAGCTGAAGCCCCTGCAGAGCGCCCGGTTCCCCTTCCGGGACTACCAGAGGGCCTATGAGTACATTGATCACCACCGGGAGAGCACCATGAAGGTGCTCATCGACGTGGACCCCACGGAGGAGTGAGCGCATGAAACTGAACTATGAGGGACTTCGGGACCGGCAGGCCTGGGAGGCCGCCGGCATCGCCCTTCCCCCCTACGACCCGGAGGACATCGCCCGGCGCACCCGGGCCCGGCCGGTGTGGGTCCACTTCGGCATCGGGAACATCTTCCGCATCTTCCTGGGGGGCATCGCGGACAGACTGATCTCCGCCGGAGAGCTGGACCGGGGCATCACCTGCGCGGAGGCCTTTGACATGGAGGTGGTGGACCGGATCTACGCCCCCCACGACAGCCTCACCCTGGCCGTCACCCTCCACAGCGACGGCAGGGAGGACCGGCAGGTGCTGGGCTCCCTCACCGAGGCCCTGAAGGCCAGCCCGGACCACCCCGCCGGCTGGAGCCGGCTCCGGGAGATCTTCTCGGACCCGGGGCTGCAGATGGTGTCCTTCACCATCACGGAGAAGGGCTACGCCCTGCGGGGCACCGACGGGGCCTGGCTGGGCTTCGTCCGCCGGGACATGGAATCCGGTCCCCAGGCCCCCACCGGGGCCATGGCCATTGTGACCTCCCTGCTGTACACCCGGTATCAGGCGGGGCGGCTGCCCCTGGCTCTGGTGTCCATGGACAACGTGTCCCGCAACGGGGAGAAACTGCGCGCCTCGGTGCTGGAGACCGCCCGGGCCTGGGAGGAGCGGGGGCTGGTGGAGGAGGACTTTGTGGACTACCTGGCCGATGGCGCTGCCGTCCGCTTCCCCTGGACCATGATCGACCGCATCACCCCCCGGCCCAGCCCCGCCGTCCGGGACCGGCTCACCGGGGCGGGGGTGGAGGACATGGACATCCTGGTCACCTCCCGGCACACCTACATCGCCCCCTTTGTCAATGCGGAGGCCCCCTCCTACCTGGTGGTGGAGGACGACTTCCCCAACGGCCGGCCTCCCCTGGAGAAGGCCGGGGTCTACATGACCACCCGGGTCACGGTGAACCGGTGTGAGCGCATGAAGGTCACCGCCTGCCTCAATCCCATCCACACCGCCCTGGCCCCCTACGACCGGATGCTGGGCCACACCCTCTTCGCCCAGGGCATGGAAGACCCGGAGCTGCTGGAGCTGGCACGGCAGATCGGGTACGGGGAGGGCCTTCCCGTGGTGGAGGACCCGGGCATCCTCTCCCCCCGGGCCTTTCTGGATGAGCTCTTTGCCCTGCGCTTCCCCAACCCCTATCTGGGGGACACCAGCGAGCGCATCTGCGTGGACGCCTCCCAGGGCATGGCCATCCGCTTCGGGGAGACCATCCGGGCCTGGACGGCCCGGGAGGGCTCCGCCCGCCGCCTCACCGCCATCCCCCTGGCCATCGCCGGCTGGCTGCGCTATCTGCTGGGGGTGGACGATGCCGGGGAGAGCTATGTCCTCTCCCCCGACCCCATGGTTCCCCAGCTGACCCGGGCTCTGGCCACCCTGCAGCCCGGCCGCCCGGACTCCCTCACCGATCAGCTTCGGCCCATTCTCTCCAACACCCTTCTCTTCGGCCTGGACCTGTACAGGGCAGGCATCGGGGAGAAGATTGAGGGCATGGTCCGGGAGGAGCTGGCCGGCCCCGGCGCCGTCCGGGCCACCCTGAAAAAGTACCTCCACCCCCAGGACAGCGGCACTTCCGCTGCCCCCTGAAGCCACAACCGGAGCGCGTGTTCCTCAGGAACACCCGCTCCGGTTTTTCCTGTCCGGACCGCATCCGGAGGAGAAGCGGGCCCGTCACCCCAGGTCCCGGGCGGAACCGGAAGAGCTTTGAGGGGGGGATGTGCGGGAGACAGGGAAGTCATACCGGAAAGGCATGTCAGGGGCACTTGCCCATTCATCCCAGGTTATGGTACAATGGGAGGGGGGCCGGAGGGAAGCCGTCAGCAGCCTCCGCCCCCGCAGAACCGAAATGGAGAGAAAGGAGCGAAAAAGGGATGCGAGAAACTGTGGTGGAGACCGGTGCAGTGCGGGGAATTCCCTGCGGATGGCCCAGCATCACCGCATACTACGGAATTCCCTACG
>CAYXVN010000099.1:0-9583 GCA_964468565.1 uncultured Oscillospiraceae bacterium | reverse complement strand
TCAGTGCCTGTTTGCCGGAGGCATTCCGATGGATGACACGGGTGAGGCGAAATGGGGCTGGTACGGCAAGGCGTCGCCTGATGAATCGGAAACCGCCGGCGGCACCCTGTCCTGGATCCCCTCCAAGCCGGTTGCCACCGGATATCAGATCAGCCGGTCCGGGACCCGGGACGGCAGCTTTGCCCCCTGGAAGGAGACGGCGGAGAGTTCCATTGCCCTGCCCCAGGAGGAGGGGACCTTCTGGTACCGGGTGCGGGCGGTGTCCCAGGAGAACGGAGTCCTGGTGGGAGTCAGCCCCCTCAGCGATGCCGTCTCCTATACCTGGACGGCGCCGGCAGAACCGCCCGAGCCCCAGCAGCCGGAGCCGGATCCCCCCGCAGCTCCGGCTGACCCCCGGCCCTCCGTGCCCTCCACCCCTCAGAATCCCGGGGAGATGCCTGACTCCGTGATGCACGAGTTCCTGGTGGCCATGGAGTTCGGGATGGATAAGCTGGGGGATGGGCTGGATCGGATCTCATCAGCCAACAGATTCGGAGGGAAGGGCCTGTCTGCTGCAGGGAGCCAATTCTCCCAGATGGCCCAGTCCTGTTACGGGGATGCAAAGGAATACTTCGCACGGGCCAGGGACATCTGTCTGGCCTACCCCCAGGCCCGGGACATGGAGGAGATAGGAGACCTTCTTCTCCAGGTCTGCAATGAAATCGACCGGGTGGTCAGCTTCAGTGTGGATTCGGGGAACTACGCCTACTTCATCCGGGCCATCTTCCTGTCCGCAACGGATTCCATCTCCGACTGCACCGGCAGAATCATTCAGCTGCTGCAGCAGCAGCAGTGATGTGACACGGCCGGCGTGTCCGTTTCCGGGACCTGACAGGTCTCTTTCCGTGCATGATTCCCTGCAGATAAGACCGCCTGCTCCGGTTCAGGCCGGCACTCTCTCCAGAAAGCGCGGAAAGAGACCGAAACTGAATGCAGGCGGAAACTGCCCAATACCGGGGGATAACGGCAGAAATCCGGAATATTTTCCCCCTGAAAAGAACCCTCTCTGTCCACTGGGGCAGAGGGGGTTCTGTCCGCGGTGACGAAGCTGCCGCCGGATGAAATGCACAGATTTATGCAGATTGCCCCTTGCAATCTCAGTTAGCCTATGCTAATCTTATGTCGGTGCCGGACTTGGGGGGTTCTCCGCTGCGGGAGGATGCCGCCGCCCTGAGAGAGGCGGCACAGCGGTTAGCAGATACTAACTGATACAGTCCGGGACCGGGAGGGATGTTCTGTGGGCAGGCGCTGCGTTGCCGTCAGTTTGCTGCTGCTGCTCCTCCTTGGGGGCTGCGGCCGCCAGAGTGGGGCAGCCCCCCGGGAGAACACACAGCCGGTATCCGCATCCTTTTTTGCCATGGATACGGCCATGGAGGTGACCCTCTGGGGAGATGCCGCCCTGCTGGAGCAGGCGGAGGAACAGGTTGGCCGGCTGGAGAAGCTGTTCTCGGTGACGGAGGAGGGCAGCGAGATCCGCACGCTGAACGGGACGGGAGCGGCTGAGATCTCCCCGGATACCCGGACCCTGGTCTCCGCCGGGCTGGAGCTGTGCCGGCGGACGGAGGGGGCGCTGGATCTGTCCATCTACCCGGTGCTGAAGGCCTGGGGCTTCACCACGGGAGAGTACCGCATTCCGGAGGAGGATGAACTCCGGGAACTTCTGACCCGGGTGGGCTGGGAGCGGATTTCTCTGGATTCGGACCTTCTCCGTGTGGAACCGGGGATGGAGATGGACCTGGGCAGCGTGGCCAAGGGGTACACCGGGGATACCCTGATCCGGCTTTTCCGGGAGGCGGGAGTCACCTCGGCGCTGCTGAATCTGGGGGGCAACGTGCAGACTCTGGGAAGGAAACCGGACGGCTCCCCCTGGCGCATCGGGGTGCAGAATCCCGGAAAGGATGACGTCCTGGGGGTGCTGAAGGTGTCGGACCGGGCCGTCATCACCTCCGGAGGATATGAGCGCTATTTTGTGGAGGACGGCCAGACCTGGTGGCACATTCTGGACCCGGAGACCGGCTGTCCGGCCCGCAGCGGTCTGACCTCGGTGACCGTGGTGGGGGAGGAGGGGGTGGTCTGTGACGGCCTGTCCACCGCCCTGTTTGTCATGGGGCTGGAGAGGGGGACAGCACTCTGGCGGGAGTCCCGGGACTTTGAGGCCATCTTTGTGACGGAGGACGGAACAGTACATCTCACCGAGGGCCTGGCCGGTGACTTCACTCCGGCCCAGGGTCTCTCTCTGAACATGGAGGTGATCTCCCGTGCTTAAAACCCGCACCTGGATCCTGCTGATCTCCCTTCTGCTGGTGGGATCTGCGGGGGCGGTTCTGCTCCAGAACAGGCCGGAGGAGGCCGCGCCAATCGCAGCCGTCTGGGTGGACGGAACCTGTGTGCGCAGAATTGATCTCCGCCAGGTAAAGGAGAGGGAACTCATTGTCATTTCCACCGGGAAGGGGACCAACACCCTCTGTGTGGAGCCGGGGCGGATCTGCATCCTGGATGCGGACTGTCCGGACCGCACCTGCGTCCGCCAGGGCTGGCTGGGGCCGGGGCGGCAGCCGGTTGTCTGCCTGCCCCACCGTCTGGTTCTCCAGAGGGAGCCGTCTCCGGATGACGCAGGAGAGGAGCCCTCCATGGATGCCCTGTCCCAGTGAGAGGAGGTCCTCCATGGATACGAGACGCATCACCCGGGGGGCGCTGCTGACCGGCGTGGCGCTGACCATTTTTCTGGTGGAACTGCAGATTCCCGCCCCGGTTCCCATCCCCGGGGTGAAGCTGGGACTGGCCAACATCGTCACCCTCTATGCCATGACCGTTCTGGGGCCCTGGGACACCGCCTGCATCCTGATTGCCCGGATTCTGCTGGGCAGCATCTTCTCCGGTCAGATGATGGCCCTGTTCTACAGCCTGGCGGGGGGAACCCTCTGCTATTTCGTCGGGCTGCTGCTTCGCGGCGTCCTGGCACCGGATCAGATCTGGGTGACCGGCGTCCTGGGGGCCATCGCCCACAACACGGGACAGATCCTGGTGGCGATTCCCGTTACCGGCACCCCGGCCGTACTCTCCTGGCTGCCGGTTCTGACGGTGTCCGGCATTCTTTCCGGCCTCTTTACCGGTCTGTGTGCCCGGTTCCTCCTGCGAAGGTTCCCGGAGGGGTTCGGTCCGGTCAGGTAAGGGCTGCAGCGGACGGCCGAGGGTGTCCGGTTGGAAGCAGGGCCATCCGATACAGTTAGTCTATGCTAACAGAAAGGAGATGAATCCGGGACAGGGGCCTTTCCCGGGCAGAGAGATCAGAACGAAAGGAGAAAAACCGATGAAGAAACCAGGCCTGTGTACCCGGGGGATCGCCCTTCTGACTGCCCTTGTGGTGCTGGCATCCCTCCTCCCCTCCACCGCCCTTGCCTCAGGCGGGGGGACAGAGGCAGCTGAAGAGGGCTATTATCTGATGAACATTCCCAGCGGGGACTTTTACGCCGGAGAGCAGGGAGAGGGGCAGAACATGAACGTGGATGCGGTCACCGCTGCCACCTCCGGCAAGTTCAACGGCGCCCTGGCGACCGGTTCCTACCATGAGCGGGAGGGGGAGATCACCGGTGTCATCTATCCCGTGAAAGTGAGTTCCTCTGTGGCATCCTTCCTGGAGGGCAGGACGGAGGTGCAGGCGGCCGGGGAGGAAGAGGCCCGGGCTGCCCTCTTCGACAAGCCCAGCTATTCCTTCTGGAAGATGACCCAGCCTCCCTCCTCCTGGAAGGAACTGCTCAGCGCGGATCCCGTTTCCTTCGGAGCGGTTACCGCACAGGCGGAAGAACTCTCCGGGGTTGAGGCAACCCTGAATACCAACGATCACCATGTGGACTATGCCATCACGGTGAAGGGGGCTGAGGGCATCTCTGCGGACAACGTCTCCGCTGCCACCCTCACCACCGAAGACGGAGCCGTTTACGGTCTGCGCCATGTGTACGGCATCTGGCGCGGAACCTCCCTGGGCTTCAACGTCTCCCAGGAGGGCAAGGCGGAGCATTTCCCCGATCTGGTGGGGAAGACCGTTACCAGACTCACATGGTATCTCACGGACGGCTCCGTCCTTTCTGCGGCAGTGAACCTGAAGATTCTGCCCAAGGCGCAGGTTACCGCCGCCGTGAAGGGCGTGGATGCCGGGAGCGCCTCCACCACCTTCACCCTGAGCGCACCTCTGCCGGAGGGGTTTGCCGCCTCCTGCAGCGTGGCAGATGCCTCCGGAACTGCGGTGAGCGGGGTTACCGCCTCCCTGAGCGGTACCGAGGGGACCGTTACGGGGCTGGAAAGCCTGCCCTTCGGTTCCTATGGGCTGACCATCACCGACACATCCGGCACCTATTCTCCGATCCAGGCGTCCTTCTCCCTCTACGGCTACGTGCTGATGAACGTCCCCTATGAGCAGTTCTACGCCGCCGTGGGTGCCACCGACGGGGAAATCGCCTATGACACCATCACGTCCGCCACCAACAAGGTGGGCAACTACGGCAAGTCCGGCGGAGCCTTCCACAGCGGGAAAAGCGCCGAAACTGCAGCGGACGGCACCATCACCCCGGTGGGCGGTGCCAACGGGGTGAAAAATGAGGGAGTCATCTGGCCCGTTCAGGTGGGGGATGCCGGCATCCTGGACAGTCTCAAAGGCGAGCAGCTGACCGGAGAGAGCACCGTGACCACGGCCACCATGGGCCGGGGGCAGACCAGCATCAGCTATCTGGTCAGCTATGAGGCCCTGACGGAGGCTCCCCCCTACTCGTACTGTGTCCTCCCGGAAAAACCGGTCAATTACCTCACCGTCAGTTCAGGGCATGGCAGGACCAGCTTTGCCCAGGGAGCGGAATCTCCCCTGGCGGGGGAGGCTGAGCTCACCGCCAGATACGGCACCAACTGGGGGGATGTCCAGCTGAGCATCGGCGGAGTGGAGGAACTCTCTTCCATGCTGATCAACGCCGTGGTCATCACGGCGAGAGATGCTGACGGTACCGAGGTGCACGTCCCCTTCTTCCATCTGACCAATGTCTGGTCTCCCACCGAGATGGCCTGGAAGGCGGCTCAGATCCGGGGGCTGGACGGCAGGACCATCACGGACATCACCTACTACAGTTCGGTGAAGGATGATTCCGTGGGGGAGGACAACGACAGCGCACCTCCCTATTCCAATGCGGTGTGGACCTGCACCGTGAAAGGCGGATTCCCGGTTCCCCCGGTATACGGCGGGGTGACGGCGGACTTTTCCGGCAGCAGTTCCATCTCCCTGTCCGATCTTCCGGCCGATGTGAAGAATCTCCAGGCAAAGGTGTATGTCCCGGGGGAGAGGGGCCAGAACGGGACGTACCTGACGCCGCTGGGTGTGGACCCCGCCGATGATGAGATTGAGGCCCTGTCCGAGACGGTTCAGGTCAGCGGGACAGAGGGAACCATACCCATCTCCCCGGACCTTAAGACCGTCACCAACAGCAAAGGGGAGAGCAGGACCTACGGCCAGCCCGTCAGCGGGACAGAGTATACAATTGAGCTGAGCAGTGACAATTACATCCTCCAGAAGACCACCGCCACCTTCTGCGCCAGTCCCTCCGGGAACGAACCCGGTGAAGAGGATCCGGGTGAAAAACCCGGTGAAGGGGATCCGGGGGATGAACCCGGCGAGGAGGATCCGGGGGATGAACCCGGCGATGAACCCGGTGAGGAGGATCCGGGCGAGGAACCCGGCGAAGAGGATCCGGGCGAGGAACCCGGCGAAGAGGAACCGGGCAGCAAACCGGGGGACACGCCGGGCGGTTCCACCGCAAAGCCCGGGACCACAACCACCCTCCGTCCGGACGGATCCACCACCACAACCGTCACCAGAGAGGACGGCAGCGTGACGGAGACCACGGTGACGAAGGCCGGTGTCACCGGTACCGTGGAGAAGAACGCCGCCGGGACAGTCACTTCCGGGACAGTCATGATTCCGTCAGGAAGTGTGAATCCGGGTGAGCGGGTTGCTGCCCCCATCGAGGTGCCGGTGGCCTCTGACACCGGCAGCGCTCCACCCATTGAAATCCGCAACGGGACCGGTTCTCCCTGCCAGGTGGAACTCCCGGCTGCAGGGGCGGAGTGCGCCACGACAGCTGTTCTGGTCGGCGGGGCCGGAGGGGAAGAGACGGTCCGGGACTGCATTGTCACCGGGAGCGGCGTGGTTCTGACGGTGGAGGGCACCGTCACCGTGAAGCTGGTGAACCGTGCCGTAGCCTTCACCGACGTCCTGTCCTCCTCCGCCTGGGCCTCGGATGCGGTGGACTTTGTCTCCGCCCGGGAGCTGTTTCAGGGAACCGGAGGGACGCAGTTCAGCCCCACGGTCCCCATGTCCCGTGCCATGCTGGTCACTGCCCTGTACCGCCTGGTCCAGGAGCCGGAAGCGGAAGCTCCGGACTTCCCGGACGTGCCCCGGAACAGCTGGTACGCCAGGGCCGTTGCCTGGGCATCTGAGACCGGCCGGGCTGAGGGATATGACAGCGGCAGATTCGGACCGGATGACCCCATCACCCGTGAGCAGATGGTCACCTTCCTGTTCCGCCACACCAGCTCCGCCGGGCTGAATCCGGAGGGCAGTGGTGACCTGACAGGATTTGCAGATGCGGATCAGGTCAGCCCCTATGCCCGGGAGGCCATGACATGGGCGGTCCGGACCGGACGGGTGACCGGGGTGGCGGCGGGGCGGGTGGCCCCTGGTGCCGGTGCCTCCCGGGCGGAAGCTGCCGCCATCCTGATGCGCTATTGTGCGAACATCCTCCATGCACAGACCTGAGAGCAGAAACAGGAGAAGACCACAGAACCCGGCCTGACCGGGTTCCGTGACCAATCCCTGCCGCCCCGCCGGACACAGAAGTTCCGCGGGGCGGTTTCCCTTTTCCACTGGCAGACAAAGCGAGAGCCAGAAGACCTGGGCGCCGGACAAAGCGGCAGAAGGACCAGAGCCATGTGACGTTCTCAGTCAGGCCGGCATCACCGAAAGAAGGGCAGGGGGAAGAACATGGACCTGCCCAAGCCCATGACCATCCCGGTCCCGGAGAAGGACATCACAGCGCAGTGGATGAAACGGGTCTGGGCGTCATTTCGTAGGGCAGCAGCAGGATGTTGTGGGAGGAAGGCATACAGACCCCGGAAGATCCACAGGAGCCAGGAAAGCGGTGCTCTGGCGGATGTGTGGCTCCGCGGAGCCGGTGTTCCAATGCCCCCCAGGGCAGGTGACTCTGCGCTGTCTCCTCGCAGCGTTCCCCCTGACCGGGGCTCGGCGGGCAGGCTGCTGGATCATACGTCCAGACTGCAGGGTGAAGCAGCGGTACCCGATGCGGACCGGTGCTTCTCTCCAGGGGCCTGCACCGCCTGCCGCAGGGTTCCCCTGGGGAGAGGTACCGACAGGGTTCTGTACCCCTGGTGCCCCGGGAAGTCTGGGACCGCCTCTGCCGGCGGAGGGGAATCTGTGAAAGATAATATGAAGTACCCCCCATTGAAAAACAGGTCCGTCAGGTGTACACTATACGAAAATCAGCCGGTGCCCGTGGGACACCGATCCTAACTTGGAGGTAATCATCATGATCGTCGACGGGAAGAGAATCATCAAGGTCGGGCTGGACGTACACTCCACCTCATTTACCGCTACGGCTCTTGAGCTTGACGGGCGTGGCGGATACAAGATCCTTCTGCAGCAGCGCAGCATGCAGCCGACTGGCGGAGATGTCGTGAAGTTCATCAAGGACCTGAAGAACAGGTACTCGCTGAACGATGCCAACTGCGATATCGAGTGCGCATACGAGTCCGGCTGTCTCGGCTACTCGCTTTACAATGACCTGACCAGCCGGAAGGTCAAGTGCGTCATGCTTGCTCCCTCTACCATGACACGGTCCAAGGGGAAGCGGGTGAAGACCGACCTCCGGGACTCCGTAGCAATCGCCCTGGACCTGGCAAACGGGACTGCGGAGACGGTTTACGTCCTGGACGAGGAGGATGAGGACAACCGGGATTTCATCCGGGATCGTGCGGCCCTGGTCGATGATATAAAGCGGCTGAAGCAGCGCATCAACTCCAAGGCAATGACTAAAGGATATACCTGGACCAAGACCAAATGGACAAAGGAGCACGTGGAATGGCTGTCGACACTTGATCTTAAGCGGAGAGATCGGATCTCCATGAACGATATGCTGTCCAGGTTGGACGAAGCTCAAGCGCATCTCAAGCTGTACGACGACGAGATTGCCGAGTCCGCCAAGGAGGAACGCTATCAGGAGCCGGTTAAAAAGCTGTCCTGCTTCATTGGGATCACTGAGCAGCAGGCGATGACTCTGGTGACAGAGACTGGTGACTTCAATCGGTTCCCGACTGCTGCAGCCTACAGTTCCTACGTTGGGCTCACTCCCGGTGAGTACAGCAGCGGAAATGACATCAACCATCTCGGCATCACCAAGGCGGGAAACTCTCGCATCCGCACGACTCTGATTCTGGCTGCCCAGTCCATAGCCAGGGGCAGTATCGGGTACAAATCGCGGGCGTTGCGCGCACGACAGGAGGGAAACCCTCCGGAGGTGATCGCATATGCCGACAAGGCCAATGTGCGCCTGAGAAAGCGGTTCTTCAGCCTGTCAAAGCGGAAGGACTCCCGGAACAAGGCAGTCACTGCCATAGCAAGGGAACTTGCGTGCTTCGTGTGGGGGATGATGACCGGGAACATCGGCTGCCTGAAGGTGGAGCAGGCAGCCTCGTGACTGCAGATCGCCCAGGCTCAGCGCCCGTCAAGGACCGGGTAGTATTTTCCGCCTGCAGTTCGTGCCACACTCCCGGACGGCCCACCAGAAGTGCAGTGCCTGAGCAGCTGCCTGCCACATCAGGGCGGAAAATCTCCACCCTGACCTGCGGCCTCCTTGACAGCCCCTGGTCCATGGGCTGCCTGCCATCGCCGACGGACATACACACTCAACCGGACTGCGGATTCATCCGTCGTCCGGACCAGTATAGCCCATGGACACGCCTGGGCTTAACCACCTGTACGATACCTCACCGCCAAAGGGGCGACCAGCCGCCCCTCTGGACATCCTGCTGGCCTCTGGACATGTACACACCCTGCGGACCACCAGCCTTCCGGCTGATGGGTTGGAGAGATCAGAAACCGTGGACTGGCGGCATCCCACCGACAGGCGAAAACAGAATATGTGCAATACTCTCAGGCAGCGCCGGGAAGGGGCTCGAGTCCCTGATGGTCGTGAGCTATCTGCGATATCCCTTTGTGGTACCTTCGGGGAATCCACGTTTAAAGATTGCAGAGCTCCTGGCGAACCACATTAGTGTGAGGTATCCAACCCTCGTATAACAGAGTGGCTAACTACCGGCGACTCCAAACTGGGGCTCCTTCCCCGTGCTGCCTGACTGGCGATTTGCACAAGTACCCGGGTGTACCGACGGGCAAATCCTGTGAGGTTTCCCAATTGACCAAAGGGTACTTCATAACAGGGAAAACATGCCCCGCTCCGGGGCGCAACCTCCGGAGGCGGCCCGGCAGGGG
>CAYXVN010000098.1:0-9670 GCA_964468565.1 uncultured Oscillospiraceae bacterium | reverse complement strand
ATGCTATGCTGACAGGTTTCATTTTTATGGCCTATATAAACGTGGATAAAATGTGCATGGATTTGGTCAAAAAGCTTGAAACATAGAACTTTTCGCCCAAACTCCCACAATCTGGGATTTTTCAGGGAGACGAACTGGCCCCTGAAGTCGGGTCCTTGGATTTTTTTAATTTCCGCGTTTCTCCCCTCCTGCCACTGAACCTGGCCCCCGGCCCCTCCGGGAAAACTCTCCTCCCTCCAGGGTGCGAATCCGGAACAAAGAGCAGAACGGGCATGTTTCCGGGCAGATCCGCAAAAACCGGGAACATTTCGTCCCGATTCCCGCCACCACGTGGAAGATTGTGCCGGACACTCTGGGTTCCGGTCGCCCCCATTCCGGTCCCCTTCGAAAATTCCGAAAAATTCTCCAGGGCCCCATCTGTGGCCTATACATGCTCTGCCTTGGGGGAAACATCCGGGTTCTCCTGGCAAGCACCTGCCTGCCGGGCCCCGGTCCCCGAACCCTCCGGGAGAGTCCTCCTCCCTCCTGGGTGTGGACCCAAAACAGGAAACAGAACATGCACATTTCCGGGCAGATTCGCAGGAAACGGCAACCTTCTGCCCAGATTCCCACCCCCACAGAGTGCTGTTCCAGGCACCCTGCACTCCGGTCGATGCTATGCTGACAGGTTTCATTTTTATGGCCTATATAAACGTGGATAAAATGTGCATGGATTTGGTCAAAAAGCTTGAAACAGAGAACTTTTCGCCCAAACTTCCACAATCTGGGATTCTTCCGGGAGACGAACAGGCCCCTGTAGTCGGGTCCTCGGATTTTTTTAGTTTTCGCGTTTCTCCCCTCCTGCCGCCGAACCTGGCCCCGGCCCCTCCGGGAGGACCCTCCTCCCTTCAGGACACGGATCCGGAACAGGGAGCAGAACAGGCATATTTCCGGGCAGATCCGAAAAACCGGGAACATTTCGTCCCGATTCCCGCCACCACGGGGAAGGCTGTTCCGGGCACCCTTCTCTCCGGTCACCTGCCATCCCGTTCCCTTCAAAAATTCCGAAAAATTCCCCAGAGTCTCATCTGTGGCCTATACATTCCTTCCCCCGGGGGAACATCCGGACTCTCCTGGCAGTGCCCTCCTGCCTGCCGGACCCCGGTCCCGGACCCTCCGGGAGAATCCTCCTCCCTCCAGGACACGGATCCGGAACAGAGGATAAAATCGGCACCTTTCTGGGCAGATCCGCAAAAAGCGGGAACATTTCGTCCCAATTCCCGCCATCATGGGAAAACTGCTACGGGCACCCTGCTCTCCGGTCACCTTCGAAAATTCCGAAAAATTCCCCAGGACTTCATCTGTGGCCTATACATTCCTCCCCCGGGGGAACATCCGGACTCTCCTGACAAGCACCTGCCTGTCGGACCCCGGCCCCCGAATCCTCCGGGAGAACCCTCCTCCCTCCAGGACACAGATCCGGAAGAGGGAGCAGAACGGGCATGCTTCCGGGCAGATCCGCAAAAACCGGGAACATTTCGTCCCGATTCCCGCCACCGCGGGAAAACTGCTCCGGACATCCTGATCTCCGGTCATCGCCATTCCGGTCCCCCCGAAAATTCCGAAAAATTCCCCAGGACTTCATCTGTGGCCTATACATGCTCTGCCCGGGGGAACATCCGGCTCTCCTGCAGTGCCCTTCTGCCTGCCGGACCCCGGTCCCGGATCCTCCGGGAGAATCCTCCTCCCTCCAGGGCGCGAATCCGGAACAGGGAGCGGAGCGGGCAGGTTTCTGGGCAGATTCAGCGGAAACGGCAACTTACTGCCCCAATTCCCACCACCATGGGGAAGGCTGCTCCGGATATCCTGCTCTCCGGTCCCTGCCATTTCGGTCCCCTTCGAAAATTCCGAAAAATTCCCCAGAGTCTCATCTGTGGCCTATACATGCTCTGCCCCGGAGGAACATCCGGGCCCTTCTCGTAGTGCCCTCCTGCCCATCCGACCCCGATCCTTGACCCTCCGGGAGAATCCTCCTCCCTCCAGGGCGCGGATCCGGAACAGAGTCAGAAAGGAAACATCCCGGGCAGATCCGCCAAAAGCGGGAACATTTCCCCGGGATCCTCACCACAGAGAAGCGTTCCGGGTATCCTGGACTCCGCTTTCGGTCCCCTTCGAAAATTCCCAAAAGCATCCCAGCACCTTTGGCATTATGGCCTGCAGGTTCCACTCTCCTGGAAAGATGAGGGACTCCCTGCAGGCGATGCAGAAGTCCTGCAAAAAGGAGGTCTCCCCATGTCCTCTTCAGGCCCCGTGGGCTGCGTGATTCTGGCCTCCGGCCTGGGCCAGCGCTTTCAGACTCCCGGCACCCCCTGGCGCAACAAACTGCTGGCGGACTTTCACGGCCGGCCCCTGATCTGCACCGTCCTCACCCTCACCGCCTCTCTGCCCCTGGGGCCCCGCACCCTGGTCACCCGGGATCCGGCCCTGGCGGACTTCTGCCGGGGGGAGGGGCTGGACACGGTGCTCCACACCCTGCCCTACCGCAGCGACTCCATCCGCCTGGGGCTGCAGCGGGTGATTCAGTGTTCCCAAGAGCCTCTCCAGGGCTGTCTCTTCTGTCCGGGGGATCAGCCCCTGCTGGAGCGGGAGAGTCTGCTGGCTCTGCTGGACTCCTTTGCCCGGGCTCCCCAGTGCATCCACCGCCTGGCCTGGCAGGGAACCCCCGGCATGCCGGCCCTCTTTCCCGCCTGGACCTTCCCCGACCTGTGCGCTCTGCCCCAGGGGGCAGGGGGCTCATTTCTCATGAGAAACCATCCCCAGCGGACGGTATCCGTCCCGGTGGGTCACCCCCTGGAACTGGAGGACGTGGACACCCCCCAGGCCCTGGCCCGCCTGGCGGCCGGGAGTTCCGGAACCTGAATGACTCTGTCTCTCCACCGGGGGGCCGCAACCTCAGAAAAACAGCAGCGCCGCCCTGGGATCTCTCCCGGGACAGCGCTGCATTTCATGTTCAGCGGAGAACGCCGGTCAGAGCCAGGGCGGCTTCCAGTACGCCTCCTCCCACCGCCAGGGCCTTGTCCGAAGCCAGCAGGCAGTGTTCCGGGCGGCAGCGGGGATCCACATCCCCGGACTTCATCCCCCTGTGCACCGGCGTACCGTCCAGGAGAATTCCCCGCAGGATGCCGTCAATCTGGCAGACCACCGGCAGGCCCTCCACCGTTCCCACCCGGTCTCCGGCATGCACCCGGTCTCCAATCTCTCCCAGCTGGCGGAATACCCCGTCTGCCGGGGCCCGCAGCACCCGCTCCCCGGCAAATCCCCCGATGAGGCCGGGCACATTGGTGTTGGGCAGGGCGCTTCCCTCCCATATCACCCGGCCCAGGGTATGGCCCCGCATGGTCTCCACCACGGCGTGGCAGTCCACCCCCGCCGTAAAGCCGGGTCCTGCGGCGATCACCACCGAGGCATCGGTGATGCGGGTACCCAGATTCCGCTTTGCCAGAATGGCGTCCACCAGGACCCGGGGGCGCAGCAGGGGCACACAGGCAGCCTTGGGATCCACCAGCACGGCGATCTCGCCCCGGGCCAGAATCCCCCCCACATCGGCAGGGGAGTGAGCCAGACTGGCGGTCACATCCTCCACCCGGGCCTGGCCCTGGCGGATGGCCTGGGAGAAGGAGACCGTGCGGCGGATGCAGGTGGGGCTTGGCAGGTCGGTCATCACCACCTGAAAGCCCGCCCGGTACAGCCGCAGGGCAATGCCGCTGGCAAGGTCCCCGGCTCCCCGGATGAGGGTAAGCATGTGTCCTCTCTCCTCTCAGCGCCCGGGCCCCTGGGCCAGGGCCAGCACATCCATGGGGCAGGCCTTCACGCAGATGCCGCAGGCGATGCACTTGGAGGTGGCCGTCCCCGCGTCCGTCATGACGTGGAGGGGGCAGGCCTCCCGGCACTTGCCGCAGCCGGTACACTTTCTGCGGCTGATCCTCCACACCCCCTGGGGATCCCTGGTGATGGCCTCCTGGGGACAGGCCCGGGCACAGGCTCCGCACTGGACACAGACCACGGGGGCCGGCTCGTCTTTCCGCTCCACCACTGCCAGACAGGCCAGGCGCCGGTCCGGCTGTCTGAAGAAGGCCCGGGCGCAGGCCCGCACACACTCCCCGCAGCCGATGCAGGTGGTCCCTTTCCGCACCGCCAGCCGCTTTCCCGGCGTACGCAGCACCACCGGCTCCGGAGGATGCCAGGCGTAGGGGGTATCCGTCAGGGGCAGACAGTTGCGGGGAATCCCGTCCAGACGGAAGTAGGCGTCCGCAATGGCGGGGGCGGTGGGGATGCAGGTGATCTCCCCGATGCCGATGGCTCCTCCGCCTACCTTCAGCCCCTCCTTCTCCACCACGATGGCCTCAATCTCCGGCACATCCGGGGCCCGGAACAGGCCCAGGGAGCCGTACTTCCCGGTGGGGCGGCAGTTGGCATCAATGGGGTAGCGCTCCGTCAGGGCGTAGCCCAGACCCATCACCACCCCTCCCTCGATCTGGCCCTCGCAGGCCCGGGGGTTGACGGCCTTTCCCACATCGTGGGCAGCCACCATCTTCTTCACCTTGCCTGTCTCCCGGTCCAGAATGCACATCTGGGTGGCGTAGCCGTAGGCCACGTGGGACACCGGGTTGGGCACGTCCGCCCCCAGGGGGTCCGTCTTGGCCAGGTACTCCCCGTAGAACTCCCTTCCCCTCAGAGCCTCCAGGGGGCGGGTCTTCAGGGCCTCGTTCAGCTTCTCGCAGGCCCGGCGGCAGGCCTCCCCGGTGACCAGGGTCTGGCGGGAGCCGGAGGTGTCCCCGGAGTCCGGGGCAATCCAGGTGTTGGACCGCTCATAGAACACCTGCTCCCGGGAAAGGCCCGTCACGGTGCACACGGTCTGCACCAGCACCGTGCCCAGCCCCTGCCCGATGCAGGAGGCTCCCGCGTAGATGTGCACCTTGGCGTCCCCCTGGACCATGAGGCGGCAGCGGCCCCAGTCCTGGAGGCCCACCCCCACCCCGGAGTTCTTCATGGCACAGGCCAGACCCACCGGATCGCCCCGGGCCACCGCCGCCTCGTACTCCTCCCGGACGGCCTCCAGAGTCTCCACCAGGCCGGTGGAGTCGTCCACGATCTGGCCGTTGGGCAGCACCTCCCCGGGGCGGATGGCATTGCGGTAGCGGATCTCCCAGGGGCTGATGCCCACCAGGTCCGCCATGCGGTTGAGAAGAGTCTCGGTGGCAAAGCAGGTCTGGGTCACCCCGAAGCCCCGGAAGGCCCCGGCGGGGGGATTGTTGGTGTACACCGCCCGGCCGTGGATCTCAAAGTTCTGGTAGTGATAGGGGCCGGCGGCGTGGGTGCAGGCCCGCTCCAGCACCGGTCCCCCCAGGGAGGCAAAGGCCCCCGTGTCCGAGGTGACGTAGGCCAGCACCCCCTGGATCAGGCCGTTTTCATCGCAGCCCATGGTGAAGTCCATATCAAAGGGGTGGCGCTTGGGGTGGATCAGCAGGGACTCCGCCCGGGTCAGCTTCACCTTCACCGGCACCTTGGCCACATAGGCGATGAGGGCGGCGTGATGCTGCACGGTCATGTCCTCCTTGCCGCCGAAGCCTCCGCCCACCAGCATGTTCTCCACCCGGCACTTCCCCTGCTCAATGCCCAGCATGGCGCTGCACTCGTGCATGGTGGTGTGGGCGCTCTGGTCCGTGGTGAGCAGGGTGACGCCCCCGTTCTCCGAGGGGTAGGCCACGCAGCACTCCGGCTCCAGGAAGGCGTGCTCCGTCCAGGGGGTGTGGAACTTCTGATGGAGCACATATTTCGACCGGGCAATGGCCCCCCGGGCGTCCCCCCGGGACACGTTCTTCTCCGCCTGAACGTTGCTGCTCTCCTGCTGGAAGACCAGCGGAGCCCCCTCCGCCAGTCCCTCCTCCGGGCTGTGGACGGCGGGCAGCACCTCATAGTCCGCGGTCACCAGGGCCTTGGCCCGCTCCAGGGTCTCCATGTCCCTGGCGCACACCAGGGCCACCGAGTCCCCCAGGTAGTGGACCAGATCCCCCACCGCCACCAGGGTGGGCTGGTCCTTTTTCAGGTGCCCGATGTAGTTGGTGCCGGGAATGTCCTCTGCCGTCAGCACACACACCACCCCGGGGAGGGCCCTGGCCTTCTCCGTGTGCACCGCCAGCAGCCGGGCCCGGGGATACTTCGCCCGCACGGCGGAGCCGTAGCACATCCCCGGCAGGCAGACGTCGTCCGGGTACTGGCCGTAGCCCAGCACCTTCTCCGGCACGTCCACCCGCTGGACGCTGGAGCCCATCTTCCAGTCCCTGGCCCCGGGGGTCAGGTCATGCTCCCCCCGCAGGATCTCCGCCGCCAGGGCGATGGCCCTCACGATCTTCACATAGCCGGTACACCGGCAGATGTTGTGGCGGATGGCGTGGCGGATCTCCTTCTCGGTGGGATGGAGGTTCCGGTCCAGCAGCCCCTTGGCGCACAGCACCATGCCGGGAATGCAGAAGCCGCACTGAACCGCACCCGCCTCTCCGAAGGCGTAGGTGTACACCTCCCGCTCCCGGGGAGTCAGACCCTCCACGGTCACCACCCCGGCCCCCTCCAGTTCATCGGTCCACACCGTGCAGGCCCGGACGGTCCTTCCGTTGATGAGCACGGTGCAGGCGCCGCAGGCCCCCTCGGAACAGCCGTCCTTCACTGAAGTGAGGAGCATCTCGTCCCGCAGGAAGCGCAGCAGGCTCTGATTCCGGGCGGGGGATACCGCCGTATTGTTCACTGTGAATGTCGCCATGGTCCTCTCCTCCCGATACAGGCTGAGGCCTGTGTGGTTTCCGGCCGGCTCTCCCGGCCCGGAGCCGGCACCCCGGCCGGTGGCGCCGGGGTGTCTGTCCCGGCTCAGGTTCTTCCTCCCCGGGTCCCCGGGGCCTGTCCGGTCAGGTTTCCGGAGCCCTCATTCCCCCCGGGCAATGACGGTGCCGGTGCGGCCCCGGATCCCCTCCCCCGCCTTCTCCAGCAGGGTGATGAGGGCCCGGCGGCCCGGCCCGGAGGTGGCAAACTCCACCCCCGCCTGGACCTTGGGCAGCATGGAACCGGGGGCAAACTGGCCCTCCCGGGCATATGCCAGGGCCTCCTCCGGGGTCATGCGGTCCAGCCAGCGCTGGTCCGGCTTTCCGAAGTTCACCGCCACTTTCTCCACGGCGGTGAGGATCACCAGCCAGTCCGCCTCCAGCTGCCGGGCCAGAAGGCTGGCGGCAAAGTCCTTGTCGATGACCGCCGCCGCCCCTTTGAAGTGGTGTCCCTCCGTGTGGAAGACGGGAATGCCCCCGCCGCCGCAGGCCACCACCACCAGGCCGGCCTCCACCATGTCCCGGATGGAACCAAGCTCCACAATGGATCTGGGCCTGGGGGAGGCCACCACCCGGCGCCAGCCCCGGCCTGCGTCCTCCACCACCTGGTAGCTGCGCTCCTCCACCAGGCGCTGAGCCTCCTCCCGGGTGAGGAAGCTGCCGATGGGCTTGCTGGGGTGGGCAAAGGCGGGATCCTCCGGATCCACCTCCACCTGGGTCAGCACGGTGGCCACCCCCTTCTCAATGCCCCGATCCAGCAGCTCCTCCCGCAGGGCGTTCTGCAGGTCGTATCCGATGTAGCCCTGGCTCATGGCCACGCACACCGACAGGGGGCAGGAGATGTACCGCTCCGGGTCCGACCGGGTCAGCTGGGCCATGGCCTGCTGGATCATCCCCACCTGGGGCCCGTTGCCGTGGGCGATGATCACCTGGTGTCCCTCCTGGATCAGGTCCGCAATGGCCCGGGCGGTGCCCTTCACCGCCCGCATCTGTTCCGGCAGGCTGCTGCCCAGGGCGTTGCCCCCCAGGGCAATGACAATCCGCTGTCTCATCCCGGTTCTCCCAGAAGCAGGCGGCGGGGCACGGCCCGCTGTTCCAGGGCCTCCAGGACCTGCCGGGGATGGCGGCACTTGGCCAGGAAGATCATGGCGGCAATGATGTAGGGCTTATAGGAGGCCTCCCGGTAGAGGGGGGTACGGCTGCGGTCAAAGACGCTCTCCTCCACCTCCCCCTCCGGGCAGGAGACTCCGCTGATGTCCGCCGGCAGGCAGTGGAGGTAGAGGGCCTTCCCGCCGCAGGTGGTGGCCATCCGCTGCTCGGTGCAGCACCAGTCCTTATGGGTGGCGTTCTGGGCCAGCAGCTCCCCCTCCAGGGCCTGGATGCCCGCCCGGTCCCCCTGTCCGTAGAGCTCCGTGCGCCGCTCCATGGCGGCAAAGGGGGCCCAGCTCTTGGGGTAGACCATATCCGCGTCCCGGAAGGCCTCATCCATGGAGCAGGTTCTGGTGAAGGACCCGCCGCTGCGCGCGGCGTTGGCCCGGGCCACCTCCTCCACCTGGGGCATCACCTCGTAGCCCTCCGGGTGGGCCAGCACCACCTCCATGCCGAAGCGGGTCATGAGCCCGATGACCCCCTGGGGGACCGACAGGGGCTTTCCGTAGGAGGGGGAGTAGGCCCAGGTCATGGCGATCTTCTTCCCCCTCAGGTTCTCCACCCCGCCGAAGGTGTGGATGATGTGGAGCATGTCCGCCATGCACTGGGTGGGGTGGTCGATGTCGCACTGGAGGTTCACCAGGGTGGGCTTCTGTTCCAGCACCCCGTCCTCATAGCCCCGGGTCACCGCCTGGGCCACCTGGTGCATGTAGGCATTGCCCCGGCCGATGTACATGTCGTCCCGGATCCCGATCACGTCCGCCATGAAGGAGATCATGTTGGCCGTCTCCCGCACCGTCTCCCCGTGGGCGATCTGGCTCTTGCTCTCGTCCAGATCCTGCACCGCCAGGCCCAGCAGATTGCAGGCCGAGGCGAAGGAGAAGCGGGTGCGGGTGGAGTTGTCCCGGAAGAGGGAGATGGCCAGCCCCGAGTCGAAGATCCGGGTGGACCGGTTGCGCCGGCGCAGGCTGCGCAGGGCGTCCGCCACCGCAAAGACGGCGGCAATCTCATCGTCGCTCTTCTCCCAGGTGAGGAAGAAGTCCCCCTCGTACAGATTTCCAAAGTCCAGGGCGTCCAGCGCATCCAGACAGGTCTTCAGCGTTTCATCCATGGTTTTCCTCCTCCTCTCAGCCTCTCTCCCGCCCGGCCCGGTAGAGAGAGGGAACCAGGGCGTAGAGGGCGGCGCAGGTCACCAGATCCTGCTTCCAGGTGATCTCATTGGGGGCGTGGGCCTGGCTCTCCGCCCCGGGGCCGAAGCCCACGCAGGGGATGCCGTACCGGCCCTGAATGGCCACGCAGTTGGTGGAGAAGGTCCACTTGTCCAGCAGAGGCCGGTTGCGCTGAGCCATGGCCCCCGGGGCCCCCACCCGCTTCTCCCCGAAGAGGAGTTTGTGGGCCTGGAGCAGGGCCTGGACGTGGGGGGCGTCCTCCCGGCAGATCCAGGTGGGGAAGTAGGCCTCGGTCTCATAGACCTCCCCGGTCCAGGAGGGCCGGCTGTAGGTGTACATGGACACCGTCACGTCCTCCCCGTACTTCTGTACGGCGGGCAGAGCCCGGATCTCCTCCAGACAGGACTCCCAGGTCTCCCCCGCCGTCATGCGCCGGTCAATGGAGATGGAGCAGGAGTCCGCCACGGCGCAGCGGCTGGGAGAGGTGTAGAAGATCTGGGA
>CAYXVN010000097.1:0-9819 GCA_964468565.1 uncultured Oscillospiraceae bacterium | reverse complement strand
AAGTCGAATAAAACTCTACGTCTCAATTCGACTTCGCCCCGAGCGGTCAGGGCTTCGGCAGGTGACCTGCCGACGAGGATTTTCCATATTCCCACATTCTCCTTCCCAGCTTGAGTTGTCCCTCCTCCCGCTGACATAGATTGGGGGTATGCATGCTTCTTTCCGAAAAATCCTGGTGGATGCCCCGGTACTGAACAGTCTTCGAGTCTCTTGGGACGAAGCCTGCGACACCGGAGCCTGCGGACATGCCCGTCATTTCCTAAAGTTCTGCCCACCGGCGGGCAATTACGAGAGCAGCGGCACGATGAATGGTGCGAATTTTTCTCTCTCCGATTCGCCTTGCAAATGCGGGGTTTACCATTTTGAGCCCCACTCCATCGTGAGGATGAAGGAAGAGAGCATCAAGGCGCATCGCCTATGTCACGCCGGACTGGAACACCTGGACAGGTTCTGCACTCAGGTTGGCACCCCTGCGGCCGAGACTGCGCCCGGCGTCCGGAGATGGATGGCTGCTGCCCCCTGCTTGTGGCCCCGGACCGGGAGAACACCTGACTTCCACCAGGACCGGCCCAAGGAGTTCCCTGCTGACCAGTACATAATGTACACCCCTCAGGCTCTCCTGTCAAGCGTGCATCCAAATATTTCAAGGGATGTTTACACTATTATGTTCCTTTTGAAAACTGTCAATGAACCTCCTGGCAGAGAAAAACCAGCCCTGTCCGGGGCTTTTTTGCCGCCTTCCCTCAGCAGGAAGCCGGTCCCCTCTCCGCCATGGGCACAGATCTCCCGAAGCCGGGGCAACACTCCCCGGAGGGGCCAGTCCCTCCGGATTCCCGCCGGTCAGACGGAATGCCTCTCACCCTGCGACACGGCAGGGAGGCCCCCTCTTCCCGGCCCCCGCCGGAAGCACCACGTGGGGTACCGCCCCTGAAAGGAGACAGGGCAACCGTGCCGGACATCAGAAATCTCTCTTACCAGGCGCAGGAAAGAAGCCGGGAAGCGGGCATCCTCACCCATCTCTGCCATCACCGCCCAGGACCCGGATGCGCAGCTGGTTCATGAGACGAGCATCGGCCCCGTGGCCGGAGATGCGATTCCCGAAGTCCCGACGCCTGGCCTCGCGGAGGAAGAGACAGGAGGAAAAGATTCCGGAGAGGTCCTCTTCAGCCCCTGGGCGCAGGCCTTCCTCCTTCCGGGCAGACTGAGAACACGCACCGGATGGGAGATGCACACACCAGTTGCATCATGAAAAACGCCCGCTTCCCTGTGAAGCGGGCGTTTTGGGGAATCACTCGGAGACATCGGTATATCCGTAGTCCATCTTCCGCTCATACCAGGAGACATACAGCTGTTCCCCCCGGGCCGTCCGCTCCTGGCGTACGGACACCAGAAATGCCCCCCAGAGCTGCTCATCCGGCTTGGGAACACCGGATTTGGAGACTGTCAGCGCCTCCGTCAGGGTCTCGTCAAAGTTCTGCAGGGCAGAACTGCTCAGGTATGGCAGCAGGGGGGTCAGAAATCCCACAATCCGCCCCGGCATGGCCCAGCGGTCCACCGCATCGTGCACCGCAGCCGACAGCACCACCCCCAGGTCCTCGCTGTCCGCGGGAATCATGGGAACTTCCTTCTTGGTACCCTGAAAATTTGAATTTTCCACTGTAATCGGCCTCTTTTCTCATCCCGGCTGCCTGTCCCCCGGTTCAGCTGTGCACAAAGCCCCAAGCTCAGGCCCGGCAGCCGTCATGCGCCCCAGTATACCACGCCGGCAGCCACTGCGCAAGCCCCAATCACTTCTCCGGGGAGAGAACCCGAACAGAAAAACACCGGCCTCACTTCGTACTTCCGTACGAAGTCGGACCGGCGTTTTCTGGCACCCTCGGCGCGATTCGAACGCGCGACCTTCCGCTTAGGAGGCGGACGCTCTATCCTGCTGAGCTACGAAGGCATGTTCCGGGGGAAAGCGGTGTTATTTTACTCCGGCGCCCCTGGCCTGTCAAGACCCATTTTCCCGGCAGGGCGAAAAACCCCCGGCCCTTCCCGCAGAAAGGACCGGGGGCAGATGGCGTCAGGCAGTTCAGATGCCCAGCTGCACCCAGAGCTCATTGTAGAGCGCCCGGGTCTCCGGCGGCAGGCACACATACATCTCGCACCGGTCCAGCACCTCCTGGGGGGCGGCAATGATGTTGTAGGTCTCCTCATCCAGAGGTTCTCCGTACAGCTCTTCGTAATAGGTGGGATACTGTTCCAGGGCCTCCCGATTGGGGGAGGCATACCAGATGTAATCCATGTTGGCCAGGTTTGCCTGCGTGGAGGCGATGAAGTTGATCCAGGCCTCCGCCTCTTTCTTGTGGGGAGCATCCTTCAGCACACACATGGCATCCACAAACCAGTTGGAGCCCTCGTCGGGCACCACATAGACCAGATCCTCGTTGTTGTCCCGCATGGTGAGGTAGTCTCCCGCATAGTAGGTGGCAATGGCGGCATTGCCGCCCTCCATGGTCTGGAGGATCTCATCCATGACCTTGCCCTGGAAAACCCCCCGGCGATTGGCATCCGCCACCAGCTCGTAGGCCTCCCGGATCTCCTCCTCGCTGGTGGTGTTCATGGAGTAACCCAGATACTTCAGGGCAATGCCGAAGGCATCCCGGGAGTTGCCGATCAGCAGCACCTTGCCGGCATACCGGTCGTCGTAGAGGGAAGACCAGCTGTGGATCTCCTCATCCACCATGGTGGAGTTGTAGATGATGCCCACCGTGCCCCAGGTGTAGGGAACCGTATACCTGTTTTCCGGGTCGTAGGGCAGGTACTTGAAGCGGTCGTCAATGAGGGAGAAGTTGGGGATGTTGCTGTAGTCCAGCTCCTCCAGCATGCCCTCCTCCAGCAGCTGGGAGATCATGTAGTCGGAGGGGACCACCACATCGTAGTCCGCTCCGCCGCTCTTCAGCAGGGAGTAGAGGGTCTCGTTGGACTCCGTGGTCTGATAGTTGACCCGGATCCCGGTCTCCTCCTCAAACTGATCAATGAGGTCGGGATCAATGTACTCCCCCCAGCTGCACACATTGACCACCGGCTGGGAGGAGGTGAAGGCGGTCAGGTAGACCACCGACACCAGGAAAATCCCCGCCGCGGCAAAGGCGCCGCCCCAGCGGATGTACTTCCCCCGGGGGGAGGAGAGAAGCTGGAATGCCTTCTCCCGGATCGGGGACTGGCGCACCGGCTGCCCGGCGGCAATCAGCTCCCGCTGGCGCTCCAGGCGGGCCTCCCGCACGTTGTTGATCACCAGGACAATCAGCACCGCCAGGAACAGCAGGGTGGAGACGGCGTTGACCACCGGAGTCACCCGCTTTTTTGTCATGCCGTAGATCACCATGGCCAGAGTCTGGGTGGAGGAACCGGCGGTGAAATAGGAGATGACAAAGTCATCCACGCTCATGGTGAAGGCAATGAGGGCTCCCGATACGATGCCCGGCTTGATCTCCGGCAGAATCACCTTCCAGAAGGCCTGCATCCAGGTGCAGCCCAGATCCATGGCCGCATCCACCAGGTTTTTGTCCATCTGCCGCAGGCGGGGGCCCACGTTGAGGATCACGTAGGGGATGTCAAAGGTCACATGGGCCAGGAGCAGGGTTCCCATGCCCATGGTCAGGCGGGTGGGAAGCACAATCAGACTCTGGTGGGCGTTCACCCACCCGGCGAAGGAACTCCAGCCGGTGAAGAAGGCCACGAAGAACAGACACATGGAGACACCCGTGACAATGTCCGCATTCATCATGGGGATGTTGTTCACGGTCAGCAGAACTTCCCGGCGGCGGCGGCCCAGGGAGTACAGTCCGATGGCGGCGAAGGTGCCCGCCACGGTGGAGATCGCCGTGGCCAGCAGGGACACCAGCAGGGTGGTGGCCATCGCGTCAATGACCTGGCGGTTTTTCATCAGTTCCCCGTACCAGCGGAAAGAGAAGCCCTGCCACACGGCAGAACTGTTGCCGGCGTTAAAGGAGAAGATGATCAGCAGTACAATGGGCAGATACAGGAAGAGGAAGCACAGGCCAATGAGCAGGCGGCCTCCGAGACGGCTGTTCCGTTTCACAGCATCATCGCCTCCTCTTCTCCCTCCCCGAAGTGGTTCATGACCACCATGCACACCACCACGATGACCATCATGACCATGGAGATGGCTGCCCCCAGGTGGGGATTATAGGCTCCGCCCAGAAACTGATTCTCAATGAGATCTCCCAGCATCATCTGAGTGCCGCCGCCCAGGAGCCGGGAGATGGCAAAGGTGGAGACGGAGGGAACGAACACCATGGTGATCCCGGAGAGGACACCCGGCAAAGACAGGGGCAGAATCACCCTCCGGAAGACCCCTGCGGAACTGGCTCCCAGATCCTCAGCCGCCTCCAGCAGGGAGCGGTCCAGCTTGAGAATCACGGAGTAGATGGGCAGGATCATGAAGGGAAGATAGTTGTACACCATGCCCAGCACCACCGCACCCGGGGTACGCAGCAGCTGGAAGTACTCCAGATGAGAGCCGGTAATGCGGTTGTAGAGGCTGAGGATTCCCAGACTGCGCAGCAGCTGGTTCAGCAGCCCGTTGTTCTCCAGGATGGACATCCAGGAGTAGGTCCGCAGCAGGAAGTTCATCCACATGGGCAGCATGATCAGGGCCATGGCCAGCCGCTGAAAGGCGGGGCCCTCCTTTGCCATCATGTAGCCCACCGGGTAGCCGATGAGCAGACAGACCAGGGTGGCGATGATGGCCAGCCAGAAGGAACGCACAAAGACCGCCGCGTAGTCCCACATGCCCACGAAGTTCTCCCCGGTGATGAGCCCGTCGGCATTGGTGACGGAGTACACCGCCATGATGAAGATGGGAACCACCACAAAGATGGCCATCCAGATCACGTAGGGGATCGAGAGCCAGGAGAGCTTATTCTTCATCGTCTGAGCCCTCCTGACTGATCTCATCGTACTCCTCCGAGTAGGAGGAGTAGTCGCCGAACATGCCGGAGTACTTCGACTTCTTCATGACATGGAATCCGTCAGGGTCAATCCTGATCCCGATGCGGGTCCCCACCGGGCTCAGGTCAGTGGTCTGAATCAGCCACTTGAAGCCGTAGAAGTCCACGATGATGTCGTACTGCATGCCCTTGAAGGTGACGTCAGTCACGGTACCCGTCAGCTGCCCCTCCTCCAGGGGAACGATGTCCACGTCCTCCGGGCGGATGACCACGTCCACCGCCTCGTCCGGGGCAAAACCCCCGTCCAGGCAGCGGAACCTGCGGCTGAAGATCTCCACCACGCCGTCCCCCCGCATGATACCGTCGATGATGTTGGACTCCCCAATGAAGTCCGCCACAAAGGCATTGCCGGGTTCGTTGTAAATGTCCTCGGGTGATCCGATCTGCTGAATGGAGCCCTTGTCCATAACCGCAATGGTATCGGACATGGCCAGAGCCTCCTCCTGGTCGTGGGTCACATACACGAAGGTGATCTCCATGGCCTTCTGAAGCCGTTTCAGTTCATTCTGCATATCCTTGCGCAGCTTCAGATCCAAGGCGCCCAGGGGCTCGTCCAGAAGCAGAACCCGGGGCCGGTTCACCAGGGCGCGGGCAATGGCCACCCGCTGCTGCTGGCCTCCGGAGAGGGCCGTGGTTCTGCGCTTTTCAAAGCCCCGGAGGTTCACCACTTCCAGCATCTCCATGACCCTGGAGTGGATCTCCTTCTCCGACAGCTTCACCTTGTTGCCCTTCCCGTCCGTTCTGGGAATGCGCAGGCCGAAGGCGATGTTCTCGTAGACGTTCAGGTGCGGGAACAGCGCATATTTCTGAAACACCGTATTGATGGCCCTTTTGTAGGGCGGGACGGAATTGATCCTCTCACCGTTGAAAAACACATCCCCGGCAGTGGGCATCTGAAACCCTCCGATGATCCGCAGGGTGGTGGACTTGCCGCAGCCGCTGGGGCCCAGCAGTGTGAGGAACTCCTTGTCCTGGATATCCAGACTGATGTTGTTGAGCACGACCTCGTCGTCGAACGCCATGGTGCAGTTCGCCAGGCGGATCAACTCCTTGGACATGTATCCTCCCCCATTTCTCTGTAAGTTCTTTGTCAGCTCCCTCGATTTATTCGCCCGGCCTAAGAGCCCCACAGCTGGCGGGGCCCCGCGGGGGACCGGGTTTTCACGAATCGCATGAGGAATATTACACCGGTTATCCGCCGGCGTCAACCGCTTTTTCGTCCGGTTCCCGCCCTCTCTCCCCGCCGGGCCAGAATCCCGGCAGGGAGGCCGGCGTCAGAATAAGCGCCCCCAGTCAATCCCCCGAAGGCGCCCTGCTCAGTAAGTCCACCGACAGATCTCCCGGATGCGCTGCTGCACCCGCTTGAGATCCACAAAGGTCTCCGGCCGCTTGCCGGGATCCCGGAGGACGGCAGCCGGATGGTAAAGCGCCAGGATATGCACCCCGGCCCGCTCATACCACAGCCCGTGTTCCCGGGTGATCTTGAAGTCCTGCCGGATGATCCTTGTGGCGGCAATCCGCCCCAGGCAGAGGATGATCTTGGGCCGGATCAGACTCACCTGGGCCCGCAGGTAGCCGATGCAGGCATCCTGCTCCTCCGGCAGGGGGTCCCGGTTGCCCGGGGGGCGGCATTTGACGATGTTGGCGATGTAGACGTTGCGGTGCCGGTCCAGATCGATGACCTCCAGCATCTCATCCAGCAGCTTGCCGCCCCGGCCCACAAAGGGCTCCCCCTCCAGGTCCTCGTGCTCTCCCGGCCCCTCGCCGATGCACATGACCTCCGCCTCATGGGGGCCCACACCGAAGACCACGTTGGTGCGCCGCTGGGCCAGGGCGCATTTCCGGCAGTTCCGGCACTCCTCCTCCAGAGTTTCCCAGTCCAGCTGTTCCATCCCCGCTCCCTCCTGTCTGTTCCCTGTCACGCCGGGACATCCGGTCTCACTCCGGCTCCACCCCGGAGGAGGCCTCCTCCGGAGCCGGGGCGGTCTCCCCGCCGTTCTCCTCCAGCTGATTCTCCCCCTCCACCGGCATGCCGCACCGGGGCAGGGTATCCGCATTCCAGATGCAGCCCTCCTCCGTCATGCGGGCATCCGAGAGGAAGTAATCCTCCTCCTGCGCACCCTCCTCCAGGGGACGGGTCAGATCCAGGTGCATCCAGCCGCTCTCTGCAGACACCACATTCCAGTAGTGGGGGACGCCCTCTTTTTCCCCGATGGCCACCTGACACTCCAGACCCAGTCCGTTGCAGAGCAGGGCCATGGCCAGGGCCAGCCCCTGGCTGTCCGCTCCCCCCTCCAGCAGGGCATGATAGGCGGTGGAACCCCCCTCCGGCTGGAAGCCCCCCTGGGCCAGCACCGCCCGGGCGATCTCCAGCAGCTGTCTGTCCCCTCTGGAATCCGCCAGGCGCTCCTCTTCGGTGATCTCCTGCGCCCTCCGGGCCAGCAGATCCCGTCGGCGCTCCAGCTCCTCCCGCTCCAGGTGGTAGGCGAGGAGCACCTCCACGATCCGCTGCCTGCCGCTGTCCGGATAGATGGAGACCGTCAGCTCCGGCATGTCCAGGGCATTGCCCGGGTTGGCGCAGAAGGCCTCCCGACAAAGGCGGCGGATGTAGGCCTCGTCCCGGTCGAAGTAGCTGATGCGGATGGCAATTTCCGTGGAGAACTCCTCCAGGGCCTTCTCCAGCTCACTGCGGATGGCGGTGGCCCCGGTGGCCGAGGTGATGGAGGCAACCTGCTCCCGGGTGCGGCGGTAGGTGATCTCCACCTTTACCTCCTGGTAGGTCACCAGAGAGGCCACGCTGTAGCGGATGTACTCCACCGCATAGGCCCCCAGGGGGTCCTCCTGGGCCACCTCCAGGCAGGCGTCCTCCAGCTCCTGCTCCACGTTTTCGTTTTTTACATACAGACGCACGGTACCGGTTTCCGCACCGTTGGTCACCAGGTACTGCAGGGCGTTCACCAGCTCCTGATAGCTGTCCGCCCGCAGGGTGGAGGGATCCCCCTCTGCGGTGGGAACGGCATTGTGAGGGGTGACGTCCGTGTACTCCCGATTCAGCAGGCGGGCGCAGCCGCTGAGCAGCAGCGTGAAAACCAGACACGCCGCCAGCATCCTCCTACGCAAGGTCCGTCACCTCTCCCTCCGGGGCCTTACAGGCCCAGTTCCTCTTCGATCAGCACCACGGTCATGTCCACGTCCATCATCTTCTCCCACAGCACCACCAGTCCCCGGCAGATGCGCTCCGGGCTGTCGCAATCATAGCAGCGGTCCGCCTTCACGGCGCAGGGGGTCCTGCGGCCCAGCCGCTGGGCGTTCCTGGGGGAGGCCACGTTGCGGGCCCGCCAGAGGGCGGCGTCGTAATCCGCAGCCACCTTGTTGCTCCCCACCACAAAGTACACCTGCCGGTGCCCGAAGAGGGTGGAGGCCACCCGGTTGCCGGTGCCGTCGATATTTACCAGTTCCCCGGTCTCCGCAACGGCGTTCACCGAGGTGATGTATACATCCGTGCTCATGCAAGCCTCCCGGGCATCCCCCTTCCAGTGCCAGAAGCACCGGTTGTGGGTGGAGAGCCTGGGGTACAGTCCCATCTGCTCCGCCGTCAGGCAGCCGCCGAACCCTACGGTTTTCCCGTCGATGGCCCGGTCCATCCAGTCCGCCGCCTCCGCCCCCGTGGCGAAGCGCTCCACCTGGTAGCCCCTCTCCCTCAGGGACCGGGTCAGTTTTTCCAGATCCGCCATGATTATCACCCCTCTATCAGATTCATATTTCCGTCCGGCTGTAGGTTCCGAATCCGTCCCCCAGAATCTCCCGGGCGTCACAGACAATGAGAAAGGCATCCGGGTCCGTCTCCTTCACCGCCCGCTTGATGGGAAAGATCATCCGCTGGCGGAAGGCGCACAGAAGCACCCGCTTCTCCTCCCCGCTCCAGCCGCCCTGGCCCCGCAGAATGGTAACCCCACGGCCCAGATCGTGGGTGAGAATGTGCAGCACCTGGTCCGGACGGTCCGAGATGATGTATGCCACCTTGGTCCGATCCAGTCCGTAGAGCACCGTGTCGGTCATCCAGGAGGAGACCACCATGGCCACAATGCCGTAGAGGGCAGCGTACAGATCCCGGAAGGCCAGCGCCACCGCAATCACAACCGTCAGATCCAGGGCCAGCAGCACCTTCCCCAGGGGCAGCCAGGTCAGTTTCAGTTTCACCAGGCGGGCGGCCAGATCCGAACCGCCGGTGGTAGCCCCCTGGAGAAAGACGAGGCCCAGCGCAGCCCCCACAATGGCCCCGCCGAAGATGGCCGCCAGCAGAGTATCCTCCATGGGGGGAAAGACACGCACCGAGGAGAACAGATCCAGTCCGAAGGAAGTCAGACCCATGGCGAACAGAGAGGACAGCAGCAGCTGTCCCCCCAGGAAACGCCAGCCCAGAAAAAACAGCGGCACGTTCATCCCAAAGACCAGAACGCCGATGGGAAGGTCCGGACAGATGGTGTTGATCACCTGGGCAATTCCGGTGACTCCTCCGAACCCGATGTGGTTGGGGGCAATGAACCAGGCAAAGCCCACGCAGTAAATGGCCGCACCCAGAGCGATGCGGAGACAGGACGCCAGGGCCCCTGAACGGGAATATCTTCTCATAATCCTCCTTACCTGAATCCAAGTTTTTCGAACCGGATTCACCTGTTTGCGTAAAGATCGGACAATTCCGGCTGAAATCGCCGAAACAGACCGCCAGGGTTTTGCTGATCCTCTTCTGCTCCCTGCAGGGCTTCTGCGTCACCGTCCCCCTTCTGAAGGCCCGGTGCCG
>CAYXVN010000096.1:0-9905 GCA_964468565.1 uncultured Oscillospiraceae bacterium | reverse complement strand
GAATATCGCTCATCAGGTGTCACCGGCCATCTTCCTGGAGGAGCGGTGGAACCGGGGGATGAGCTGGCTGCCGGAAGATGGAAAAGGCCTCTTCGCTCCTTGGGAAAGCGAAGAGGCCTGACAGAGGTGCAGAGAAACGCAGAAGGGAGTCAGCGGATGGCTCTGCGCAGTGACTGCTCCCAGTAACGGGCACGGGAGGGCTTCCCTGCCCAGATCAGGTTGAGCTGAGGGATCAGTTCATGGTTCACCACCCGGTCCAGCCAGCGATCGGTGATGTCCGCACTGGTACAGAAAATGCTGTGACCGATGCGGTACTCCTCACCCAGGGTCTCCTCATTTGCAATCTCCTCGTTCATCCGCTCAGTGGTGAGGATGAGGCGGTCAAACTTCCGGTTGCGCTTCTCGGTCTGATAGGTGCGGAAGCCATCGGAATCAAAAGCGGGGACCATGTCGTAGACGGCGAATTGGCGCAGGATGGAGAGCTCCAGAGGAGTATGATCCACAGTTCGCACCATCCCGATAATATGCAGGTTGGCGGGGAGGGAGAAGGACTCTCCGGAGCGCATCAGGTGGATGGTGCGGTTGCGGCTCTCGGATTCCAGGAGAGTGATGACCTCCCCGAATACGGTGCGCAGGTCGCACTGGTTCATCTCATCGATGAGGAAACAGTAGTCGTGATCCGGATCCTGCTGGGCCTTGCGGCAGAAGGAGTAGAACAGACCGTTACGGCGGCGGTAACCGCCACCGGCAGCGGGAATGAAGTCCACCATGAAGTCACTGTAGGTGCAGCCGGGATGGAAGGAGACGGAGAGAACCCGTTCGCTGTCTCTCTGACCGGTGAGGACCCAGGCAAGACGCAGCGCCGTATAGGTCTTCCCTGTGCCCACGGCACCCTGCAGAATCAGATTTTTCCGGGTCTGAAGCAGCTCCAGCAGCGTGGTCAGCTGTTCCGGCCGCATGAAGACATCCTTCAGGAAATCATCCTCCGTATAGGCAGCCGCCTGGGCAGGGGCATCGGAAGCGGGTTCCGGTTCAGGAAGGGGACCTTTCTGGAAGAGCAGAGCAAGGCTGGAGCGCAGAGGACCATAGGCGGAGATGTCTGTGAGAGCCTTGACAGGATTGCGCTGGGGCGGATAGGCCCACTCCCCTACGTCCAGCCATTCCACACGGCGGGAATTGGGGAAGGAGGCCTGGGAATCGTAGATGAGGTCCGAGCGTACAATGCCATGGCCCAGAACGGTATTCATGCCCCGCTTCACATAAACGGTTTCCCCGGTTTTCATCTCGTGGACGAATTGCCAGATGATACGGGCCGCCTGGGTGAAGCTCCGGTTGGGATCCACAACTTCCTGCATCTTCTGCCGCAGGGCCGCCTGGGTAGGATAGACGCTGAGATCCCCCAGCTCATCCCAGCCCAGACTGATCACGCCTTCATCGCGGAATTTCTCCCAGCTGGCTGCATTCTGGCCCAGAGCGAACAGCCACACCCGGGGCTCCGCCTCCCTGGCTGCAGGGTTGGCGGGGGCAGTGCGGGGCAGGGGACGGGAAGCGGCACGCTCCTCCTGGTGCTTCCTGCGCTCCTCTGCCCGGACGGCCTTCCACTCCTCCCAGGCGTGGGCGGTCAGATCCGGGAAGGAAGTACAGCCCCAGTTCTCCAGGTTCTCCCGGGCGGAGTCCAGCAGCTTCAGGTAGGCTTCGCCGTCCGGGACGTTCTCCAGAGGATCGTTCAGGCGGGTTTCAGCCCCCAGGTAGCGGCGGTTGCGGTGATCCAGGTTGATGAAGGAGAGAGGACGGACCCAGGACAGACCCATGGTGATGTTCCAGCGGATCCCCCTCTGCTTCAGAACCGTGTCATAGGCCTGAATGAAGGCGGCCTGGGTCTCATCGTTTCTTCCGTCGGCAAGGTCCAGTGCAGCGATGAACAGCTTCCACAGGTTCCCGATGTCCGCTTCGTCCCTCTCCCCGGCGGGAGCATAGAAAACGGCATGCTGGCTGCTGAGCAGCGCAACACCGGTGAGATCCTCCGGAACCGGGGCGGTCACTTCAAACGCCGCAGCAAGGGCGTCCAGGAGTTTCTTCCGGTCTTCACCAGGCATGCCGCGGCTGAACAGTGCGAATATGGTAAAGGGATCTGTATCCGTCAACTGTCCCTCTGCGTCCAGAGGAGGCAGTTCCATCTCAATCGAATCATAGACCGACCGGATTTTCCCGAGAAGCGCGGTACGGTCCTCAGCACAGATGCGGAGCTTATCGGCGAACTCCGCATAGAAATCAGTCCAGTTCAAAATATTCCCTCCCTGTAATGTGAAAAACAGCTTCTTCCGGGACCGCTCAGTCAGCCCCGGTGTCCGACCACTTCATTATACACGGGATCCGGATGAATGGAGGTGGGAAATTCCTGGTTTTTTTCAGATCACACTGATAATCAGCAACATTTCGCCAAAACCTGCCGGTGCCAGGGGCCGCTGTCCCCCTGATGGGGACGGGACCTGACCCCCTGGAGCCGGACAGCCATGACAGGCAGGCGGTCCGGATCAGCACATCATGGTCCCCGGAATATACCGTAAAAGCTATAAAACCTGTCTGCAGGGTCTGCGGGGCTCCCTGCATGACCATGAAGAAGGTGCCGGCAGAGGTTTGTGCAGTGTGACCTTCCGGAGGTGCCGGCCGGGGGGCGGAGCGGGGGCCTCTCCCCTCCCCTGCCGGTTGCAGAGCTGCTGCGGTGGGGTGCGGACAGAGGCTGAACCGGATCTCCGCCCCGAGGGACGTGAGGGGTACCCGGAGGAGCCGGTTCAGAACTCCCCGCTGCTGTGGATGCCTCCCGGGGCATCTGCACCAGGGGGGTCCCCTCTTTTATATACAGTAATCTGTATAAATGAATACCCGCTGCAGCAGAGAGCGAAGGGGGAAACCGGTTCAGGAAACGGCTTCCCCCGATGGCTTCTGCTGCCTCCGGGCATCATAGGGGTCTGTCTGAGGGAAAAAGGGGCTTTCCGTGAGAGAGGAGAGGGGGTTGCGGGGACCTCTCCCCTGCCGGACCTTCAGGGGACGGGAAATATCACAGGGTCTGACCAGGGAGAGCCGGGATCCTGAAGGCGGGAAAGGGGCCGGACCGGGGAGAAGGACTCTGCCGGTGGGGCAGAGTCAGGTCCCGGTGCTCCTCCTCACGTCATATAGCCCTTCAGCCACTTGCTGCGGCTGGGATGACGGAGTTTGCGCAGGGCTTTGGCCTCGATCTGGCGGATGCGCTCCCTGGTGACGTTGAACATCTTGCCCACCTCTTCCAGAGTCCGGATTCGGCCGTCATCGATGCCGAAGCGCAGACGGATGACCTGTTCCTCTCTGGGGGTGAGGGTGTTCAGCACTCCCTGAAGGTTTTCCCGCAGCAGCGTCTGGGCGGCAGCCTCATCCGGGGCATAGGCCTCATCATCCGGGATGAAATCTCCCAGGTGGGAGTCCTCTTCCGTTCCGATGGGGGTTTCCAGAGAGACCGGCTCCTGACCGATGCGCAGGATCTCCGAGACCTTCTCAGGGGGGAGATTCATGCTGTGGGCGATTTCCTCCGGCGTGGGCTCCCGTCCCAGTTCCTGGGCCATCTGCCGGGAGGTACGGATCACCTTGTTGATGGTCTCCACCATGTGAACCGGAATGCGGATCGTTCTGCCCTGGTCTGCGATGGCACGGGATATGGACTGACGGATCCACCAGGTGGCATAGGTGGAGAACTTGAATCCCTTGGTGCAGTCAAACTTGTCCACTGCCTTGATCAGACCCAGGTTTCCCTCCTGAATCAGGTCCAGGAACTGCATGCCGCGGCCGGAGAAGTGTTTGGCGATGGAGACGACCAGACGGAGGTTTGCCTCTACCAGGTGCTGCTTTGCCGTTTCACCCTTCTGAACCGTCTTCTTCAGTTCGGCCACGGTGTCCTGCGGCATGTTCTCCTCATTGCCGAAGTACTCGATTTCCATCTGCCGCAGCTGCTCGGCGGCCTCGTTTCCCGCCTGCATCATTTTGGCCAGAGCGACTTCCTCCTCCGGCTTCAGCAGGGCCACGTTCCCGATCTCCTTGAGATACATGCGCACCGGGTCATCCGTGGGGTAGGACTCTGCGATGGCATCGGTATCGATGGGAGCGGTTTCCGTGGTCTCCTCCATCTCCTCCATGCTGGCGATGGGGTCCAGGCCCACCAGGTCCTCCAGTTCCTCGGTGGGAACCGGTTCCGGTTCAGGCGGATCGGGGAGAAAGTCCTTGCTGAGCACATCCAGTCCCATGTTTTCCAGGGTGTCGTAGATCTGGTCCATCTGCTCGGCACTGATATCCAGTCCCTCTACCACGTCCAGCAGATCGGAAACGGCCAGTGTTCCGGTTTCGTGGGCTGCCTCGAAGATGATGGCCAGTTTTTCCGTACCGCCCGAGCCCTCTGCCAGCTTCATGATGACAGATTCCCCTGCTTCCATCCGGGAGGTGAATTCGGTGACAGTATCTGACCCGTCTGAGGTAATGTCCCGCTTTTGTGAGATCAGTGCAGGTGCCTCCTTTGGTTTACGGTCTTGGTCCTCTGCCAGAGCGCTGGCATCCTGGACCTGATTCTCATTGGTTATGTCGTCTGTGTTCATTCGGCATCCTCCTCAGCCTGGCTTCCACTGTGTTCCCGGAGGAACTGGCCTGGTGTGCTGTCTCGCCTTCGGCCAGACAGTTGCCCACCAGGTGATTTTCGGTCTTCTCTCAGGTGAGAAATCAACATTGTCTTATACGCGTCAATGGGTGCATTTCCTCTCTCGAAAGAAAAAAATACCCGGATTTTCGTGGGGACTGATCGCTGGGGGAAGTGCCGGGTGCAGGAATCTCAGGGACCAGAAAAGCAGCGGCTCTCAGGAGCCGCTGCTGTGCTGTTCACTTTGTGAAAACCGATCCTGCCGCTGGTGACTCAGATGTAGTCCTTCAGGTGCTTGCTCCGCAGGGGATCCCGGAGTTTCCGCAGGGCTCTGGCTTCGATCTGGCGGGCACGCTCCGTGGTGACGTTCAGGGCAAGCCCGATTTCCTCGTATGACTTGGTGGCCTCATTGTCAATGCCGTAGCGGGAGCGGAGAACCTCCTCTTCTCTGGGGGTGAGGGTGAGGAGGGCTTCGTCCAGGTGGTCCTGGAGGAGGGAGCGGATGGCGGCTTCGTCCGGGGCCTCGGCAGCCTCATCCCTGATGAAGTCGCCCAGGTGGGCATCTTCGTCCGACCCCACCGGAGTCTCCAGGGAGATGGGATCCTGGGCGATGCGCAGAACGTTGGTAACCTGCCCCACCGTCATGTTCAGTGCCTCCGCCAGTTCCTCCGGCGATGGATCCCTGCCCAGGGACTGGGCCATGGCCCGGGAAGTCCGAAGGACGCGGCTGAGGGCCTCCAGCATGTGAGCGGGAACACGGATCATCCTGCCATGCTCGGAGATGGCCCGGGTGATGGACTGACGGATCCACCAGGATGCATAGGTGGAGAAGCGAAAGCCCCTCTTGTAGTCAAACCTGTCCACTGCCTTCAGAAGACCCAGGTTTCCCTCCTGGATCAGATCCAGGAACTGCATGCCCGGTCCGCTGTAGTGCTTGGCGATGGAGACCACCAGACGCAGATTGGCTTCGACCATATGGTTTTTGGCCTGATCACCCTTCCGGGAGATGGCCAGGAGTCTCTCATACTCCTCACCGGAGTAAACCCCGTCCAGGCGAAGGTCCTTGATGGCGTCCTTGGCTGCCTGACCTGCCTCCATGATCTTGCCCAGTTCCACTTCTTCCTCAGCAGTCAGAAGCTTCACGTACCCGATTTCCCGCAGGTACATCTGAACCGGGTTTTCCGGGTTCAGGTAATCAAGTTCCGCCTGAGAGGCGCGGTGCACCCGATCCTCCTCGGAATCATCGGCATTCTGAGTGGGATCCACCTCGGCATCGTCCTGTTCCTGCTGAATGGAGGTCCAGGTGTCCGGCTGGGCAACGTCAACGCCGATGTTCTCCAGGATATCATAAACCCGGTCCGTGTCCTCCGGCGTGAACCCCAGGTCCTCCAGGAGGACCAGAAGGGCCCTGGCATCCAGCCGCTTCGCCCGCCTGGCATCCAGGAAGATGGCACGAACCTTGGTTCGATCTTCATTTTTGACAAGTTCCAGGATTGCGTCCTGAGCAGTGTTCAGCTTCTCCAGGAACTCCTTGTCCTGTTCCTTCCTGGCGGCGGCCGACGAGCGGGACGTGGATTTCCTGGGTCTTCCACGGGGCCGCTTCTGCTCCTTCTCTGTGCTCATAAGGGTATCCTCCCTGATCCGGTTCGCGCTCCAGTCGTTTTCCGCCGTTGCCGGCGGTGAAGCCGGGCAAATGCCGGCTTCCACACCAGGAACGGAACCTGCCTGAAAATCAGGCATATTGTACACTACCTGTCGACTGAATGCAAGTGCCTTCTGAAAATTTGTCGCCAACTTAATGATATGTGATAAATCAGGTGGACCAGAGTGCACTCAGCCTGTCTGCTTTTCACCGGAACTTCGGCCCCACTGGAGGCATGGGGCCAGGTCTGCCTCCAGGCGGCATCCCGGAGGATGAGCGGAGCAGGCCCAGGCCCCTCCCCCGTAGGCACGAAGCCAGCAGGAGTCTGCTCTCTGGAGCTGTGCAGCGAACAGGAGGAAGGAAAAGAGGGTGACTGACCCTGTGTGGCAGGAGTATTGGCCTTCTCCGGTATTGCTATGGAATATGTGTCGGTGAATGGGAAAACCCGGTTCCGGAAATGTGGCTGTATGAATCCCCCGGCTGACTTTCTGCCAGACAGGTTCCGGTTCCCTCCCCCCAACCGGAAGGCGATCCCGGGCCCCACAGTGGTCTACCACCCGCTCCTCTGTCCCTGTCAGGGTTGGGCAGGCTCAGCGCGGTGTGGGAAATACCCTGTCCGGAACCGGAGGGGGATGGACTGCCGGCTGATGCGGACAGGAAGTCCGCTCTTCGGGTGCTCAGGCTGCAGCCGGGATACTGCTGTGCCGGGGGCAGGCAGTTCTGCCGCCGAAAATCCTCAAAAAAGGGATGCTCAGTTCCCTGTGGTGCCGGAAACCCGGGAGGAGGAAGGCGCTGCAGAGGCATCGCCGGAACCGGTGAATGAAGATGCGCCGGTGCCTGGCGAGATTCATCCTGACGTACCGGCCTGACTGGTGGTCACACTGCCCCCAGAGTATAGGAAGCCAACCATGAGAAACCGTCCCCCGGGCTTTTAAGGATCTGAGCGCTGGGGAAGAGGGGTCCGGGACAGCGCTCCCCCAGGGAAGCTGCCAGACCTGCTGCCCGGCGATGCGGCGCATTTCGGTCCTGCCGGGACCTGCAGGGCTCAGATGCAACCGGCCTCAACGTGAATCCCGTTTGCAACCGCTCTGAGGTGGTTCGCCATCCCGTTCAGGGCACAGCAGCGGCTGGCAGCGTTCTTCCGGCAGAGCGCGGGGTACGGCTTTGTGTACCGGCGGTGCTTCCGGGTGCTGGGGATGGTCCGTTCCCAGATCAGTTCCTGAAGTTCCTGACCGCAGAGCGGATTCGTGCCCATAGTGCCTGCCACAGGATACAGCCCCCCAGCGTGACGGTATAGACGAAAACAGCTCTGAGGAGCAGAAGAATACCCTCATCGGTTACCGGCAGCAGGTGTTCCTCCGCATTGAAGGCAGTCACGGCAAGGCAGTGATACAGGTAGATGAGGTAACTGGCCCTGTCCAGCTTCTGAACCGCACCGGAGGGCTGCCCGCCCTTCGGCACCACAAGAAACAGGAACAGGACACAGACCAGGCTGTACATGACGTGAGTGAAGTTGAGCCATACCACCTCTCTGCGACCGCTGAACAGCAGCCAGCTTCCCAACCCATCTGCTGAGGCAAATACGACAAACAGCCCGGTGATGAGAGCCCGGTTCTCTTTGAGAAAGCTCTCGAAGCTGTCCCAGTACAGCCCGATGTAGCACCCGACCACATAGTAGACCAGGTAGGTGGTGAAGAGGATATCGCTGTGGCCAAAGGTCAGCCCCGGGCTGAATGTAGCCAGAAGATCGTTCAGATGCTCTGAACTCAGCCAGGTGACGAACAGAGAAACGGGAATCACCAGCAGAGGTGATTGCCGCTGCACAATGTAGCGGATCAGCGGACTGAGCAGGACAAGCTGAAAGAGCGGATACAGAAAATAAAACTGTCCGGAGAGGTCTCCCCACTTCAGGTAGCCCAGAAAATCCGTGAGGGAGAAGGGAAAGTAATGGAGAACATGGACAAAGTAGAGATAGTACAGAAATGCCGCCAAGAGGTAAGGCAGCACCAGCCGGCGGATACGGCCAAGGTAGTATTTCCCCAGGGAGACCGGTCTCCTCCGGGGGAGCATCAGCTTGACACCACTCAGGACAAAGAACCCGTATACTGCCGCAAGGGACAGGCGCTGGGTAATCAGGACCAGCGCATACTGCCAGCTGCTGTGGTCAAGAACCGTCACCGGCTGAGACAGCACATGGATAAGAACCACCAGCAGGCAGAAGAGAACATTCAGACGGGACAGAACCGATTTGCGGCCCGGTGAAGCACCTGATTTTAAATCCGACAATGGTAATCCCCCTAGAACGGATGGCAGAAGAAGCATCTTCGCCTCCTGCCCTACGGACATCTCTGCACCTGACGGCCCCAATATGCTGAGAGCTGCCGGTGGGAGTGCACGCAACATTCCGCACCAATTCGCTGAACCTGCTGGTCCTGATCTGTACTCCTGGACAGTTTGGGATGCAGCCTCGAAGCGATGGACAGTGATCCGACCTGCAAAGTGCCCCACGAATGTCCCCCGCTGGCAGCCGGGCAGTGCATCCCGTGACTGATGCAAGCCCCCTCCCCTGTTTGGGCTTCCAGGAGAAGCGGTCACTTATCCCGGTCAGGATCCCGATAATGGCAGGGTCAGCATGACCGCCTCAGCGCTCTGTGCCAGGGGTCAGCGTCCACTGGGTCTGTGCCATTCTGTGGCGGGGCCTCCCCTTCCGGTGCCTCCCGGTGCGGATCCCCGGCAGTTCACCGTCTCCCTGGAGGGCCAAAGCAATGTCCTGCCACAGGTCCTTGGGACGGGAGAGGACTTGGACACAGTGCAGAACTCCTCCTGCCCCATGTTCTCCACCATTTTCGGCGTTGGTCCACGGGGCCGCATTTCTCTGTGCGGTACCCATTTCACAGGGGATCCTGTGCGCCTTGGCAGGTGAGACACTCTTTTTGAGGATCAGAGGGTCTTCTGTGTCCTCATCAGGTTCCATTCCCAGCAGGAGGAGAGAGCCGCTGTACGGCGGGCCTTACAATCTTCTCCGTCCCGCTGCTCCCGGGTCCTCCCTGCCGGTCCCCCACTTCCGGGCATACGGGCCCGCTTTCGTCCTCCTGGCTGGATGGGTATTCCCGTCGCTTCTCCATCTTTCTGCAGCATTATGGTCATGTCAGGGTTGCAGAAGCCACAATCTGCAGGATGTTCTGCACTCCAGGCGTCCCCAGACCAGCTGCCCGGCGGTGGTTCTCTGTTCCAAGGCTATTCTAGGCGGTCCACTGTCCAATGTCAAGCGGAAATTAACCCAATATTGGAATGACCTCCCAATCCTGCACCGGGAACTCAGCCGATGCGATGATGGAAACTGTCAGTTGCCCGATCCAGGTCCAAATAGAGAGCCTCAGACGGGCTACTTCCATCACTCCGGCGCAGGGTACCCCGTCTGAAAACGAAGCGTCAGGCGGGGCGGAATGCGCCGTCCACCTCCTTCTGCATAGCTCATACTGTCCCCCAGGCTCCGGCCATTTCATCGGATTCGAAGCCCCCGCAGATAATGCAGCAAGAATTAATGGTATATTTCCAAGGTAAGATGAGGGATAAATCTATAGAAGCGATCTTATGGCTGCTCCCATG
>CAYXVN010000095.1:0-9928 GCA_964468565.1 uncultured Oscillospiraceae bacterium | reverse complement strand
TACGGCCAGTCTCTGACCATCCTGGCCCTGGTGGAGGCCCTCATCTACCTGGAGTAAGCTGCCGCGTCCGGCTCCGGCCGGCATGCACTGCCCCTTTTCCCTTTCCATCTGAGTTCCCTCAGCTTGCGCGCGATCCTTCCATCCGGCCACCAGGCAGCTTCTGCAGACCGGATGGGCCCTGCGGGACCGGACGGCTCTGTTCCGGTCCCGCAGCGGATGCGCCCTCACAGCTGTGATTTTCCCTCCCGCCGGCCGGCTGTTCCGGCCGGCAGATCAGCGGAGCATTCAGAGATACAGACTCAGGTCAGGATCAGCCCCCTGCCGCCTGCAAAGAGAAAGAGGCCGAGGACCGCGGCTGGGGGCGTGCTGCCACCGGCTGGGTGCCGACCGGGAGATCACTGACCGTGCAGGCGTTCTCATGTGCATCCCCGTGTGCCACATGGAGGTCCTCCGGAGGCGGCAGTCTCCCCATCCGGACATTCTCCCTTCTGCTGCCCGCAGGCACCCAGGGCTGCAGAGGGCGGAAAACAGCCCTGCACTCCAGAGAAACCGCCCCGCTGGCGCCTGCGCAGCGGGGAGAGAGGAGCGGACATGATGATCAAGACCTTCACGATGAAGCTTTATCCGGGGATGGAGCAGGAGTATGCGAAGCGCCACAGCGCCCTCTGGCCGGAGATGAAGGAGGCCATCCATGCCCACGGAGGCAGGAACTACACCATCTCCCTGGACCCGGAGACCCTGGTGCTGTATGCGTACATCGAGATCGAGGATGCAGACCGCTGGGATGCCCTGGCCGACACCCCTGTCAACCGCAGGTGGTGGGAGTACATGGCAGACATCATGGAGACGAATCCTGACAGCAGTCCTGTTACCCGGGATCTGACACCTGTTTTCCATCTGGACTGATTTCAGCCCGCCCGCAGCCCCATGGCCCGGGCGGGTTTTTCTGTGCCTTCATTCATGACCGCAGGTCCCCCCTCCGCCCGCAGGGTTTTCTTCGCTTCTTCTCCCCACCCTCCCCTGCCCGGTCTGCACCCTCAGCCGGATCCGGCAGTCAGATGTGAGAGAATGGCAGTGTTTCCGGGGAGGTGCCAGACACCTCCCTGGGGGGCAGGATAACGCACCCCGCCTGTCCTGCCTGCACGATCCGCCGGCCAGGCTGGAAGCGGTGACGCCGTCGGCAGCGACAGTGCAGCCGGTCCGGTCAGGGCGACCCGGAGCGCCAGGGAGGAGACTTCTGCAGGGCAGAAATGGGGCCTGTGCCCTGACCGGCCATGAAGTGGAGGCACCTCTTGACAAACTTATCAGCCACCTGTATCCTGTATACTGTGAGGGACTTCTTTTCCCTGTACGGCCAGTGGTTCCTTACTGTGCAGCATCGTGTATGAGCTGCCATCCCGCCATCTGCCGCCGCACTCTGCGGGAGAGAAGGACTGGACCGGACCGGTGAGTTTCAGAGACCGGTGCTGTCGGCGCGGTTCCGGCGGATGGGACAGAGAGTCAGGGACGGCAGACCTTCTGTGCCTGCAGGCCGGTCAGGTGCACAAAGGAGAAAGGAAAAAATGTTTCGCATTGTCATGAAGTGCCTTCTCAGATGGAGTGGCTATGAGGAAGTGGTGGAGATTCCCCAGGGAGTCCGGGCCATCGGAGCGGATGCCTTCACCACGTCCACGGCCACCCGCATCAGGGTGATCCGGATTCCGGAAAGCGTGGAGGAAATTCAGGAGGGTGCCTTCCGGAACTGTTCTGCCCTGGAGGAGATCCGGTTGGAGAGCGGCAACAGCCACTTCCGGCTGATTGGACCCGGACTGTACCGGCCGGAGGACAGGACCCTGCTGCGTGCCGTTGGAGTGGAAGAAATCTGTACGATGCCGGATGAGGTTCTGCGCCTTGGCCGTGGGGCTTTTTCATGCAGTCCGAAACTGACCCGCGCTGTGCTGCCCCACGTGAAAGAAATCGGGGCGGACTGCTTTCACAGGTGTACTGCCCTTGAGGAGGTGGTGATGCCCGAAGTTTGTACTCTGGAGGAGGGGGCCTTTGAGGACTGCGAAAATCTCACCCTGGTGCGTATTCCCCCGACTGTCTCACTGGTTTACGGCAGCGCCTTCTGCGGCTGCGGAAATCTGCGCTGCGTGATTGTGGACAATCCTCACGCACAGCTGCTGGGGTCCTTTTCATGGTGGATGCAGGGGGAGGAAAGATATATTCCCCTGTATCTGCCTGGCCGTCCTGGGGACGCAATTCCGGATGAACTTCGTCTCAGCGCCCTGCTGGGTCTTGGGGATCGCCGTGCTGCGGGAGAAACCGTCCCGAAGGAGACCCTGGAACCCTGTATGGAACTGATCCGCAAAAATATCCGCAGTCTCTGGAGGAATGACGGGGTATTCCAGCTGATGCTGGAGGAACAGATCATCGGGACGGAGGACTTCTCCTGGCTTCTGGAGCAGACTGTCCGGGAAAGAGCTCCGGAGAAGACAGCGGCCCTCCTGGAATACCGGAACCGTTTTCTTTCCACTGAGGCGCTTGCCCGGCAGGAGATGCTGGACATCGAAAAGGAACTGAAGGCGGCAGGCCGCAGTATCCGTGGAGCCTCCCGACCGCCTTCCAGGACACAGGAGCTGCGCCGGATCTGGAGTACCGTCAAACTCCAGGATGGGACTCAGGCCATCCGGGGAGTCAAGGTCCCCATGGAGCATCTGGAGGTGCCGACGGTCATCGGGAGAGGGGCAGTGAGCATGGTACGGGAGGGAACCGGCAAGTCCATGGCCGGCATCCGCAGCGTGACTGTACCACCCGGGATCGCATTGGGATCCTCTGTGTTCAGCAGGTGTGATGATCTGGAGGAGGTTACTCTGCCTCTGAACCTGGTTATGGGAAGCGGATGCTTTACCGGCTGCCCGAACCTGCGCACCTTCCACCTGGACCCGGCGGAGACGGTGCTGTCTGCCAGGGGACCGGTCCTCTATGAGATGCGCAGCGGCCATCTCACCGTTCGCATCGCATCCGGGGTCACAGGGCATTTTGCCGTTCCCGAGGGTGTGGAGATTCTTCAGGACATGGCATTTCTGCGATCCGGGCTCTCCGGCGTGACGCTTCCCTCCACCCTGGTGGAGATCGGGGCTGGAACCTTCCTGTGCTGTGAAGCGCTGAAGGAAGTGACGATTCCGCCTGGTGTCAGGTATGTGGGATACGGCGCATTTGAGGGATGCCGCTCGCTTGAGACCATCACAATTCTCTCTGCGGATACGAAAGTCAGCCTGGGGGCCCTCGGCAGCACCTCGGCTGTCCTTGTGGCTCCTCCGGAGAATGAATCGGTTCAGGAACTGACAGCCGCGGTGAGAAATCCCTTCCGACCTCTGGAACGCTGACAGGTGTGGGGTGTGGGGAAGGAGCTCCTGTGTCTGCTGCGCAGAATACGGTCCGGTCAGCATGGGACCTGGCTTCATCCGCTTTGGTGACGGCCCGCTCTGATTGTCCAGTCGGCAGGAGAACTCTCCAGCCAGTGCAGTGCTTCTGACCTGGTACCGCTCTGCCAGGGCTGCGGGATGCTTTGGGACCGCTCACCGGGACAGGTCCGGCAGATCTGGTGTACCTCTCCAGAAAGCGGGATCGGTTTTCCACCCGAACTGAAACGGAAGCAGGATGCCGATGTAGCGATCCGGCGATTCTGCTCCAGGGGACTTCCTCAGACGAGGAGGCTGCGCGGAGGAGATTCGGTATGACGGCTGCTTCCCCGATCACTCTGACGGATGGGTGAATCCAACCATTCTGCTCTCCGGGAGGCTCCTCCGAACAGTCTGCCCCTGTTGAGGGGATGGCTCGGGGAGATGGAAATCCAGTCCTTCAGACGGACGGGCGGGCAGCAAAATGCCCCGGACTCATTCCCAGAAAGGGCGGTCCGGGGCAAAACGGGTGTTTCTGCAGATGAATCATGTGGGAGGCACGCTTGTGACGCTATCTGCCTTCCTGATTCCGGAAAAACGGGCTCAGACAGAGATACAGGTCCCGGAGCTTCCGGGAATCCAGATGTTTCCCCTTCAGGAAGTCGATCAGCGCCTCCTGACTGGCCTGACCCAGGGTAAGACGGTAGAGGGACAGGAGATCCTTCAGTCTCTCGTATCCGTAGCTCTCCCGGCTGAGAGGATACAGGGGTACGATGCGCTCGATTTTCACCTCCTGATCGGAGCCCAGAGACCAGTAAGGGACCAGATCCGACTGTCCTGGGTGTTTCCACAGTTTCTCTTCCTGGGCCGCATTAAAGAGAGTCTCCCAGACGTCTGGGGTGGAGGAGATCCTGTCCCTGTAGCGGCAGACTGCGCTCTGACGGACCGCAAGGCATTTGTAGCGGTTGACTCGCCCCTCACGCTGTTCCAGATCCACGGGGTCACTGGGCAGATTCCAGTGGAAGACTTTTCTGCAATAGGGGTGAAAGTCCAGCCCCTCCTGCCCGATGGAGGTGGTGGCGATCACAAAGGGCCACAGGGGGCTGTTGAAGGCGCCCTGGATGTTCTCCTTGCGGTTGGCATCCTTCTCGCTCTGCCGCTGGTTGAAGTTCACCGCATAGAGGGTCCGGATCTGCAGTGTCTGCGCGCCTACGTCCCCTGCTGCTCCGCCGGCCTGGATGCGGGAGCGAAACCGGTCAAAGGTATCCGGGGAGTAAGGTGCCTCCCGCAGCAGCAGGTTCTGCTTCATGGTGGAACAGATCTCCTCGCAGAGGGTGCGGGGAGATGGACGGGTGCCATCTGCATGCCTCAGACATACCTCCTCCTTTGTCAGGTGGAAGTACTCATCGAACATGGCCTGAAAACAGCCGTCCCGGCAGTAGCGCAGCACATTCTTCCACAGGGGTACGGAATCTCTGCATTTCCCCTGGGAATTCAGGGTGGAGAGAGAAACGGCGGCAATGGCCTGCGGCCGGTTCAGATACCGGAAAAACACATTGGCAAGCACAGCAGCACAGTCCAGAGCTGCGCAATCGCCGGTCTGGAGGTTCTCTGTTTCGGGGTCCCCTTCCAGGGTGAGGAAAGTACGGCAGATGCAGACGGCGGGGCTGCCCAGGACCATATCGGTCAGGACATCGGGAAGATCGTCGGGCATGGGACCGGGCAGGGGGCGGTCGAGACGGCGCACCAGCCTCTCTGCCGCGTCCGCCAGCAGTTTCAGACCTGAACGGCTCGGAGATCCGGCCTGAGCCGGCGCAGTGCCGGGGTGTTCCGCATCGGATTCCGTTTCCCCGGTATCATGGTCCTCCTCCGCATCCTCATCGATGTCGGAATTAAAGCTGCCCGGGGGGTTCTGGAGGGCGCTCACCCACCGGTCTGCCCATTCCCTGCCGTCCAGCAGCATGGGGGCCAGGGCATACCAGAGGTCGGAGCCGGCCTGCGAGCCGCCGGTCTGGCGGCAGCGGAGTTCCTCCAGCAGGGGGATCAGACGGGAGCGGATCCGGGTCCGGATCTCTGCCAGGGAGAGGTGGTCCTTAAGACAGGCAACAGGGTCGTAGAGTTCCGCCAGGGTGCGGGAGGGATACAGAAGGCCCCAGGGGTAGGGGCGCATCCGGGGTGTGCTGCAGCGGGTTCTGTAGTCGGGTTCCTTTTCCTCCAGCTGTGCCAGAGCGGCGACCGTCCGCCGCTCCTCTTCATAGGAGATGAGGCTGGCGATCATGTTGGGAACCATGACATAGGAGGAGAAGACAAGGAGTTTGGAGAACCGTCCCCTGTCCCCCTGGTAGCATCCCTGCATCTCATAGTAGGGCAGGCTGGGGGGAACCCAGAGGTAAAGTTCCGGGTGAACCCCTTCCGATTGATCGGAAAAGAGATATTCCTTCAGCTTTTCAAACCGGGAATTGGCCACAGGCAGCGCCTGGTAGGTGGAGATGCGCTTGGGGTCGATCCAGAGGAGGTCCCGATCTGCCAGGTCTGCCTGGGCGGGATTCTTTCGGAACCAGGCCTCCAGATCCTTCTTTTCCTGGTAGGCGTCCTTGGAAGTGCCATTGAAGGAGAGGATAAAGGGGCAGCTTTTCAGGTAGTCCACGTTGAACTGGGTTTTCCCAATTTTCTTCATCAGCTCGCCGGCAGACAGATAGACGCGGATATCCTGGTCCAGAGGCTCCTCTGGGGCAATGGCCAGCTTGCGCTCTTTCAGACAGTCGCTGCTGTCCCAGTCCAGAACGGAGACCCGCTCAGTACGGCAGACGGCCTGATACATCGCTTCCTCAGCCCTTTTTTTCTGCTCCAGGGCGTAATCCAGAGAGGATATTTCGCCGTCTCCGCTTCTCAGATTCCAGAGGGAGTCCGCATAGCCCTCCCACAGAGATTCGTTCCAGTCGTCAATCAGGGTGCTCATGACCTTATGAAATTCTCTGTAATGGGAGTCATCCTTATCCGGGTCCTCCGGGCCGGAGTAAAGCCGGTAGGGAGTGGCAGAGAGCATCAGCACCTTGGAACTGGAGGAATTCGGTCCTTTGAGAAACCGGCTGAACAGGACGGCGGCGTCCGTATGCCCATCGTTGGAGGTGGGGTTCAGAAGAGTCGGGAAGCGCTGAAATTCATCCAGGATCACAAGGTCAGGCTTCAGCCAATCGGCATTGATCTGTCCGAACAGGGTCCGCAGCCGGGAGATATGAGCGTTGTCCTCCTTTTCCCGCTCCTTACCCTTCAGTCCTTTCCGTTCTTCTTCCAGATACACCTTCACCTCCTTCAGGATCTCGGGGCAGCTGTCGCCCGGTCTGTTCAGATTGTCCAGCAGAAACCGGAAGCAGTTGGGGTCCATTTTCTCCCTGTCCTTAAGGTAACGCTCAATCACTGTCTTACTGTAGTCCCAGGTCTCCCTGCTGCAGCCGGCCATCAGAAAATTCCTCAGACTGCTTCTGCTGTACAGTCCCGTTTCCGACAGGAAGTGGAACATCATGGCCCGCTCCTGGGCCTTGCCCGGGCTGTCGGTCACATCAAAGGACGTTGCCGGCGTGAGGGGAATCAGCTGAATGCAGTTGTCCGTTCCGGGTTCCACATTGGCCAGAGTCAGGTGAAGCATGGAGAGCCGGTAATCCGATACGTCGTGGCTTTGGCTGCTGTCTGAGTCGCCGTTGGCTTCTCCGGAGACTGCAAGCTTTCGGAGGTTCTGACGGGCGATCTCCAGACTGGAGCACAGGTACACAACCCGGAAGGGTCTGGGATGGGGGTGAGAGAAAGCCTCACTGGCCTCCGAGTAGATCACTCCTTTTGCGATCATGGTCTTTCCCAGCCCCGCCTCATCGGCGACCAGAACCCGCTTCTGGCCAGAGCGAAAGAGTTCTTCCACCCGGTCCACCGTTGCGCGCTGAAAGTCCTTCAGCTGACCCAGCACGGCCTCTTTCTGCTGGGGATCGTAGGATAGGGTCATGACTTACACCTCCCCGGAGATTTTCTTCAGAGTGTCGCAGAAGAACCTGGAGAGAGCGCGCAGATTCTGGAGATCTTCTGGAACGCTACCGGCCTTCTCGATCCAGTCGATGCGACTGTCCAGGTCTTCCAGGTCCTCCGGGCGATCCAGAGCAGTGCGCAGCATCAGTTCGTAGGGGGTGGACAGAGCAGATGTCCAGGGCCTCTGTGTCTCCCCCGCTGGGGTGGGTTCGAAGAGATCCGGGACCCCAGATGGATCCGAACGGTTTCGGGGGCTGCCCAGGAGAGCGCAGAAGTACTCCAGAAAGGTCCGCCTGTCCTCGGTGATGGCTTTCAGAATGGTGTGCTGTCGGTCTGCAGGCATACCTGCTACCGGAATGCGAAGGACACAGGAGGCGGATTGTCCGGTGCCCTCCACCCTCAGGAGAAAGAGCTCCGATACCTGCCCAGGGTGCAGGCCCTGGAAGGTCATCCGGAGGGAGGAACCGGAATTTTCATTGCGAATCAGGGGATCCAGGGGCACCGTGGATGCCTCTCTCATCATAGGGGCAAGGGTGAGGCCGCTCCCGGCAATCTCCGCCTGATCCAGAGCGGAGAGAAGATCGGCATGGAGCGCTCTGTCACAGACGGTGACCTCAATGGTCCAGACTGCAGTCTGTTTCCCTGCCTCCTCTTCTCTGGCTTCGGCCCGGAAGTTCAGCCGGCAGGCGATGTTCAGGATCGTGTTCAGATCGGGAGCGGAATCCGCAGTGACCTGCGGCCTGTCAGCGACCGTTTCCTGCTGAAAGGGGTTGGAGGGCTTGTCTGGATCCGGGCCGAAGAGATCCTTCCGGAAGGCACTGACGCTGTAATCGCAGCGGTGAAAGTGCAGGCAGACCATCAGTTCCACATTGGACTGAAGTGCGGCCCTGGTGGCGTTCATGGAGCCCAGGTAGAGAGAGGTCTCCGATTCCGTCTCGGTGACAAAGAGTTTGGCGTGGATGTCACGGGGGTGCGAAGCCGTTGGCTTCTGGGCATGGGGGCTGTCTGCCCCCTCCAGGATCCACTCCGGATCACTGGCCATGTCCTTCAGTACCCAGAGCTCAAAGTTGTCGGCCTGCTCCTTCTTCAGTTTTTCCAGCTGAGAGCGGCGGGTGACCAGGAGCCGTTTCTCCCGGACATCCAGGCTGTTCCACTCCTGCACCAGACTGGGGGTCAGGAAGGGGGAAAAGACGGCAAAGGCCTGGAAGGTTTTCCTGGGTGTTCCGGAGAGACCCAGTTCCGCCTCCATGGAGTGATGGTCGTGGGGAAGCCCCATGGGCACAATATCCATGTCATGCACCCCGGACCCCTTGAGATCCTGGAGGAAGGAGACCTTCTTCAGCCGGCCGATCAGGGTATCCAGTATCCCGGGCTCCGTACCGCCCTTCACCGCCTCCCCCCGGAGAAATTCCAGAAATTCCACCAGCGGTGCGGTCTTCTTCTCTTCTTGGCCTGTCTCCTTGCCATCCAGGGCGAAGGCCACGTCCCAGCTCCGGTCAAAGGTCAGATTGCGGCTGAGAACGGCAAAGCGGTAGCGGTACTCACCGGGTCTGTCATCCTTTGTATCCTGCTTATACTGCAGCAGCCACATTTTGGGGTGGAAGGCAGGGTAAGCGCCGTTTTGTTTTTCCAGTTTCACCGGTACGATCATCTGTTCCAGAAGCGGATGCCAGTTCCGGACGGGGGACGGGACCTGAATGTGGGAGTCACTGCAGAATACAAGGAGCCTGGGAGAGATCCGCTGCAGGGTGCCAACAAAAGAAAGAGGATTCACATTCCCCTGCTGGTCCTGGTCCAGAGCACTGCAGGCGGCAGCCAGGGCGTTCAGATTCAGAGAGTAGGTGGTCGCAACGCCCAGTTCCAGGTGATAGCCCTCCGGCGGGTTCAGCAGTTGCCCATAGTACACCCGACTGTTCGTTCCATCTGTCTGCAGCAGCGTTTTGCTCATGGTGCACCTCCTGATTCTGCTTTGCAAATCTCATTTACGATGGACCGGACGGTCTCGAAGCGGAAGTGAAACCGATCGTAGGGTGCACTGGTGGTGGTGAGGTGGCTTCTGTCGGGCCTAAGCAGTTTTGACCGTTCCTTGCCCTTGCGCTCGGATTCCCGCTGAACCAGTACCTGATACGTGCAGTTCCACCGGGGCTTTGCCTCTGCCGCGTTGCGCTTCGTATCCTCCTGAATGGACTGCTGCAGCTGCTGAAGGAATATTATCAGTTTACCGCTCTCCGTCTGGTTTTCCAGGTGGCACTCTTCCACCACCGCTTTGGCATCCACGGCCTGGATGGCAGCGGGGTTGGAGACAATTTTCTCCCACCTTGCCTCTGCTTCCGGGTTGTTGCCCTCGGTGAGAAAGCAGCGGAAGCGTACCCGGGCGGCCTCTGCCAGCAGGTTGCAGTCGCAGGCCTGCTTCATGAGGGGGAGGATCAGATTCAGCCCCGGGTCCCCGGGGTGGTTCAACGCCATGTCCAGGTACAGATCTACAAAGCTGCTGTTCTCCTGGTTCAGAGTCTCCGGGCGGTTGTCCAGCA